>NZ_LMMH01000033.1:0-298956 GCF_001422185.1 Sphingomonas sp. Leaf257
GTGGAGCGCCGTTTGGGCCGCAAGCCGCGCCTCTTCGTCGCCAAGATGGGCCAGGACGGGCATGACCGGGGCGCGAACCTCGTCTCCTCGATGTTCGGCGATCTGGGGTTCGAGGTGGTGCCCGGCGCGCTGTTCCAGACGCCGGAGGAAGCCGCGCAAGTGGCGCTCACCCGCGATGTCGACGTCGTCGGCGCCTCCAGCCTGGCGGCGGGGCACAAGACGCTGATCCCCGAACTCATCGGCCACCTTCGCGATGCGGGCCGCGCCGATATCAAGGTCATCGCGGGTGGCGTTATTCCCGCGCAGGACTATCAGGCGCTCTACGATGCCGGGGTGCAGGCGATATTCGGCCCCGGCACCAATCTTGTGAAGGCGGCCGAGGATGTGCTGAGGCTGCTGGGCCATAACATGCCGCCCGAGACGGGCGAATGACAGGACATGACGGAATGACGACGACCACCGCGCTTCGCCCCGAGGCGGCCTTGCGCACCGACTGGACCCGCACCGAGATCGCCGCGCTGTTCGACCTGCCCTTCCCCGAGCTGCTCTTCCGTGCAGCCGAAGTGCACCGCGCGCATCATGCGGCGGACGAGGTGCAGCTGTGCACTTTGTGTTCGATCAAGACCGGCGGCTGCCCCGAGGATTGCGGTTACTGCTCGCAAAGCGCCTCGGCGGAGAGCGACGTGAAGGCCGAAAAGCTGATGGACGTGCAGGCGGTGCTGGCGGCGGCGGCCGAGGCCAAGGCGGCGGGCTCGCAGCGTTTCTGCATGGGCGCGGCATGGCGCAGCCCCAAGGAGCGCGACATGGACAAGGTCGTCGCCATGGTCGAGGGCGTGAAGGCCATGGGGCTGGAGACCTGCATGACGCTGGGCATGCTCGACGCGCCCCAGGCGCAGCGGCTGGCCGAGGCGGGGCTCGACTATTACAACCATAACATCGACACCTCGCCCGAAAACTACGCCAACGTCATCACGACGCGCTGCTTCGAGGACCGGCTGGAGACGCTGTCCAACGTGCGCGAGGCGGGGATTTCGGTGTGCTGCGGCGGCATCGTCGGCATGGGCGAGACGCGGGGCGACCGCGTCGGCTTCGTCCACGCGCTCGCCACCCTGCCGCGCCATCCCGAAAGCGTGCCGGTCAATGCGCTGGTCCCGGTCAAGGGCACGGTGCTGGGCGACATGCTGGCCGATACGCCGCTGGCGCGGATCGACGATATCGAGTTCGTCCGCACCGTGGCGGTCGCGCGCATCACCATGCCGATGAGCATGGTCCGCCTGTCGGCTGGGCGTGAGAGCATGTCGGCCGCGACCCAGGCTTTGTGCTTCATGGCGGGGGCCAACTCGATCTTCACCGGCGACAAGTTGCTGACTGCGGGCAACGCGGGCGACGATGCCGACGCCGCGCTGTTCGCCAAGCTGGGCCTGAAGCCGATGGAAGGTGCCGAACCGATGCGGGTCGCCGCGGAGTAATTACGGCTCACTCTTCTGTTCCCCGGCGAAGGCCGGGGCCCAGTTGCGGTNCCCAGGCCAGTCCGGCCGCCTCCGGCTTGTCCCTGAAGCCGATGGAAGGTGCCGAACCGATGCGGGTCGCCGCGGAGTAATTACGGCTCACTCTTCTGTTCCCCGGCGAAGGCCGGGGCCCAGTTGCGGTGAAGGATCGATGGCGCGTGGCAGAGGCCTCCCCCCGAGGCGGCACGGCGCGCCACCGACCATGAAGACACTGGACCCCGGCCTTCGCCGGGGAACAGGCGACACGGACCAACGACATAAAAGGAGAGGTATCCCCGTGTTCCAGAAAATCCTGATCGCCAATCGCGGGGAAATCGCGTGCCGGGTGATCCGCACGGCCCGCCGCCTGGGTATCGCCACCGTCGCGGTCTATTCCGACGCCGATGCCGGTGCGCCGCATGTCCGGCTGGCTGACGAGTCGGTACGCCTCGGCCCCGCGCCCGCCGCCGAGAGCTATCTCAAGGCCGAGCTGATCCTCGCCGCTGCCAAGGCGACCGGCGCGGATGCCATCCATCCCGGCTATGGCTTCCTGTCCGAGCGCGAGAGCTTTGCAAAGGCCTGTGCCGAGGCGGGCGTCGTGTTCATCGGCCCGCCGCCGGGCGCCATCGCCGCGATGGGCGACAAGATCGAGTCGAAGAAGCTCGCCAAGGCGGCGGGCGTCAATGTCGTCCCCGGCTATCTGGGTGAGATCGCCGATACCGAGGAGGCGGTGCGCATCGCCTCCGACATCGGCTTCCCCGTAATGATGAAGGCCAGCGCCGGTGGCGGCGGCAAGGGCATGCGCCTGGCCTGGTCCGAGGCGGATGTCCGCGAAGGCTTCGAGGCGACCAAGCGCGAAGGGCTGGCCAGCTTCGGCGACGACCGCGTCTTCATCGAGAAGTTCATCGAGAGCCCCCGCCATATCGAGATCCAGGTGCTGGGCGACCAACATGGCAACATCGTCTATCTCGGCGAGCGCGAATGCTCGGTCCAGCGCCGCCACCAGAAGGTGGTCGAGGAAGCCCCGTCGCCCTTCGTCCCGTCCCGATGGGCGGNATCCAGGTGCTGGGCGACCAACATGGCAACATCGTCTATCTCGGCGAGCGCGAATGCTCGGTCCAGCGCCGCCACCAGAAGGTGGTCGAGGAAGCCCCGTCGCCCTTCGTTACCCCCGAGATGCGCCGCGCCATGGGCGAGCAGGCGGTCGCGCTGGCGCGGGCGGTCGACTATTATTCGGCGGGTACCGTCGAGTTGATCGTGTCGGGGGCGGATACGAGCGGCAAGAGCTTCTACTTCCTCGAGATGAACACCCGGCTCCAGGTCGAGCATCCCGTGACCGAAGAGATCACCGGGCTCGATCTGGTCGAGCAGATGATCCGCGTCGCCGCGGGAGAAAAGCTGGCGTTCGGCCAGGACGATGTGACGCTGACCGGCTGGGCGATCGAGAATCGCGTCTATGCCGAGGACCCCTATCGCGGCTTCCTGCCCTCGACCGGGCGGCTGGTCCGCTACAACCCGCCCGCCGAGCAGGCCGATGACGACGTGCGCGTGCGCGTCGACGACGGCGTGGCCGAGGGCGGCGAGGTCAGCATGTTCTACGACCCGATGATCGCCAAGCTGGTCACCTGGGCACCCACCCGCGAAGCCGCGATCGACGCGCAGATCGCCGCGCTCGACGCGTTCGAGATCGTCGGGCCGGGGACCAATATCGACTTCGTCTCCGCGCTGATGCAGCATCCGCGCTTCCGCTCGGGCACGCTGTCGACCGGCTTCATCGCCGAGGAATATCCCGATGGCTTCCAGGGCGCGCCCGCGTCGGCCGAACTGACCCGGACGCTGGCCGCCGTCGCCGCCTTCGCCGCCACCGCCGAAGCCGACCGCGCCCGCCGCATCGACGGCCAGCTCGGCCACCGCCTGCAACCGCCCGCCGACTGGACGGTGCGGATCGGGGGAGCGGACCATGCGGTCAACGTCTCGACCGAGGGCCTGAACGTCGACGGCGCCGAGCTCGACCTCGCCATCGCCTACACCCCCGGCGACCGGATGATCGCGGTCGAGGACGAGGCCGGCGAGGCCCTCCACGTCCGCATCGCCAAGACCCGCACCGGCTTCCGCCTGACCACCCGCGGGGCCAGCCACACGGTCCGCGTGCTCCCCGCCCGCGCCGCGCCCTACGCCCAGCACCTCATCGAAAAGGTGCCGCCCGACCTGTCGAAGTTCCTCATCGCCCCCATGCCGGGCCTCCTCGTCCGCCTCGACGTCGCCGAGGGCGACCAGGTCGAGGCCGGCCAGCCGCTCGCCGTTGTCGAGGCGATGAAGATGGAAAACATCCTGCGCGCCGCCAAGACGGGCACCGTCAAGACCATCTCCGCCAAAACCGGCGATAGCCTGGCCGTCGATGCGGTGATTCTGGAGCTGGAGTAAGCCGACACACCCTCACCCTTCCGGCGCTTTGCGCCTCCCTCCCTCTCCCGGCGGGAGAGGGAAGGGGCCCGCCCGCGATAGCGGGTGGGAAGGGTGAGGGGCGTTTATTCGACCGACCGCTGGCCGAGCGCCAAGATGCGCTCCGCTTCCGTCAGATGCAGGCGTTCGACCATCTGGCCATCCAGCCGGATCGCGCCCAGCGCCGCTTGCTCGGGATCGGCGAAGGCCTCCACCACCCTCCGCGCCCAAGCGATCTCGGCCGCGTCCGGGCCGAAGCCCGTATTCGCCGCGGCAATCTGGTTGGGATGGATCAGCGTCTTGCCGTCGAAGCCCAGACGCCGCCCTTCGGCACATTCCGCGGCCAGCCGATCGGGTGCGTCGAGGGCGTTGCATACGCCGTCCAGCGCAATCAGCCCGGCGCTTCGGGCGGCGACGACGATCTGGACGCGCAAGGGCAGCAACGCCTCGGGCGCGGGGGGCGAGGGCAGGCGCATCTCCTTCGCCAGATCGTTCGTCCCCGCGATCAGGGCGGTCAGCCCCAACTCCCTCGCGGCTCCCGCGATCGCGCCCAGCGACAGGATTCCGCGACACGTCTCGATCATCGCCCAGAGCGGCACGTCCGGCCCCAGCGCCGCCCGTGCGGCGGCCAGGGTCGCGACATCGTCGACCTTGGGGATCAGCACCGCCGCCGGACACGCCTCTGCCAGCGCGGCAAGATCGTCGGCCGCATGGGGGCTGTCGAACCCGTTCGTCCGCACGACCAACACCCGCTCGCCAAAGCCCCCCTCGCACACCGCCGCCACCGCCGCGTCGCGCGCCACGGCCTTGGCGTCGGGGGCGACCGCATCCTCCAGGTCGAGGATCACCGCATGGCTGTCGAGCCTACGCGCCTTGACGATGGCGCGGGGGTTGGAGGCGGGGAGGAACAGGGCGCTGCGCAGAGTCATCGCACGAGCATAGCGGCGTCATGCCTCTGGTAAAATGGCGGGGGCGCGCCATAATCGAACCCTCGAAGGGGGATGATATGACCGCGACGCTGTTGCTACTGGGGCTGACGATCACGCTTCACGTCTGGCCGGATCTGCCCATCAGCCGCTGGCTGGCGGCCATGCTGGTCGAGGCCCCCGCGCGGCTGCTCGGCCGGGTCCGGCCGGGGCATTGGGCGATGATGGCGCTGGGGATCGCGCTGCTGGGCCTCGCCATCTGGTTCGAGATCGACGAGATTCGCATGCTGGCCGCGGCGGCCGCGCCGATGGGCGATCTGGTCATGCTCGCCTCGGCGATCGAATGGGGCGGGGTGGCCGAACTGGTCATGGCGGCGGTGCTGTCCTCCTCGATGCTGGCGCGCTGGCCTGTTTTCGGCCGCTGGGCCGGGCGGATGTCCGCCAGCCGGACCGCTCGCCCGCGCCGGGTGGAGCGGCCCGCCAATGACAGCGACGACGGCGAGGGGCAAAGACTCGCCGCCTGATCCCTTTGCGGGGGCGGAACGAAAGCAGGAGGCCGCCGTTCACCCGCTGAATGATCCGCGATCCGCGCCTCGCCAAAATTCCCGCGCGTTTTGCGTGCCTTGGGTTGTGCGTCGTCCTTTCCGCCTGTGAGCCGGGCATCCTGGACCCCGCCGGACCGATCGCGGCGGGCGAGCGCAGCATCTTCTTCAACTCGCTGGCGGTGATGCTGGCCATCGTGGTGCCGGTCATCATCCTGGCCTTCGCCTTCGGCTGGTGGTTCCGGGCGGGTAACACCCGCGCCAAGCATCTGCCCGAATGGGCCTATTCGGGGCGACTGGAGCTGCTGGTCTGGTCGATTCCCGCGCTGGCGATCATGTTTTTGGGCGGCATCGCCTGGATCGGCAGCCACGATCTCGACCCGCCCAAGCCCATCGCGTCCAAGGCCAGGACGATGACCATCGAGGTCGTCGCGACCGACTGGAAATGGCTGTTCCTCTATCCCGAACAGGGGATCGCGACGATCAACCGGCTGGTCGTGCCGGTCGGCACGCCGGTGAAGTTCCGCATCACCTCGGCAGGCGTGATGAACAGCTTCTTCGTGCCGCAGCTGGGCAGCCAGATCTACGCCATGTCGGGCATGGACTCGACGCTTCACCTGCGCGCGGACAAGGCCGGGCGCTATCGCGGGCTGTCGGCGCATTATAGCGGGGAGGGCTTTGCCGATATGGACTTCTTCGTCGATGCGGTTCCCCAGGCGAGCTTCGATCGCTTCGTCGCGACCGCGCAGGGAGGGCAGGGCAAGACGCTCGACTGGAACGAGTTCGTCGCGATGGCGCATCCCAGTCGCAATGTCCGCCCCGCCAGCTATCCCCGGCTCCAGCCCGGCCTTTACGACCAGATCGTCATGAGGAACGGCGCGCCCGAGGGTGAGAAGGCCAAGGACGGGCGCGAGCAATGAGTTTCACGGGCAAGCTCGGCTGGGACTCGATCCCGTTCCACGAACCGCTGCCCCTGGTGTCGGCGGGCGTCATCGGGCTGGTCCTGCTCGGCGTCTTCATCTGGGTGTGGCGGCGCGGGCATCTACCCTACATTTGGAGCGAATGGATCACGAGCGTCGACCATAAGCGGATCGGCGTCATGTATTGTCTGCTGGCAGGCGTCATGCTGCTGCGCGGCTTTTCGGATGCGCTGCTGATGCGGTCGCAACAGGCGATCGCCTATGGCAATGAAGGCTATCTGCCGCCCGATCATTACGACCAGATCTTCTCGGCGCATGGCACGATCATGATCTTCTTCGTGGCGATGCCGTTCATGATCGGACTGATGAACTTCGTCGTGCCGTTGCAACTCGGCGTGCGCGACGTGGCGTTTCCGACGCTCAACTCGGTAAGCTTCTGGCTGACCGCCAGTGGCGCGCTGCTCATCAATATGAGCCTGGTCATCGGCGAGTTCGCCAAGACCGGCTGGCTGGTCTATCCGCCGCTGTCGGAGTTGCGCTTCTCCCCCGGCGTCGGTGTCGATTATTATCTCTGGGCGCTCCAGATATCGGGGATGGGGACGCTGCTGTCGGGTGTGAACCTCGTCACCACCATATTGAAGATGCGCGCACCCGGCATGGGTTACAGCCGGATGCCGATGTTTACCTGGACCTCGCTGGCCTCCAACCTGCTGATCGTCGCGGCCTTTCCGGTGCTGACCGCCGTGCTCGGCATGCTGATCCTCGACCGTTATCTCGGCTTCCACTTCTTCACGCCCGAAGCGGGCGGCAACCAGATGATGTTCGTCAACCTCATCTGGGCCTGGGGCCACCCGGAAGTCTACATCCTCATCCTGCCCGCCTTCGGCGTGTTTTCCGAGATCATCTCGACCTTCTCGTCCAAGCCGCTGTTCGGATACCGCTCGATGGTCATCGCGACCATGGTGATCTGCATCCTGTCCTTCATGGTCTGGCTGCACCATTTCTTCACCATGGGGGCGGGGGCCGATGTGAACGGTTTCTTCGGCATCACGACGATGATCATCGCCGTGCCGACCGGGGTGAAGGTCTTCAACTGGCTGTTCACCATGTATGGCGGGCGCATCCGCTATACGTCGATGATGCTGTGGTCGATCGGGTTCATCGTGACCTTCGTGATCGGCGGCATGACCGGCGTGATGCTGGCGGTGCCCCCGGCCGATTTCGTGCTGCACAACTCGCTGTTCCTGGTCGCGCATTTCCATAACGTCATCATCGGCGGCGTGCTGTTCGGGGCCTTTGCGGGGTTCACCTTCTGGTTTCCCAAGATGTTCGGCTTCACGCTGGACGAGACTTGGGGCAAGCGCGCCTTCTGGCTGTGGATCAGTGGCTTCTACGTCGCCTTCATGCCGCTCTATGTGCTGGGCCTGATGGGCATGACGCGGCGGATGCAGCATTATGACGTGCCGGGCTGGCATCCCTGGCTGCTGGTCGCGGGCGTCGGCGCGCTGCTGATCGCCGCCGGCATCGCCTGCCAGATCATGATGCTCTACGTCTCGATCAAGACGCGGGCCGACCAGATCGACGAGAGCGGCGACCCGTGGGACGGGCGCACGCTGGAGTGGATCACCACCTCGCCGCCGCCCGCCTTCAACTTCGCGGTGCTGCCCGATGTGAAGGGCGAGGAAGCCTATTGGGGCATCAAGGCGAAGGCGCGCGAGAACCGCGCCTTGTCCGATCGCCCCGATTACGAACCGATCGAGATGCCGCGCAATTCGCCGACCGGGATCGTCGCGGCCTTCTTCGCCACGGCCATGGGCTTTGCGCTGATCTGGCATATCTGGTGGCTGGTGGTTCTGGGCTTCTTCGGCGCGTGGGGGACGTTCATCGTCTTCGCATGGCGGGACAAGGCCGAGTATGAAATCCCGGTCGAGGAGGTCGAACGGCTGGACCAGGCCCGCCGCCGCAGCAAGGCGACGCTGCTCGACCTGCCGGAAGAGGCGCTGTCATGAGCGGGGCGGCGCAGACGCATGATCCCAACAAGCTGGGCCGTTCGGCCGAGCCGAACCCGGACGGCCCCGCGCCCAAGCGGGTCGTGGTGTCCTATGGCTTCTGGATCTTCCTGCTGTCGGACTTCATCCTGTTCGCCTGCTTCTTCGCCGGATATGCGGTGCTGAAGGACGCGACGGCGGGCGGTCCTTCGGGCAAGGACCTGTTCGAGCTGAAGCTGGTCGAGACGGAGACGGTGCTGCTGCTCCTGTCCAGCTTCGCCTGCGGGCTGGCGGGGATCGCCACGCTGGCGCGCGACATGCGCTGGTTCCAGATCGCGATGGCGGCGACCGGATTGCTCGGTGCGGGTTTCCTGGCGCTGGAGACCTATGAGTTCCTCCATCTGATCGGGGAGGGGGCGGGGCCGGGGCGCAGTGCGTTCCTGTCGGCCTTTTTCGCGCTGGTGGGGTGCCATGGGCTGCACGTCCTGCTGGGGATGCTCTGGCTGACGACGATGATGGCGCAGGCCTGGGCCAAGGGGTTCCGCGAGGATATCCTGCGCCGCATCCTGTGCTTCAGCCTGTTCTGGCACGCGCTCGACATCATCTGGGTGGCGCTGTTCACCATGGTTTACCTGATGGGAGTGCGCGGATGAGCGAGCGGCCCGACGAGGAAATGGCCCGCGACGAAACCGCGCCGGGCGTGGAAAGCGAGAAGGACTCGGTCGTCGGCGGCATCCGCAGCTATGCGATCGGGCTTGTCGCCGCCGCGATCCTGACGGCGGCGTCCTTTGCGCTGGTGCAGTTCGATATCGTCTGGGGCCCCGCCGTCCCCGCCGCATTGGTCGCGCTGGCGATCGGGCAGATGGGGGTGCATCTGGTGTTCTTCCTCCACATCACGACCGGGCCGGACAACAGCAACAATGTGCTGGCGCTGCTGTTCGGCATCCTGATCGTGGCGCTGGTGCTGTTGGGCTCGATCTGGATCATGGGGCATCTGAACCACAATCTGATGGGACCGATGGCGACGCCGTGAGCAAGGGTTAAGCCCCTCCCCTTCAGGGGAGCGGAGCAATGCGATACCGTCGCGTCTTAGCTTTCCAGCACTCGCCCCCTGATCGCGGAGACTCCGTGCCTGTGATCGAAGCGCAGGATCAGCTTTTCGTCGCCGATTGGCAGATGAAGCGCAAAGCCTTCGCCCTCGTCCCAATCCTCCGGCGTCATCGGGCCACCGGATAGGTTGCGCCACTCGCCCCCGGCCAGCCAGTCGGTCCAATCCAGAGGTAGGTCCCGGCGAAAGGCGCTGAGCTGTGCGACGAAATCCTCCAGCGCCGCGTCGCGAGCCTCCCAGTCGAGCCAGGTCGTCTCGTTATCCTGGGCATAGCCGTTGTTGTTGCCGTTCTGGCTGCGGCCGAACTCGTCGCCGGCGGTCAGCATCGGGGTGCCGCGCGACAGGAACAATGTGGCGAGCATCGCGCGTACCGAGCGGGTGCGGGCGCCGCGAATGGCGGGATCATCTGTCGCCCCTTCCTGCCCATGGTTCCACGACACCTCGTCGCCATGCCCGTCGCGATTGTCCTCGCCATTGGCGTGATTGTGGCGCTGGGCATAGGCGACCAGATCGGCGAGGGTGAAGCCGTCATGCGCCGCGACGAAATTGACCGAGCGGCTGGCGGTGCTGCTGAATATATCCGCCGAGCCTGCGATCCGTGTCGCCAGATCGCCCGCCCGCTCGTCGCCGCGCCAGAAGCGGCGGAGCTGATCGCGATATTTGTCGTTCCACTCCAGCCAGTGATCCGGGAAGTTGCCGAGCTGATAGCCGCCGGGGCCGATATCCCAAGGTTCGGCGATCATGACGCGGGTCGACAGGATCGGATCGTCGGCGATCTCGGCGAAGATGGGCGCGCGGGCGTCGAAGCCCGGTCCGCGTGCCAGCACCGGGGCCAGGTCGAAGCGGAAGCCGTCCACGCCTGCCCGCGCGAAATGGCGCAGGCTGTCGAGGATCATCGCACGGACGCCGGGGCGGCTGGCGTCGAGCGTGTTGCCGGTGCCTGCGTCGTTGATGAGCGTGCCGTCCGTCGTCCGCGCATAGGCATCCGGGTCCAGCCCGCGAAAGGACAGGGTGCCGCCATGGATGTCGCTCTCGCCCATATGGTTGAACACGAGGTCGAGGATAACGCCGATCCCGGCCTGCCGCAGCACCGCGACGGTCGAGACCAGTTCGGCGACGCCGCCCGGCACCCGCTCCGGGCACAGCGCCATCGGCACCACCGGGTTGTAACCCCAGGCATTGCGCAGGCCGAGCGGCGGCAGATGGCGCTCGTCTATCGCAGCGGTGATCGGCATGAGCTCCACCGCCGCGACGCCCAGCTTGCGCAGATGGTCCAGCACGGCGGGATGGGCGAGCGCCGCCAAGGTGCCGCGCTGTTCGGGCGGGATGGCGGGATGGCGCATGGTGAAACCACGCACATTGAGTTCGTAGATCAGCCCGCCCGGCCGGAACAGCGGCCGAGCGGGGGTGTCGGTCAGCGGTGTGACGACACGGGCGCGGGGGACGATGTCGGCGGTGTCTTCGCCATAGGCCGCCAGACGCGGCGACTGGATGAAGGGGCGGTCGAGTTCTAGCGCGTAAGGATCGACCAGCAGCTTGGCAGGGTCGAACCACAGGTTGCGGGCCGGGTCGTATTCCCCGTGCGCGCGGTAGCCATAGAGATGGTTCGTGCCCGGGGCGGTAGCGGTCCACACATCGCCGTCGCGGGTCATGGCGAGACGGCGTTCGTCTGCGCCGTCGAACAGGCATAGCTCCACCCGCTCGGCGGTCGAGCGCACGGCGAAGCGGGTGCCGCCGGGGACGGGGGTGGCACCAAGGGGGTAGGGCTGATTCGTCATGGCGACAGCATTGCAATTCCTCCCCTGGAAGGGGAGGTGGCATCGCGCTAGCGATGACGGAGGGGTGTCGCGCTATCGAGAGGGTGACACCCCTCCACCACGGCTTCGCCGCGGTCCCCCTCCCCTTGCAGGGGAGGAATGATGTAGGATCAGGTCACCACATCGGGTTCGGTGCGGCCGGTATGCTGGGTGATCCCGGCAATCTCGTCCGCCGCCGCGATGATGTCGGCGAGCATCTCCGGCGTCTCGCGGTCGAGCTGATCGGCGGAATAACGCTCCAGATACACTCGCAGCGTCGCGCCGCTGGTGCCGGTGCCCGACAGACGGAACACCACGCGGCTGCCGCCCACGAACAACACGCGAATGCCCTGGTTGCGGCTGACCGACTGATCGGTCGGGTCGGTATAGGCGAAGTCGTCCGCCGCCTCGACCGTCAGCCCCGCGAACGTCTCGCCCGGCAGGGTGGCCAGCTTGGCGCGCAGATCGGCCATCAGCGCATCGGCGCGCTCGCTCTCGACGCCCTCATAGTCGTGGCGCGCATAATAGTTGCGGCCATAGGTCGCCCAGTGATCGCGGGCGATCTGGTCCACCGACTTGCCCGAGGTGGCAAGGATGTTGAGCCAGAGCAGCACCGCCCACAGCCCGTCCTTCTCGCGCACATGGTCCGAGCCGGTCCCTGCGCTTTCCTCGCCGCAGATCGTCGCCATGCCTGCATCCAGCAGGTTGCCGAAGAACTTCCAGCCCGTCGGCGTCTCATAGGCCGGGATGCCCAGCTTCTCGGCCACGCGGTCGGCGGCGGCGCTGGTCGGCATCGAGCGGGCGATACCCTTCAGGCCACCGGCATAGGCGGGCGCCAGATGTGCGTTCGCCGCCAGCATCGCCAGGCTGTCCGACGGCGTGATGAAGCGGCCGCGCCCGATGATCAGGTTGCGGTCGCCGTCACCGTCCGAGGCCGCCCCGAAATCGGGTGCGTCGGGGGCCATCATCCGGTCGTACAATTGCCTAGCATGGACCAGATTGGGATCGGGGTGATGGCCGCCGAAATCGGGAAGGGGGGTGCCGTTCTTCACCGTGCCCTTGGCGAAGCCCAGTCGGTTTTCCAGAATCTCGGTCGCGTACGGCCCGGTCACCGCGCTCATCGCGTCGAACGACATGGTAAAGCCGCCCTCGACCGCCTTTCGGATCGCGGCGAAGTCGAACAGGCTCTCCATCAGCGCGGCATAGTCGGCGACCGAGTCGATCACCTCGACCGTCATGTCCCCGACCGTCACCTCGCCCGGCGTGTCGAGGTCGATGTCGTCGGCCTCGACGGTCAGCCAGCGGCTGATCGACTTGGTGTTGGCGTGGATCGCGTCGGTCACCTTTTCCGGCGCGGGGCCGCCGTTCGAGATGTTGTACTTGATGCCGAAATCTTCGTCCGGCCCGCCCGGATTGTGGCTGGCCGACAGGACCAGACCGCCCAGCGCCTTACGCTGGCGGATCACGTTGCTGGCCGCAGGCGTCGACAGGATGCCGCCCTGGCCGACCACGACGCGGGCAAAGCCGTTCGCCGCCGCCATGCGGATCGCGACCTGGATCACTTCGCGGTTCAGGAAGCGACCGTCGCCGCCGATCACCAGCGTCTGGCCGGTCTTTTCATCGCCCAGCGCATCGAACGTCGACTGGATGAAATTCTCGGCATAGTTGCGCTGCTGAAAGACGCGAACCTTCTTGCGCAGGCCCGAGGTGCCCGGCTTCTGGTCGAGATAGGGCTCAGTCGCGACGGTCTTGATCATGGGTTCCCCAGCACGGATCGATAGAGTTCGGCATAGTGGCGGCCGCTATGGTGCCAGCTATAGTCGGCATTCATGCCATTGACCTGGATGGTCCGCCATTGGTCTTGGTCGGCATAGAGTCTCATTGTGCGACGCAGCACGGCAACAATATTGTCGGCGGTGACAGTATCGAACTGAAGCCCGGTCGCCACGCCCATGGCCAGCGCGGCCTCATTGGCGTCGATGATCGTATCGGCCAGCCCGCCCGTACGCGCGACCACGGGAACGCAGCCATAGGCGAGCGCATAGAGCTGGGTCAGCCCGCACGGCTCGAACCGCGAGGGGATGACGATCGCGTCGCACCCGCCTTGAAGCAGATGCGAGACCGGCTCGTCATAGCCGATGCGCACCGCGACGCGGCCCGGATGGCGAAGGGCCGCCGTGGCGAAGGCGATCTCCAGCGCCGGGTCGCCGGTCCCCAGTACGACCAGCCGTCCGCCCAGCGCCACCAGATCGTCGATCACCTCGACCAGCACGTCCATGCCCTTTTGCCAGGTCAGGCGGCTGATGACGGTGAAGATCGGGCTGTCATCCTCGTCCAGCCCGAACGCCTGTTCGACCGCGCGCTTGTTGGCGATGCGGTCGTCCAGCGTGTCGACGGTGAAGGGGGCGGGCAGGGCGGGGTCGGCCTTGGGACTCCAGATGGCGGGGTCGATGCCGTTGACGATGCCGCTGACGCATTCGGCGCGCGCGGCGATCAGGCCCTCCAGCCCCATGCCATACTGAACCCGGTGGATTTCCTCGGCATAGGTCGGGCTGACCGTGGTGATCGCATCCGCCGTCCGCAGGCCCGCCTTCAGATAGCCGATCTGGCCATAATATTCGACGCCGTCGACGCTCCACGCCTCGGGGGGCAGGCCCAGATCGGGGAAGTGGTGCGCCGCGAACGAGCCCTGAAAGGCGATATTGTGGATGGTGACGATGCTCTTGGCGACCTTGCCGGGGCCGGGCGCATAGTGGAGAAAGGCGGGGGCGAGCGCGGCCTGCCAGTCATGCGCGTGGAGCAGGTCGAAATCGTACCCCGGCACAGCGCCCGAGGCGAGGTCCGCGCCCGCGCGCGCCAGCACCGCGAAGCGCCGCCAATTGTCGTGCCAGTCATTTCCGCCGGTATCGACATAGGGAAGCCCCTCGCGCTCCCAAAGCTGCGGCGCCTCGATCACCAGCAGCCGGTGCGTGCCGATCATCGCCTCGCGCAGATATGCTTCGGTGCCGATGATGTGCGTCCAGTGATGGACGCGCGGGGCGTCCTCGCCGATCGCGCGCATCACCTTGGGGAAGCCGGGGATCAGCGTGGTAACGGCGATGTCGTGCGGCGCCAGCGCCTCGGGCAGCGCGCCGACCACATCGGCGAGGCCGCCGGTCTTGATGAGCGGGAACGCCTCCGAGGCGACCGACAGGACGGAAAGGGTCATGGGGACTTTCAGTTGGCCAGACGGTCGATCATCGGCTGGGTGATCAGGCAGATGCCCTTGTCGGTGCGCCGGAACCGATGCGCGTCGAGCACCGGGTCTTCCCCGACCACCAAGCCGTCGGGAATTTTGACGCCACGATCGAGGATCACCCGCCGCAACTGGGCTCCCCGTCCGATCTGGCAGAAGGGCAGGACGACGGCCTCGTTGAGCGACGCATAGCTGTGCGTGCGAACCCCGGTCGACAGCAGCGAGCGGTTGATCGACGATCCCGACACGATGCAATCGCCCGCGATCAGGCTGGCCACCGCCGATCCGCGCCGTCCCTCGACATCATGAACGAACTTGGCGGGCGGCGTGATCTCGGCATAGGTCCAGAGCGGCCAGCTGCGGTCGTACAGGTCGAGCTGCGGCACCACGTCGGTCAGGTCGAGGCTGGCCTCCCAATAGGCGTCGACGGTGCCGACGTCACGCCAATATGCGCCGGGTTCGTCCTCCGAGCGGACACAGCTGGCGGAGAAGCGGTGCGCCTGGGCTTTGCCATGCTCGACCAGATAGGGGATGATGTCCTTGCCGAAGTCGCGGGCGGAGCCGGGTGTTTCGGCATCACGGCGCAGCTGCTCGAACAGGAAGGCAGTGCGGAAGACATAGATGCCCAGCGACGCCAGCGACACGCCCGGATTGCCGGGAATGGAGGGCGGATCGGCGGGCTTTTCGACGAAATCGACGATGCGGTCGGTCTCGTCGACATGCATCACGCCGAACGCACTCGCTTCCTCGCGCGAGACCTCCAGACAGGCGACGGTGACGTCGGCACCACTGTCGCAATGCTGCTGGAGCATCAGCTCATAGTCCATCTTGTAGACGTGATCGCCCGCCAGGATGACCATGAATTCGGGCGCATAGCTTTCGATGATGTCGATATTCTGGAACACCGCGTCGGCCGTACCCTCATACCATTGGAATTCGCTGATCCGCTGGCTGGCGGGCAGGATGTCGAAGCTCTCGTTGCGTTCGTCGCGCAGGAAGTTCCAGCCGCGCTGAAGGTGGCGGATCAGCGAGTGCGCCTTGTACTGGGTCGCCACGCCGATGCGGCGGATGCCGGAGTTGATCGCGTTGGACAAAGCAAAGTCGATGATTCGGGCCTTGCCGCCAAAATAGACGGCGGGCTTGGCACGGGTGTCGGTCAGTTCCATCAGGCGACTGCCACGACCGCCCGCCAGCACATAGGCCATGGCATCGCGCGCCAGCGGTTGTCCGCGCCTCAGGTCCATCGTCCGTCTCCCGTCCCTTGTGTTCATGTCGCAACGCGCAGGCGAGGCGTTGGTATTCTTGTAAAAGTCTCGATCCAGATCAGCCGTCGAAGCGCAGCATGACAGTCGCCAGCGGCGGCAGCGTCACCCAGGCTGCGCCGTCGCTGGCATCCACGCCGCCCATATTGCCAAGGCCCGAGCCCCAATATTGCGTCGCGTCGGAGTTCAGCACCTCGGTCCAGCGGCCGTCATGCGGCAGCGGCAGGCGATAGGGCGCGCGGGCGACCGGCGTCATGTTGGCGATGACCGCGACCGGCTTTTCACCCGGTGCCTTGCGCAGCCAGGCAAAGACCGATTGCGCACTGTCGTCGGCCACCAGCCATTCGAAACCTTCGCGCTCGCAGTCGCGGGCATGGAGCGCAGGCGTGTCGCGATAGAGATGGTTCAGGTCGCGAACCAATGAGCGGACGCCTTCATGTGCATGGCTGCACCGCAGATGCCAGTCGAGCGGACGGTCTTCCGACCATTCCTCGCGCTGGGCGAATTCCTGGCCCATGAACAACAGCTTCTTGCCGGGATAGGCCCACATGAAGGCGTAATAGGCGCGGAGATTGGCGAATTTCTGCCAGTCGTCGCCCGCCATCTTGGTCAGCAGGCTACCCTTGCCATGGACCACTTCGTCATGACTGAGCGGCAGGACGAAATTCTCGTCGAAGGCGTAGTGCAGGCCGAACAGGATTTCGCCATGATGGTGCCGCCGATGCACGGGTTCGCGCGCCATGTACTGGAGCGTGTCGTGCATGAAGCCCATGTTCCACTTGAACCCGAAGCCCAGGCCACCGTCATGCGCGGGGGCCGAGACGCCGGGCCAGGCGGTGGACTCTTCGGCGACGGTGAAGACGCCGGGATGCTGGCCGTACACTTGCCGGTTGACCTGGCGGAGGAACTCGACCGCTTCCCAATTCTCACGCCCGCCCTGCTCGTTGGGCACCCACTCGCCATCCTTGCGGCTGTAGTCGCGGTAGAGCATCGAGGCGACGGCATCCACGCGAAGCCCGTCGATATGATAACGCTCGGGCCAGAAGAGCGCGTTGTTGACCAGGAAGCTTGAAACCTCGCGCCGCCCGAAATTATAGATGGCGGTGTTCCAGTCGGGGTGGAAACCCTGGCGCGGGTCCTCATGCTCGTAGAGCGCGGTGCCGTCGAAATGCGACAGGCCATGCGCGTCGGTGGGGAAGTGGGCGGGCACCCAGTCGAGAATGACGCCCACCCCGGCGCGGTGCGCACCGTCGACGAAGCGCGAAAAGCCCTCGACATCGCCGAACCGGGCCGACGGGGCATAGAGCCCGGTCGTCTGATACCCCCAGCTCGGGTCGTACGGATGCTCGGAGATGGGCAGGAATTCGATATGGGTGAACCCCATTTCCACCACATAGGGGATCAGCCGGTCGGCCAGCGCATCCCAGCTGAGATACCAGCCATTCTCGTCGCGGTCCCAAGACCCGGCATGGACCTCGTAGATGCTGATCGGCACGCGGCGCGGGTCGATCTTCGACCAATGTTCGCGGTGGGGGGCATCCTTCCAGACATGCTGGGGCGGAGCGGTCGTGACCGAGGCGGTGTTGGGGCGAAGCTCGGCGGCGAAGGCGAAGGGGTCGGCCTTCATCGGCTGTTCCGCGCCATGCGGGCCGGTGATGGCGAACTTATAGGCGCGGCCCTCGCCGATATCGGGGATGAAGATTTCCCAGACGCCGACATCCAGGCGGCGGCGCATGACGTGGCGGCCGGGGTTCCAGTCGTTGAAGTCGCCGACGACCGCGACCCGCTCGGCATTGGGGGCCCAGACGGCGAAGTGCACGCCCGCCACGCCCTGATGCTCGATCAGGTGCGCGCCCATCTTGTCATAGAGGCGGAAGTGATTGCCTTCGCCCATCAGGAAGTCGTCGAGCGGGCCGAGCACGGGGCCGAAGCTGTACGGATCGGTGATCCACCATTCCGCGCCGTGGCCGCGGGCGCGGTACTTGACCGGCTGGGCGGGGCCGTCGACCGCTCCCTCGAACAGGCCGCGTGCGTCGACGCTCTTCAGGTCGCCCAGCGCCGTGCCGGACAGGTCGAAGGCCGTGACCGCCTCCGCACCCGGCACCAGCGCCCGCAGGAACGTGCCGCCCGGTCCTTCATGAGGTCCCAGCAACGCGAAGGGATCGGCGTTGCGGCCCTCGATCAGGGCATCCAGAGCGGCACGGGGTGGCTTCACATCACGTTCCAGATTTCCTCGGCATATTGCCGGATGGTGCGATCGGAGGAGAACCATCCGACTTTCGCGACATTGTGGATGGCCGAGGTCGCCCAGCCCGCCTGGTCCTGCCAGCGTGTGTCGACGCTGCGTTGTGCGGCGGCATAGGCATCGAAATCGGCGGCGACCATGAACCAGTCGCCATCGTACAGCCCGCCCATCAGCCCAGCGTAGCGGCCGGGATCGTCGGGCGAGAACACGCCCGAGGCGATGGCGGAGACGGCCTGGCGCAGTTCCGGGCTGCCCTCGATCACTTCGCGCGGGTTGTAGCCGTCGCGGCGCTTGGCGGCGACCTCGTCGGCGGTCAGGCCGAAGATGACGATATGATCGTCGCCGACATGTTCCTTGATCTCGACATTGGCGCCATCGAGCGTGCCGATGGTGAGCGCGCCGTTGAGGGCGAACTTCATGTTGCCGGTGCCCGACGCCTCCATGCCCGCGGTCGAAATCTGTTCGGACAGATCGGCGGCGGGAATGATCTTCTCGGCCAGGCTGACATTGTAGTTCGGGATGAACCCGACTTTCAGCAGATGACCGACGCTGGGGTCCGAATTGATCCGGCGAGCGACGTCATTGGCCAATTTGATGACCAGCTTGGCATTGTGATAGCTGGAAGCCGCTTTGCCCGCGAACAGCTTGACGCGCGGGGTCCAATCACGCTCGGGATGGCTGCGGATCTGGTCGTACAGCGCCACCGTCTCGATGATGTTGAGCAGCTGGCGCTTATATTCGTGGATACGTTTGATCTGGACGTCGAACAACGCATCGGGGTCCACCCGAAGTCCCGTCGATTCCCGAAGATAATTCCCAAGCCCCACTTTGTTGGAACGTTTGATCGCCAGAAAGCGTTCCCTGAAATTCGCGTCCTGCGCAAATTCCGTGAGCGCTATCAATTTTTCCGCGTCATCCTCGAAACCCGGTCCGATCGCCTCGCGGATCAGCGCGGTCAGTTGCGGATTGCATTGCTGCAACCAGCGGCGCGGCGTGATGCCGTTGGTCTTGTTGTTGATCCGCGTCGGATAGAGGCGATGCAGGTCGGCGAAGACCGTCTTCTTCATCAGCTCGGTATGGAGCGCGGCGACGCCGTTGACGCTGTGGCTGCCCGCAAAGGCCAGGTTCGCCATGCGCACCCGGCGCTCGCCGCCCTCGTCGATCAGGCTGATCGCGGCGATGGCGCGGTCGTCCACGCCCTCCAGGCCGCGGGCCTCGCGCAGCAGCTTGGCATTGATCGCATAGATCAGCTGCATGTGACGCGGCAGCAGCCGCTCGAACAGGTGCAGCGGCCAGCTTTCCAGTGCCTCGGGCAACAGCGTGTGGTTGGTATAGCCGAAGGTGCGGCGGGTGATCTCCCACGCCTCCTCGAAACCCAGATCGTGATGATCGACCAGCAGGCGCATCAGCTCGGCGACCGACACCGCCGGATGGGTATCGTTCAGCTGGATCGCCGCCTTGTCGGGCAGGGTTCGGATATCTTTGAAATACTGGATATGCCGCCGGACGATGTCCTGGAGCGAGGCGGAGGAGAAGAAATACTCCTGCCGCAGCCGCAGTTCCTGCCCCGCCGGCGAACTGTCCGAGGGGTAGAGGACGCGGACCAAAGTCTCCGCCGCCAGCTGCCCGGCCAGCGCGCCGGTATAATCGCCCGCGTTGAAGCGATCGAGCCGGATGGGGTCGATCGCCTGCGCGGTCCACAGCCGCAGCGTGTTGACCCGCTTGCCGCGCCAGCCGACGACGGGCGTGTCGACCGCCACCGCCTCGACCGCCTCGGCGGGTTTCCAGTGGACTGCGCCGCTCTCCGTGCCGATCACCTCGCCGCCGAAGCCGACGAAATAGGCGCTCTCGCGACGCTCGAACTCCCAGGGGTTGCCATGGCTGAGCCAGGTTTCGGGCAGCTCGACCTGCCAGCCATCGTCGATACGCTGGCGGAACATGCCGTTTACATAACGGATGCCATAGCCGTAAGCGGGCAGGTCGAGGCTGGCGAGGCTTTCCATGAAGCACGCGGCCAGTCGGCCGAGGCCGCCATTGCCGAGCGCCGCGTCGGGTTCGATCTCCTCCAGCTCGGCGAGATCGACGCCCAGGGTCTGGAGGGCACCCGCCACCTGCGCCATCACGCCCATGTTGGACAGCGCGTCACGCAGCAGCCGGCCGATCAGGAACTCCAGGCTGAGATAATAGACCCGCTTCGCCCCCGCCGCATGGGCTTCGCGGGTGGAGGCCATCCAGCGCTCGATGATGTCGTTGCGGACGGTCAGGATGGTCGCGGCCAACCAGTCGTGCCGCCGCGCATTGGCGGCGTCCTTGCCGATCCGGTGCACCAGCGTGTCGACAATGGCGTCGGCCAGCGGCCCGGTGTCGTCGACATGCAAGGTGGTGATGGTGGTCGTCATTGATTCGGGCGTCCCTGTCGATCCAGTTGCACCCAGATTAGCCGCGTAAGGGGTGAAGTCACGCGGCATTCCTTCGCAACTGCGAAAACGAGATCAGCCCGTTGCCAGACCCCACAACAAGGTCAGGTTAAGGCCGATGATAATCGCCGCAATGATCCACGCTAAGATGCGCAGCCATACGGGACTGGCAAAGGGCCCCATCATCCCCTTGTTCGAGGTGAAACGGACCAGCGGCACCACGGCAAAGGGCAGTTGCAGGCTGAGGATGACCTGGCTGAGGACCAGCAGCTTGGTCGCGCCCGCCTGACCGCTGGCCCCCACGACCAGCACGGCGGGCACGATCGCCAGCCCGCGCGTGATCAGCCGCCGCAGCCAGGGCGCGAGCCGCAGGTCGAGGAAGCCCTCCATCACGATCTGCCCGGCGAGCGTCCCCGTGACGGTCGAGTTCTGGCCCGAGGCGAGCAGCGCCACGCCGAACACCACGCTCGCGGCGCCTGCGCCCAGCATCGGGGCGAGCAGCCGGTACGCCTGGTCGATCTCGGCGACATCGGTGCGGCCTGCGACATGGAAGGTGGCCGCCGCCACGATCAGGATCGCGGCATTGATGAAGAAGGCGAAGAACAGCGCCACCGTGCTGTCGATCGTTGCCATCTTGATCGCATCGCGCTTGCCTTCGGTGGTCAGGCCGAAGGCGCGGGTCTGCACCACCGAGGAATGGAGGTAGAGATTATGCGGCATCACTGTCGCGCCCAATATGCCGATCGCGATGTAGAGCATCGCCGGGTCGGTCACGATCCGCGTCGTCGGGATGAAACCCGCCATGACGGCGCCCGGATCGGGGCGCGAGGCGATCAGCTCATAGAGGAAACAGCCGCCGATGATGAGGAGCAGCGCGATGATGAACGCCTCTACCTTGCGGAAGCCGTAACGCTGGAGCGCCAGGATCAGGAAGACGTCGAACCCGGTGATGAGCACGCCCCAGACCAGCGGCAGGTCGAACAGCAGTTGCAGCGCGATGGCGGTTCCCAGCACCTCGGCCAGGTCGCAGGCGATGATCGCGATCTCGCAGAGCAGCCAGAGGATGCGCGAGACCGGCTTGGAGTAAGCCGCCCGGCATGCCTGTGCCAGATCCAGCCCGGCGGCGATCCCCAGCCGTGCCGACAGCGCCTGCAGGATCATCGCCATGATGTTGGACAGCAGGATGACCGACAGCAGCGCATAGCCATAGGCCGAACCGCCCGCGATGTCGGTCGCCCAGTTGCCGGGGTCCATATAGCCGACCGCGACCAGATAGCCGGGCCCGGCAAAGGCGAACAACCGCCGCAGGAAGGACGCGCCCTCCGGTATGGCGATCGAACGATGGCTTTCGGCAAGCGAGCGGGTGGCGGGCGTGGCTACGGTCATCGACCTTCAGATGTGACGGAGTTTCCGAAAACCGACAACCCGCCAAAGCGTTGCGCGATACAACAATCCTCGTCCCAGGAAGGATTTAGAGCGGATCGACATTCAGCCGTGCCCTTCTTCCCTCGCCCCTCATAGAGGGGAGAGGGTTGCGCAGACTTGGTCTTTGCAAAAGCAAAGGCTTAGTCGGAGCTGGGTGAGGGGTGCTGCGCTCGCACCCGCGAGCGCNNCTAACCCTCTCCCCTGTCCAGGGGAGAGGGAAGAGGGGGGCTGAATGTCGATCGATTTTAGAGAGAAGACCCCACCACCGCACAGGCCAGTGCCATCAGCAAACCGGCAAAGCGATTCGATCGAAATCGGTGAAGCGCCCCCGCGCCATCGTCTGGCTTCAACGTCGCCACCTGCCACCCGAGATGCAGCGCCACCGGCACCAGCGCCGCAAGGGCAATCGCGTCCGGTCGCACCAGCCAGATCGCCCCCGCCCAGCACAGCACCGCCGCAAGGTAGAACGCCCCGACCCCCGGCTTCACATGCGCCCCCATACGCAGCGCGGACGAGCGCACCCCGATCAGCGCATCATCCTCGCGGTCTTGCAGCGCATAGATGGTGTCATAGCCGATCACCCAGGCGATCGACCCCGCATAAAGCAGCCACAAAGGTGCCGAGAGCGAACCCGCCACCTCGGCCCAGCCGACCAATGCGGCCCAGCTGAACACCATGCCCAGCCACGCCTGCGGCCACCAGGTGATCCGCTTCATGAACGGATAGGCCGCGACCGGCGCCAGGCTGGCCACCGCGACGATCGCGGCGAGCGGGCGAAGCTGGACGAGGACGACGAGGCCGATCAGGCACAGCGCGACCAGCCAGATCGCCGCCAGCTTCACCGACACCAGCCCCGACGGGATCGGCCGCGCCCGTGTCCGCGCCACCTGGGCATCCAGATCGCGGTCGACGATGTCGTTGAACACGCATCCCGCACCGCGCATCGCGATCGAGCCGAGCAGGAACCACAAGATCAGCGGCCAACGATCCGGCAGCCCGCCTGCCAACGCGATCGCCCAGACGCCGGGCCAGAACAGCAGCCACCAGCCGATCGGCCGGTCGAACCGGGCCAGCAGCGCCAGCCCGCGCAGCCGGGGCGGCAGTCGCCCGACCAGTCCCTTATGCTCGCTATCGGGTACGATCTCGACGGTCATGGGCTCGATGGTCATGGCATGCGGCCTATGACCGCGACCCGTGGCGCGCAAGGGCGTTCGCCGCTATCGTCTGCCCGTGTCTTCCCGCCATAGCCTCGCCTCATGATCGGTCTGTCGGTCGCGGTCGGCCGTTTCGTCGAGGCGTTGTTCTGGGCGATCCTGCGCGTTGCCGGGATGGTCGGCGGCGTGGTCCTGCTCGTCGGCGTCGTGCTGGGCGTGATGTGGTGGGCGATCCGGCGGCGGCGCTAGGCCCCCAGCATCGCCAGCTGCGAGCGGATGACGTCCAGATTATGCTGCGCCAAATGGCTGCCGCGCCCCGCCACGCTGCCTTCCAGCTCGGGACGTTCGCCGATCGCCAGGCAGCGTTGCCAGGACCCTTCCGCCAAGGGCAGCCAATGCCCGATCGCGTTGGCAGGATCGGCCATGGCCCGGTCGAGCAGCAGGTCGCCGAGGACGAAGAAGAAGTCGGGCGATTCCGGCCAATGCGGCATTTCCCGGTCGGCCAGCGCCAGCGCTTCGTCCAGCCGCCCGGCCTTTGTCAGGACCGTGATCGCCGTGACGACCAGCTCGTGCCGCCAGTTCGCATCCGCCGGAGTCAGCGCCAGGGACTGCGTGAAATGGGTGCAGGCCGCATCCAGATCGTCGCGCATCCGGGCGTCGCGGGCGATCTGGTAATGGAGGTACGGATCGTCCGGCTGCTCGGCAAGATCGCGCAGCAACAGGATATGGTTGCGGTTCCGCTTGGGGACGATCTGCGCGGCCAGATAGCCGTCATGCCCCACATGCAGGGGCAGGGGAACGCGTGGCAGCGGTGACGCGACCTGCTCATGCACGCGGCCCTCATAGCGCGCGCCGCGCGGGATTAGCCGGGTGATCCAGCTGCGCGTCGCCGTCTCGCCATCGTCATGCTGGTTATGGATGCACACCCGCCCCAGCCGCGCCGGACCGCCGCACCATTCGCGCAAGAGCTCGCCGCCCGTGACCAGCCATTCGTCGGCATCCAGCATCAGCGCCCAGTCGCTGTCGGCCAGATCGAGCAGATGATTGCGCGCGATCGAGAAGCTGTCCGGCCAGGGCAGGTGATGGACCTCGGCCCCGGCGGCCTGGGCGATGGCAACGCTATCGTCGGTCGATCCGGTATCGAGGACGACCATCTTGTCGACCCAGGGCGCGACGCTCCCCAGACAGCGCGCCAGGCAGCGCGCCTCGTTTCGGACGATCAGGGTCGCGGCGATCGATATGGATGGGGACATGATCCGCCTTGAGGCACAGCGATCGTAAACAACGCCCTAAGACTCTGATTTCAGGCGGCCAGCGTCGCCAGCTGCGACCGCACGATGTCGAGATTCTGCTGCGGCAGATAGCTGCCGCGTCCGGCGACGCTGCCGTCCAGATCGGGTCGCTCGCCGATTGCGAGACAGCGTTCCCAGGCCCCTTGCGCCAGCGGCAGCCAATGGTCGATCGCCTGTGCGGGGTCGGCCAGCGCCTGATCGAACAATATGTCCCCCAGTACGCAGAAATAGTCGGGCGAGTGCTGCCAATGCGGGAATTCGGCATAGGCCAGCGCCAGCGCCTCGTCGCGCCGCCCCATATAGGCCATCAGCGTCATGGCGCTCGTCACCAGCGGGTGCCGCCACCCGGCATCGCGCGGCGCGGTCGCTAGGGCGCGCTGCAGATAGTCGCAGGCGGTTGGAAGATCGCGCCGCGCCTGCGCTTCCATGCCGAACTGGAACATCAGATAGGGATTGTCCGGCTGCTCGGCGAGTTCGCGCTGCAACAGCTGGTAATTGCGGTCGATCTTCCTGGCCTTCTGGGCCGCGAGATAGCCGTCATGGCCGACATGGATCGGGGTAGGGGTGATCGGCAGGGGAGAGACGACCTGTTCGTGGATGCGCCCCTCATAATAGGTGCCGCGCGGTAACAGACGGGCAATCCAGCTGCGCGTCGGGTAGGCACTGCCATCCGTCTCGTTCTCGATGCAGACCGACCCCAGCCGCGGCGGCCCCGCGCACCAGCGACGAAGCTGCTCGCCGCCCGCGCTGATCCACTCGTCGGCGTCGAGCATCAGGTTCCAGTCGGCATCGGCGCAGGCCATCACATGGTTGCGCGCCTCGGCGAAATCGTCCGGCCAGGGCAGGTGATGCACCTCGGCGCCCGCCGCCTTGGCGATGGCCACGGTTCGGTCGGTCGAACCCGTGTCGAGCACGACGATGCGGTCCACGAACGGGGCGACGCTTTCCAGACAGCGTGCGAGGCAGCGCGCCTCGTTCCGGACGATCAGGGTCGCGGCGATACGGGGGGCAGGGGGCAACATCCTGGACGATCCTCGACGCTGGGGATTTGCGCACACGCTATCCCCGCCCCCGTGAAGATTTGCCTAATGCGGCCGTAACCCTATTTGGCCAGCCGCCCGTCTTCCAGCGCGGCCATGTCGAACGGGAACAGGATTTCCGGGTCGGGCGCCTTCACGCCGCCCGCGATATCGGCGGGGGCGATGCCGCGTAGGATGTGGCGGATGATCGCGATCCGGGCATCCTTCTTGTCGTCGGCGCGCACGACATGCCAGGGCGCGAAGGGGGTGTGGGTGCGGGTCAGCATCGTGTCGCGCGCCGCCGAATAATCGGCCCATTTGGCCTGCGCGACCTTGTCCATGTCCGACACTTTCAGCGCCTTGAGCGGATCGGTGCGCCGCGCCTCCAGCCGCTCTTCCTGTTCCCTCTTCGAGATGTCGAGCCAGATCTTGACCAGCCTGATGCCGCTTTCGACCAGCATCCGTTCAAAATCGGGGGCGTCGCGCAGGAACGCCTCCTGCTCGGTGGCGGTGGAGAAGCCCATCACCACCTCGACGCCTGCACGATTGTACCAGCTGCGGTTGAAGATCACGATTTCCCCGGCGGCGGGCAGGTGCGTGGCGTAGCGCTGGAAATACCATTGCGTGCGTTCGCGGTCGGACGGCTTGGGCAGTGCGACCACGCGGGTGGCGCGGACCGAGAGATGTTCGGTGATCCGCTTGATCGTGCCGTCCTTGCCCGCCCCGTCGCGGCCTTCCAGCACGATCACCACGCGTTCGTCAGACCCCGCCATCGCCATCTGGGTGCGCACCAGCGCAAGTTGCAGCGATTCCAGTTCCTCTTGGTAATGTTTGCCCATCGTCCGTCCTTTCGCGACAGACAACACCCGAAGCCGCAAAAGTGGCAAGTGCCGCGCGACCCGTGTAAGCGAGGCCCATGCCCGCTACCCCCGCCTGGCCGCCGCAATCCACGCCCCGCCTGTTCGTCGACCAGCCCCTGGCCGAGGGGCCGATCCGCATCGACGGCCCGGCGGCGCATTATCTGGTGTCGGTGATGCGGACCAAGGTCGGCGATCCGGTCAAGCTGTTCGACGACCGGACCGGCGAGTGGCTAGGCATCGCCGCCTCGGTCGGCAAGCGCGACCTGACGCTGGACGTGACGGAAATGCTTCGCGAGCGTGAGGCGGTGCCCGATCTGTGGCTGTGCGCCGCGCCGCTCAAAAAGGGCCGGGTCGACTGGCTGGCCGAAAAGGCGTGCGAGCTGGGCGTGGCAAGGCTGGTCCCCGTCGTCACCCGCCGCACCGTGGTCGACAAGCCCAATACCGAACGGCTGCGTGCGCACATGATCGAAGCGGCCGAACAATGCGGCCGCACCGCGCTGCCCGAGGTGGCCGAGCCGGTGAAGCTGGCCGCGCTGCTGCGCGACTGGTCGCCGGAGCGTGCCCTGTTCTTCGCCGACGAGACCGGCGGCGTCCCCGCGCTGGAGGCGATGCGAGCCCATCACGGCCCGGCGGCGATCCTGATCGGCCCCGAAGGTGGCTTCGACGCGGAGGAGCGCGAGGCGATCCGCGCGCATCCCGCCGCCATCGGCATCGGCCTCGGCCCCCGTATCCTGCGCGCCGATACCGCGGCGGCGGCGGCGGTGTCCCTCTGGATGGCGGCGGCGGGGGACTGGCGTTGATTCAGCCTATGGCGTGGACGCGCGCGCCCGCGTAAGGCGCGGTTCATGAGCACCAAGACCGCGAGCACAGCCAAGAGCGCCATCATCGAGTCGCGCGACCAGTTGATCGCCAGCTTCGCGCGCGGCGAAAAACCCAGCGATCGCTGGCGGATAGGGACCGAGCACGAGAAGTTCGTCTATGCGCTGGGCGATCACCACGCGCCGTCCTACGACGAAGCCTCGGGCATCCGCGCGCTGCTTGGGCAACTGGAGCAATATGGCTGGGCGCCGGTCATGGAGGGCGGCAACGTCATCGCGCTGACCGGCGCGGACGGCTCGATCAGCCTGGAGCCTGCGGGCCAGTTCGAACTGTCGGGCGCGCCGCTGGACAATCTGCACCAGACCTGTGCCGAGACGGGGCGTCACCTGACCCAGGTGAAGGCGGCGGGCGACAAGCTGGGCGTCGGTTTCCTGGGGCTGGGCATGTGGCCGGACAAGACCCGCGCCGAGCTGCCGATCATGCCCAAGGGGCGCTATGCGATCATGCTGCGCCACATGCCGCGCGTCGGCTCGCTCGGCCTCGACATGATGCTGCGGACGTCGACGATCCAGGTGAACCTCGACTACGCGTCCGAGGCGGACATGGTGAAGAAGTTCCGCGTCGGCCTCGCGCTCCAGCCGCTGGCGACTGCCTTGTTCGCCAACTCGCCCTTCACCGAAGGCAAGCCCAACGGCAAGCTGTCCTTCCGCAGCCATATCTGGTCGGACACCGACCCCGCGCGCACCGGCATGCTGCCCTTCGTGTTCGAGGACGGTTTCGGTTATGAGCGCTATGCCGACTATGCGCTCGATGTGCCGATGTACTTCGTCTACCGTGAGGGCAAGTATATCGACGCGGCGGGTCTGTCGTTCCGCGACTTCCTGAAGGGCGAGCTGTCGGTCCTGCCCGGCGAGCTGCCGACGATCGACGACTGGAACGATCACCTGTCGACCGCCTTCCCCGAAGTGCGGCTGAAGACCTTCCTGGAGATGCGCGGCGCCGATGGCGGTCCGTGGAACCGCATCTGTGCGCTGCCTGCGCTCTGGGTCGGGTTGTTGTACGACAACGGTGCGCTGGATGCGGCGTGGGATCTGGTCAAGGACTGGTCGCTCGATGAGCGGCAGGCGCTGCGCGACTCGGTGCCGGAACTGGCGCTGGACGCGCCGCTGCCGGGTGGCGGGCGTCTGCGTGACATTGCGGGTGAGGTGCTCGATATCGCGCATGCCGGGTTGGCGGCGCGCGCGCGGTTGAACGGGGCGGGGGATAACGAGACCGGCTTCCTCGATCCGCTGCGCGAGATCGTCCGCTCGGGCAAGGTGCCTGCGCAGGTGCTGCTCGATCGCTATCATGGCGAATGGGGCGGCGACATCTCGCGGGTGTATGGCGAGGCGAGCTTCTGATGATGAGTCTCGCGCTCTGGACATTTGCTATGCTTGGCGCTTGCGTCTTTTGTCTGGTGCGCGGTGTTCTGGATTGTCGGCGCGGACATTATGTCTGGGGGGTCTTGGGGATCGCCAGTGGGTTGATCCTGGCGTTCATGCCGATCCAGACCCATGCCGTGAAGGTGGACCTTCCCGTCGAAGGCCAAGGTCCTACCCCCGCCCCCAAACCCGCCTGAAGAATCGCGGCACCACTCCATACCGCTCCATCCAGTCATAATAATCCCGATAGGCCGGATCGGCCGACAGATGCCGCTCCTCGGTCCGCGCGCGCCAATAATAGATTCCGCTGACCACCCCGAGCAGCAACGTGCTGCGGGCTGCATCCACCCAGGTCCCGGTCGACAGGATCGGGATCGTCGCGATCCACCAGAAGATGTTCTTCGACAGATAGGCCGGGTGCCGCGACACCGCATAAGGCCCGTGGGTCAGGATGCCCCGGTGCGTCAGATTGGAAAAGCGGATGCCGAACGCCACGGTTGACCAGGCATAGATGGCGGTCAGGGCGACCAGCACCGCGCCCGTCACCGCCAGCACCAGCGGGTGCCCCGCGAACCAGTAGCTCCACTCGGCGGTCCCCGGCCGATAGTTGAGCGGGCCGTTATCGCCCATCAGGATCGTCGGCGGATAACAGATCAGCGCTGCCGCCCAGGCCGCCGCATAAGGATTGGCCGAGCGGATATGCGCATCGAGCGGCCGCATGGTCAGCATATACCCGATCGTGGCAAAGGCAACGTCGATCAGGAACATTAGCGTGATCAGCCCATTGGCCAGCGCCACCGGATCGTGCAGCGCGACGCTCAGGTCGGTCCGCACGAACATGCCGAACCCGCCCGGCACCACGCCCAGCATGAAGGGCAGGAAGAACGCCTTCACCGCCCAGGATCGCAGATGCGCGTAGATGGCGTGCCGATCCACGCCCGGCTGCCCGGTCAGCCATGCGCCCAGCATCCACGCACCGTCCTTCGGCTCGACCAGCCGCCGGTCGAGCCAGATGACATAGGGAATGGACAGCAGGAACAGCACCGGCGCGATCCACCCCAGGCACCACATGGCAAAGGGAAAAATCCCCTGCCAATAGAAGCGCCCCGTCGCAAAGATCAGCGCGATCCCGCCAAAGGTCGCCCAGAGCCCCGCCAGCTTGGTCAGGCTGATGTCCAACGTCTCGCGGGCGGGACGGGGATTCGCCCAGTCGATCCCGGTCGAGGCATGGCGATGCACCTTGTCGACCAGTACCGACCAGAGCAGCATCGGCACGCCCGCACAGACCAGATGCAGCAACGCCGCATAAGGCCCGTCGAGATGCCGCCACCGCGCGAAAGCGATCCAGCCCAGCGAACCCGCCAGCCCGGCCAACCCGACACCCCGGCTGACGGCGGAGCGGGGACGCGGCGGGCGCGTGGCGTGCGGGGCGGAATCGACCATGGAATGCGGGCTTTAACGTAATTCGGTAAGCAAGGCGTTAGGGTGGATCGACATGCAGCTATGCCCTTCTTCCCTCGCCCCTCGCAGAGGGGAGAGGGTTGCACAGACTTGGCCTTTGCGAAAGCAAAGGCTTGGTCGGAGCTGGGTGAGGGGTGGAGCGCTCGCTGGCCGAGCGCGCGAGCCGTTCGGCTCGCTCAACCCCTCACCCAAGCTGCGCTAGCCAGCAAGCTGGCAAGCTTCGCTAACCCTCTCCCCTGTCCAGGGGAGAGGGAAGAAGGGGGAGGATGAATGTCGATCGGTTCCAGGAAGATCATTCCTCCGCCGTCGCCAGAATCTGCGCGACCTCTTCGGCGGTAATCCCGAACGCCGCCGCCAGCCCCGACAGCGACGCCCCCCGCTTGGACAATTCGCGAATCCGCCACTCGTCGACCACCGTGGCGTAGCCCCGCGTATCGCGCTGCTCGCGCACCACGTCCTTGCGGCCCGAGGTGCGGTGGCGCTTGGCGGCGGCGGCATGGGGGTCCCTGGCGGCGGCGGCTTCCTCCGCCTCGCGCCGGGCGGCGCGTTCGGCTTCGCGGGCCAGCGTCTCGCGCTCACGCAACGCGGCGCGCGCCTCCATCCGCCCAGCCATCAGCGTGCTGCGCTCGCCCGCCCGTGCCTCGCGCGCCTTGGCCCGTGCGGCGGCGCGCTCCTCCAAACTATCATTCGTCCGGACGCGCAGTCCGCCGCGCGGCGGCGTCACGCCCCAGCTGTCATCGACCATGTCTTGCCTCAAATTCCGAGGCCGCCGTCTATAACGACGCGGCCCCGCCCCGCCAGAGGGCGTGCGTATCGCCATCCAAACCGGCGGCATTGGCAACCAGCGGGCGATCTGCTTGTTATTGATGCAGATATAGAATGGGAGGATGGTGATGAACCCGATGCTGGACCCCGATCTCATGGAGTTCATGGACGACGAGTCGCTGCTACTGGCCTTCGCCATGGCCAGTGCCGAGCCCGGCGGCGGCGATGCCCAGGCGATCCAGGCCGAGATGACCCGACGGGGCCTGCGCCCGATCGCGGCCATGCCGGGGCTGCTCGACGTGGCACGTACCGACCACCGGAGCGGCGCTTTGCGTCTCTAGATCAGCGAAATTCGGGACTTACAGCCGGATATACCGGAAATACCACACCTCATGCCCCTGGCGGCGGGCCTTGCGTTCGTAGCGCGTTTCGGGCCAGTCGGCGGGGCGGGTGAGGAAGTCGGCGGGGGTGCGGGCCTGCCATTCGAAATCGGCCCGGCCGTTCATGATCATCATCGACCAGTGGCAATAGGTCGGGTCGTCGGTGCCCAGGCGGAATTCGCCGCCCGACTTCAGCTTGCGCGCGATGGTGTCGAGCGGGCCGTGGTTCATCATCCGCCGCTTGGCATGGCGGGCCTTTGGCCAGGGATCGGGGTGGAGCAGATATACGCGCTCCAGGCTGGCATCGGGCAGCCGCTCGATCACCTCCAGCGCGTCGCCCATGTGCAGGCGGACATTGGTCAGCTCGCGGTCGCGGATATGGCCGAGCGCACCGACCACGCCGTTCAGGAACGGCTCGCAGCCGATAAAGCCGGTGCCCGGCGTCGCCTCGGCCTGTCCGGCCAGATGCTCGCCCGCGCCGAAGCCGATCTCGACCTGAAGCGGCCGATCCTCGCCGAACAGGCGCACGGCATCCAGCGGGCCTTCCTCGGGCACGCTCAGTGTCGGCAGCATCTCTTCGACCAGCGCGGCCTGGCCCTGGCGCAGCTTATGGCCCTGACGCCGACCATAAAGGCGGCGGATCGTCGTCGGATCGTTCATCGCCGGGCCTTTAGCGCGGGTCGGACAGGGAGCCAAGGGTGGGGTCGCTCGTTGCGCTTCCACCATGGAAGACGATGCTCCCCAACCCGATGGAAAGGCGCAGAAGGCCGCCGATGCCAAGGACCTCCACCGCGCGGTGCGTGAGGCGGGGGAGAGCGAACTGGACCGGCCCGCCGGTGCGCTGTTCTGGTCGGGGCTGGCGGCGGGGATCGCGATCCACAGCTCGCTGATCGCCGAGGGGGCGCTTCACGCCGGGCTGCCCGAGGCGCCGTGGCGCGGACTGGTCGCGTCGCTGGGCTATCCGGTGGGGTTTCTGGTCGTCATTCTCGGGCGGATGCAGTTGTTCACCGAAAGCACCATCACCGCGATGCTGCCGCTGGTGACGAAGCCATCGGCCTGGGCGCTCCGGCGGACGCTGCGGCTCTGGGGGATCGTACTGGTCGCCAACCTGATGGGCACGGCGCTGGCCGCGGGCATGGTGGCGGCGGGGGCGCTGGGCAATGCCGAGATTCGCGAGTCGATGGTCGCGGTGTCGGTCCGTATCCTGGAGCTGGGCGGATGGGACACGTTCGTCAACGCCATCCCCGCCGGGTTCCTGATCGCGGTGGTCGCCTGGATCCTGCCCAATGGCCGGACCCAGGCCTTCTGGATCATCCTGGCCATCACCTATGTCATCGCGATCGCCGGATTCAGCCACTCGATCGTCGGTGCAGACGAGGCGTTCCTGCTGCTTTTCACCGGTCAGGTGTCCGTCGAGCGGGCGATGTTCGGGCTGATGCTCCCGGCGATCCTGGGCAATCTGGTCGGTGGGGCGGGGCTGTTTACGCTGCTCGCCCATGGTCAGGTACAGGGCGAGGCACGGGAATAGCGGCCTTAGCGCGGGAAAAGGACCGAGATGTCCCGACCCCGCACCTGCCATGTTCGCTTATCGGGTGTCAGCACAAAGACGGGCTGCTGGACGCTGTAAGAGGCAAAGACGTGAATCTCGGTCGGCACCGGATCGAGCAGATGGTTGACGAACAGCCCGGCGACCTTCTCCTTGTCTCGGTCGGGCAGCTTCAGGTTGAGGCAGCTGGTGTTGAACGCGCGGCTGCCGACGATCCGCCCATCCGGCGCGATCGTCACGCGGTAATTGCCGCCCATCATATAGTTGGCGTTCGTGACCTGTGGTGAAAGCAGATAGACGGTAACCGGGCCGCCATTTACGGACGGCAGGACGACGGTGTTGAACGGTGCGGCGGTACAGGGGCGATAGCCCTTCGCCCCTGCCTCCTGCTTGGCGATTTCGCGGGCGCGGGCGAGGATCATCTGTACGGGCGTCAACGGCGCAGGCTCGGACAGGATGTCGTGCCGGACGACTTTCCCGTTCCGCACATCGGCAATGAAAAAGGCACGCGCGCTGGCGGCGTCGCCCTTGAAATAGGTCGCACGCAGCGTGTCCTTGTTGACCGGCTCGATGACATAGCCGCCCGCACCCACCAGCTGGTCTCTGGGGACCACCTCCATCAGCGAGTCGGTGCTGACCCAGGCCGCGCGGTCGAAGGCGTAGATCATCACGCCAAAAATCGAGGCGTCATTGAGACGCTGTTGCTCGGAGCGGCTGTCCTCGGTTGCGATGACGGGCGGTGCCGCCGCCACTTGCGCTGCCGCTACCAGAATCGCCATCGCCAGCATCGTCCATCCCCCTATTGATCGGAGGGAGGCTGACGTGCCGTGTCCCAAAGGGCAAGCGCATTACCCGAAAAAGAAAGACGCCCGCGCGGGCATCCCCGCACGGGCGTCGTTCACCTGTCGGTGCGTCGGATCAGGCGACGGCGGCCTTGATCTGGTCGACCAGGTCGGTCTTTTCCCAGGTGAACAGCGCGCCCTCGGCCTCGCGACCGAAGTGACCATAAGCGGCGGTCTTCGAATAGATCGGCGCGTTCAGCTTCAGATGCTCGCGAATGCCCTTCGGCGTCAGGCGAACCAGCTTCGGCAGCGCGGCCTCCAGCTTGGCTTCCTCGACCTGGCCGGTGCTGTGCAGGTCGACATAGACCGACAGCGGCTCGGCGACACCGATGGCGTAGGAGAGCTGGATGGTGCAGCGCTTGGCCAGACCCGCCGCAACGACGTTCTTGGCGAGGTAGCGTGCGACATAGGCCGCCGAGCGGTCGACCTTGGTCGGGTCCTTGCCGCTGAACGCGCCGCCGCCATGCGGGGCAGCACCGCCATAGGTGTCGACGATGATCTTGCGGCCGGTCAGACCGGCGTCACCGTCCGGGCCGCCGATTTCGAACAGGCCGGTCGGGTTGACGTAGATCTGCTTCTCTTCAGGCAGCCAGCCCTCGGGCAGGATGTCGGTCAGCACCGACTTCACATAGTCGCGAAGCTTGGCCTGGCCCGCCTCGTTCGACAGTTCGGCCGAATGCTGGGTCGACACGACGATCGCGGTCGCGCCGACGGGCACACCGTTTTCATAGCGCAGGGTCACCTGGCTCTTGGCGTCGGGCTCCAGAAAGGGGGCCGCGCCGGAGTGGCGGTCGGCCGCCATCTTTTCCAGGATCTTGTGGCTGTAATAGAGGGTGGCGGGCATCAGTCCGGGCGTCTCGTCGGTCGCGTAACCGAACATGATGCCTTGGTCGCCAGCGCCTTCGTCCTTGTTGCCGCTCTCGTCCACGCCCATCGCGATATGCGCCGACTGGGCGTGCAGGTTGTTCGAGAAGTCGAAGGTCTGCCAGTGGAAGCCCGACTGCTCGTAACCGATCCGCTTGACCGTATCGCGCACGGTCCGCTCGATCTCTTCCAGCGCGCCCTCGGCCCACTGGTCGTTCTCGAACACGCCCTTGCAGCGGATTTCACCCGCCAGCACGACCTTGTTGGTGGTGGTCAGGGTCTCGCACGCGATGCGTGCTTCCGAATCCTTGGACAGGAACAGGTCGACGATCGAGTCGCTGATCTGGTCTGCGACCTTGTCGGGGTGACCTTCGGAAACCGATTCCGAGGTAAAGATGTACGAGTTCCGCATTCCCGTCCTCATAAGGATATAAAGATAGCTTTATATGTCCTCTAGCGGGCGCGGCGGCGAATGGCAACGCCGATCGCGGCAAGCGCCGCCGCGATGGCCAGCGCCATCATGTTGCCGATGCGTGAGAAGGGCGTGGGCGGCAGGGCGGCGGGCAGGGGGGCTTGCGCCGCGCCCGCCGTCTCATGGGATACGGTCGCAATCAGGCGGCCATCGGCGGCGATGATCGCCGAGATGCCGGTCGGGGTGGCGCGAATGATCGGCAGCCCCTCCTCGATCGCCCGCATCCGCGCCTGCGCCAGATGCTGCGGCGGGCCCCAGCGGCCGAACCAGGCATCGTTCGACGGATTGAAGAGCAGGCGCGGGCGATGCGCTTCGTCGACCACCTGGCCGGAGAAGATGATCTCGTAGCAGAGCTGTACCCCGACCGGCCCGAAGCCCGGCACGCGCAGATTGCGCGGACCGGGGCCGGGGGTGAAGTCCATGTCGCCGGGGACGAGGCGGGCGAGGCCGAGCGGCTTCAGCAGCCACGGCATGGGCAGATATTCGCCATAAGGCACGAGATGCGCCTTGTCGTAGCGCCCGGTGATCCGTGCCGAAGGGCCGATCGCAAAGACGCTGTTGGTCGCGCTGCTCACCCGAGCGCGATCAGGCGAGAAGAGCAGCGCGGTGCCCCCGACTAGTGCGGTGTCGTGCGGTCCCAGCACGCGGGCGATCTGGCGGCGCGTCCAGAAGGGCGGGGCATAGTTGAACCCGAAATAGGCCCAGTCTGGGTAACCGTCCTCGATCATGTCGCGCACGACGCCCTCGGGCCAGACGATCAGTCGGGGGCGGGGGCCGGGACGTCCCGACAATTGGGTCAGGCGTTCGATCAGCAACGGGCCGTCGCTCTGGCCGCGCTGGTCCTGGCTGACATTGGGCTGGACGACGCGGACCAGCGGCGCGTCGGGGGCGGGCTCGGCGGCGCGGGTCAGCGGAGCGGACAGCGCGGCCAGCCCGGTCGCGGGCACCATCACCGCCGCCAGATGCCAATGCCGCCGAAGCGCCAGCCAGATCGCGCCCGCCAGCACCACGGTCAGCCCCGACAGCGCATAGGTGCCGATAAAGGCGCTCATCCGCGCCACGCCGATGACCGGCAGCCAGGCGACCGACAACGGGTCCCAGGCATAGCCAGTGAACAGACGCGCGCGTAAATATTCGGTCGCGATCCATGCCGCACCGAAGATCAGCACATAGGCGGCATCCGGTCGCCGCCCCCGCAACCTCCAGGCCACGCCCGCCGCCGCCATCGGGAAAATGGCCAGGTAGAGTGCCAGTCCGACCGCCGCGAAATAGCCCAGCACCGGCGGCATCTTGTCCTGAAAGTCGAAGGCGTGCTGAAACCAGTTGTTGTTGACGGTGAAATGCCCGACCCCAAACGCCCATCCGCGCCACAGCGCGCCCCGGATGCTTGGCGCATCCTGCACCAGTGCGAGCAGGACGATCAGCCCGACCAGCAACAGCGGCCAGAGGTCGAGCGGGGCAAAGCCACAGGCGGCGACAGCCCCGGCGATCAGGGCGAGGAGAGCGGGATAGCGGGTCACGGCGGCAGGATATGGCGCGGGCCTGTGACAGGAGCAATGCGGGATGTGTAGCGATGCCCCTCCACCACCCGGCTGTGCCGGGCGGTCCCCCTCCCCAAGCATAGCTTGGGGAGGATTTTGACAGCCCATTCCTCCCCAAGCTATGCTTGGGGAGGGGGACCATCGCGTCAGCGATGGTGGAGGGGCATCCCGTCGTAAAAAGGTGGAAAACCCCGCCCCGCCACCCTAGCTTTCCATCATGACCCTGCGCCCCTTCCATCTCGCCTTCCCGGTCCACGACCTGGCCGCCGCCCGCCATTTCTATGGCGAGGTCATGGGCTGCCCCGAAGGCCGGTCGAGCGATCACTGGATCGACTTCGACCTGTTCGGTCATCAGATCGTCGCGCATCTCGATCCTGCCGCCAAGCCGGTTGCGGTCGAGAATGCGGTCGACGGCCATCAGGTGCCGGTACCGCATTTCGGCGTCGTGCTGACCATGCCGGACTGGGAAAAACTGGCCGCGCGCGTCGAGGCGGCGGGCATCTCCTTCGGCATCGCCCCCTATGTCCGGTTCAAGGGCCAGCCGGGCGAGCAGGCGACGATGTTCTTCCGCGAACCCAGCGGCAATGCGCTGGAGTTCAAGGCCTTTGCCGACGACGCGATGCTCTTTGCCACGGAGATGACCGCATGAGTGCCCCCATTTCGCTCGATATCCCGCACAAGCTCGGCAAGGAGGACGTGCGCCAGCGGCTCGACGGCGGCATCGGCAAGATCGGCCGCATGATCCCCGGAGGCGCGACGGTGGAACATCGCTGGGACGGCGACACGATGCACTTCACCGTCGGCGCGATGGGCCAGTCGATCGGCGCACAGGCGACGGTCTATGAGGACAAGGTCCATGCGGTGGTCAACCTACCCGCCTTCCTGTCACTCTTTTCCAGCCAGCTGGAGGCGGTGATCCGCTCGGAGGCACCGAAGCTGTTGAAGTAGCGCAGCGAGCGGGGCGGCAAGCAATCTATTTTATTGTCGCTCGGTCGTGAATTTGCCTGGAACGCTGTTCCTGATGATACAGTCCCGCCCCCAAGTCTGACAATCCAGCAACAGCGCGTCATCTCCAACCTGATACCAGACTTCACCCTTGCCTACCGATAGGCCGAGTTCCGTAGGATTGGTCAGCTTATACCCGCGTCGATACGTGCATGTCTTCGGAAGACGATCATGCTTTCTATAGTCCCGTTTCAGGCAACCCGGCGGCCATTCATAAATGGATGCCGGGACCCGTTCACCCCAATCATAGCTTGGCCCCGCGTTTCTGCGGGTCATGCTGGGCAGGCCAGCTGCGGTGGCGATTATGACCAGAGCAACGATCGCCGGAACGGCAATTTTCGGGGAAAGCCCTGTGACGATCGCCATGGCGGGGGACTGTTTCCAGCTCGGTAATTACTTCGCCGCGCTGACCTTCCACACCACATTGCCGACGTCATCCGCGACCAGCAGGCCGCCGGTCTTGTCGACGATCACGCCCACGGGCCGTCCCTGCGCCTCGCCCTTGGCGTTTAGGAAGCCGCCGACCACCTCGACCGGCTTGGCTTTGGGCACGGGAAAGGCGTCCGCGAAGGGCACGAACACGACCTTGTAGCCCGATGGCGGCTTGCGGTTCCACGAGCCATGCTCGCCGATGAATGCGCCGCGTGCGAACCTGTCGCCCAGCTTCGCGCCCTCGGAGAAGGTCAGGCCGAGCGCCGCGACGTGCGGCCCCAGCGCATAGTCGGGGCGCTTCACATATTGCTGGAGCGGCGGATTGGTCGGCTGGACCCGGTTGTCGGGATAGCCGCCCCAATAATACCAGGGCCAGCCGAAGTGATCGCCGAACTCCACCTGGGTCAGATAATCGGGCACCAGGTCGGAGCCGAGCATGTCGCGCTCGTTGACCACGGTCCATAGCCGCCCATTGACCGGGTTCAGTGCCATGCCGTTCGGGTTGCGCAGCCCCGCCGCATAGATTCGCCAGTTCTTGTACTGCGGCCAGACCTGCAGGATCGCGGCGCGGTTCTTTTCAAGATCCAGACCATTCTCGGCGACGTTGCTCGACGAGCCGACCGACACGAACAGCGTCTTGCCGTCGCCCGAGGCGAACACGTTGCGCGCCCAGTGATTGCCCGCCGGGCGCAGGGGCACGACCTTTTCCGGCTTGGCGGTGATCTTCGTCGCGCCTTCCTGGTACGGCACGCGGACCAGTGCGTCGGTGTCGGCGATGTAGAGCTGCCCGTCGAACAGCACCATGCCGAAGGGCGAGTTGAGCCCGGTCAGGAACGGCGTCTTCATATCCGCCACGCCGTCCCCGTTCGTGTCGCGCAACAGGGTGATCCGATTGGCCGAAGGCACCGCCGCGCCTGCTCGGCCCAGGAAGAAGTTCATCACCCGCTGCACGATCCCCGAACCGGGCCGCGGCGGCGAGTTGGTTTCGGCGACCAGCACATCGCCATTGGGCAACTGGTACAACCAGCGCGGATGGTCGAGACCGCTCGCAAAGGGCTGGATGGCCAGGCCCGGCGCGACGCTGGGCTTGGCGCCGTTCGCCCAGCCGACGGGCTTGGCGATGTCGACCGTGGGAATCGTCTGCTCGCGCGGCGTCTCGATCGTCGGACGCGCGCCCGCAACCTGATCGACGCTCAACCGCGCCGTGTCGGGCCAGGCAAGCCAGGTGACGACACCGATGCCGATCAGGACGATGATGCCAAGGACAATCAGAACATGTTTGCGCATGGCCCGAGGATAGGGTGGGCGCGGCGTGGGGGGAAGGGGAAAGCGTGACGTCGCGCTGGCCTTCTATGGCCTTTGACGGCACCATCCTGGCGCGTTCTGAAGGCTTGGGAGGGCATGTCATGCGCATGGGATCGATGGAATGGGGTTTGGTGGCCGTGATGATGGCGGCCGTGCCGTCCATAGGGGCGGTTCAGGATCACGATCGACCCACACCCGTCCAGGGCCGCGAGGTCGTCGTCGAGGCAGAGAGGCTTCCGCCAACCAACGCTCCGCCTCCGCCGGGTATCGCGATCCAACCCGATCGGCTGACGAACCGCATTCTGGACGAGAAGGCGCAGATGTTCGTGCGCTGTGCCCGGTTCTTCCCGGTCAAGCTGCTGCACCGGGTGATCGACGGAAAGCCGAACAGTCCGGCGCCTCTATTTGCGATGGACGGCTTCATCCGGGCCAACATGGCCTGCTGGCCCGATCTTCCGCGCTCACCCATCCCTGCACCGCCTGATCTGGCAAGCTGCTGGCCGGCCACTACCAGCATGGGGCCGCCGGTATGCCGCAGCGTCTATGATCGGGGTGCCGTCCTGGAGGAGGCGATCGCGCGTTTCGCACCTGACGCGGAGTTGACGACCCGGCAAGTGGATGATCCCGCCGTTCAGGCGCGGCTGGAGGCCATGGAAGCAAACAGGCTGTCGCTAGCCTATCCCGACGAGCGGCTTCGCGCCCGGGCGCTGCAATGTCTGGTACGGTCCGAACCGGAAAACACCACCCGGATGGTGAGGGCGCATGGCCATCCGGCGCTGCAGACCCAATATGTCTATCGCATTCTCGATCAGGGTCGGCATTGCCTGGGCCGCCAGGGGGCGATCGAAGTCGAGCCGCTCTATTTCCGATACGCGCTGACCGATGCCTTTTATCGCTGGGTCGTGGCGGCGCGCGGCGTCGATACTTTGCTGCCGGTCGGGTGAGCCAGGCGCCGCATTCCCTGCGCATGAATTTTGGCCGCCGGTGCCACGGGGAGAGCACCGGCGGCCGTCGAGGACGCGAATGTCAGGGAGTTTATCCGCATCCTCGAACCGGGAAGCCTTGGGAGTAATCGTCTGTACCATGACGTATAGGTCAGCCGCACGGTCGAGGATAATAGAATAAAGCGCGCTCTGTAATCGATTGAATGATTATCATTGCGGAGGGAAGAGCCCGAAATGGGTGAGTCGGCTCAGGCTTACCCCGGATCGGATATGTCCGTCATTGCAGTACATGGCACCGGCCATTCAACCTCCCGAACAGCGCGAAGGGCGCCCTGAGGGAGGTATCCGATGAAGAATGTCCTCACACTGGTTCCAATGTTTGGCGCAATCGGCGTCTTGGGCTGCCTGACGGCCGCGCAACCGGCGGCAGCCATGCCGTCTTGCGAGCAGGAAGTCCGGATTCGCTGCTCCGGTTATGACGTTCAGGGACGACCTCGCCTCGATACTCGCCATTCGAGCTATGAAGAATGCGTCGAGGAAGAGACGGCATGGCGATGCATGGGGGGACCATCCTATTGGAGCGGCAGTGACGACTGGACCGCGTTCCGTCGGGAGGGCGGTTTCCGCTAACCGACCATCACCCTCATGGCCGACTTGCCGCAATTATGCAGCAAGTCGGCCTTTGCGATCATGCCAGTTTGGGAAGCGTCAGCACCATATCGCAGCGGTCGAGCCCCGGCCCATATCCATCCGTCGTCACGCTCTCGGCCCGAAAGCCCAGCCGTTCGTAAAAGGCTCGGCTATGCTGGCTGGTATCCAGCCGGACCTCGCGGACATCCGCTTGGGCGGCCCGGTCCAGTCGTACGCGAACCAGCGCGGTGCCGATGCCCTGTCTGTGCCGCGTGCGGTCGACCATGCCCCAGCAGAAATGCGCGATACGTCTGTTTGCGCCGATGGCCATCCCGCCGCAGCCGACGATGTGGCCATCCCGTTCCGCCACCTGAAACGCCCATTTCGCCGCATCATGGTCGAGGAAATGCGCGAAGTCGGCGCGTTCGGACGGCGCGAAATAGGGAGCGCTATTGCCGTCGAACAGCGCCAGGCAGGCGTCGCGATCCCCGGCCCGATAGGCGCGGATCACTCGTCGACCGTGGCCACCGCCGGATGGAGGCGCAGGCGGTGGATGCGACGCTCATCGGCCTCCGTCACTTCGATCCGCCAGCCGCTGGGATGGTCGATACAAGTACCGACCGGAGGCACCTGTCCTGCCAGCACGGCGGTCAGGCCGCCCAGCGTGTCGACATCGTCCTCCGCTTCTTCGAGCTGCGGGTCGACGGCGCGGCCGACCTCCTCCAGCCCGACGCGCGCATCCGCATCCCACGCACCGCCGTCGAGCGGCACAAGCAGCGCCTGCGGCGCCTCGTCATGCTCGTCCTCGATCTCGCCGACGATTTCCTCGATCAGGTCCTCGATGGTGACGAGGCCCTCTGTGCCCGAATATTCGTCGAGTACCACCGCCAGGTGCACCCGCTTCTGGCGCATGTCGGCCAGCAGATCGAGCGCCCCGCGCGACATGGGCACATAGAGCGGATCGCGGATCAGCCCGGCGATGGTGGCGGGATGCTCCGCGCCGGTCGCCAGGATATTGAACACGTCCTTGATATGCACCATGCCGATGATCGAATCGAGCGTCTCGCGATAGACGGGCAGGCGGCTGTGCCCGGCCTCGGCAAAGATCTGGACCAGATGGTCGAAGGTCGTGCGCTCCTCGACCGCGATGATGTCGGCACGCGGCACACCCACGTCACCGGCATCACGCTCGCCGAAATGCAGCAGATTGCGGACCATCTGACGCTCCAGCGGGGTCAGGTCGCCCTTGGCATCGGGGCCGGGATCGCCCTCGTGCCGGTCGATCGCATCCTCCAGCTGGTCGCGGAGCGACTCTTCCTGATCGCCGCCGAAGATCAGGCTTTTCAGCCCGTGCCAGATGCTGGATTCGTTGGAGTCACCGTTGCCGGTGCTGCTACTGGGGCCGTCGGCCATCGGGGGGTGTCAGTCCTCGCGTATCAGATAGGGATCGGCGATGCCGAGACTGGCCAGCGCGTCGCGTTCGATCGCCTCCATCGCCTCGGCCTCGCCATCGTTCATATGGTCATAGCCTAGCAGATGCAGGACGCCATGCACCAGCAGATGAGTCGCGTGCGTTTCGGCGGAAATCCCGCGTTCGGCCGCTTCCGCCACACAGACGCCGTGGGCGAGCACGATATCGCCCAGCAGAACCTCGCCATCGTCGGAATTCTGCGTCACCGTCTCGATCAGGTCGGGCTGGACCATCGGGAAGGACAGGACGTTGGTCGGCTTGTCCTTCTGCCGATACTGGCGGTTGAGCGACTGAACCTCGTCATCGCTGGTCAGCCGCACCGAAATTTCGATCAGCGCGGGCGTGGTCAGCAGCGGGCCGTAGGGCGTCCGCTCGATCGCGGCACGCGCGGCAGTGGTAGCCAACGCCTCCCAGCTCTGCTCGTCGCCCGACCAGGGCTCTTCATGGATCAGCGCGATTTCGATCATGGGAGCCTTTCAAGGGCAGCGGGGCGGTGATGGTGAAAATCGCCGCCCCCTATCAACAGTTCCATCGTTACGCCAACGAAAGCAGATGTTGGCGAAAGCAGGCTCAGGCGTTCGGCCCTTCATAGGCGTCGACGATCCGCCCGACGATCGGGTGGCGGACGACGTCGGCGGCGGTGAAGCGGCTCATCGCGATGCCCTCGACACCCTCCAGGCGACGCACCGCATCGGCCAGCCCCGATGCGGCGACGCCGCCGGGCAAGTCGACCTGGTTCGGGTCGCCGCAGATCACCATGCGGCTGTTCTGGCCGAAGCGGGTCAGGAACATCTTCATCTGGGCGGGTGTGGTGTTCTGCGCCTCGTCGAGGATGACGAAGGCATCGGCCAGCGTCCGGCCGCGCATGAAGGCGATCGGCGCGATCTCGATCTCGCCGCTGGCGATCCGCCGCTCCACCTGCTCGGCGGGCAGGCAGTCGTGCAGCGCATCGTAGAGCGGGCGAAGATAGGGATCGACCTTCTCCTTCATGTCGCCGGGCAGGAAGCCCAGCTTCTCGCCCGCCTCGACCGCCGGGCGCGACAGGATCAGCCGCTGGACGGAGCCGGTGATGAGCTGCGCCACCGCCTGCGCGACCGCGACATAGGTCTTGCCGGTGCCCGCCGGGCCGAGCGCGAAGATCATGTCGTTGGACACAAGCTCCTTCATATAATGCGCCTGGGCGGGGGTGCGCGGTACGATCGTCTTCTTGCGCGTGCGGATCATGACCGATGGGGTCGAACTGCGCTCGGCGCTGAGGATGCCGTCGAGCGTCGGCTCGGACGCCATCGCGATCGAGGCGTCCACCAGGCCGGTATCCACCTCCTCGCCGCGCTGGATACGGGCATAGAGGTCGTTCAGCACGTCACGGGCCAGCGCCACCTGCTCGGCGGTACCCTCCAGGCCGACCCGATTGCCCCGCGCGGTGATGTACACGCCGAGGCGATTCTCCAATGCGACCAGATTGCGGTCATATTGGCCGAACAGCTGCGCCAGCACTTGCGGCTTGTCGAAGCTGAGTTCCGCCCGGCTGCGTTCACCGGCCTGGGCGGGGAGGGGCTTGCGGCTCATGCGGTCCTTTCACCGTCTGTGGTTTTCCCAAGATGGGGTGGCACCGGTCGGAACGCCAGCGAAATTGCGTGACATAGGTGTGACGCGATGAGGCTTTTTTGCGCGCAGAGGCGCAGAGGGCGCGGAGAAGAAGAGCCCTGCGTGGCGGTCGGGAGACCTTCTTCTTCCTCTGCGCTCTCTGCGCCTCTGCGCGATTAAGAAGATTTTGGTTCGCGCGGAGGCGCGGAGGCGCGGAGAGGGTGTATCTAGCCGCGATCTTGGCCTGTGAGCCATTGGCTTTCAAATAGGTCTCCCGGTCGCGAGGGCCGGATGAAGCATCGACGAGCCAGGCACCTCCGCGTCTCCGCGTCTCCGCGCGAACCAAAATCGCGGAAGCATGGGCTTCGACTTCACTCAGCCTGAACGGAGGTTGGGGCTTACGCCGCCGCCTTCACCTTCGCCTGGCCGGTCAGCGAGTTTGGTCCGGCGGCGACCAGTTCGACCTCGACCAGGTCGCCGATCTGGTGGTCGCCGATCAGGTGGACCGACTGAAGCCAGGGCGACTTGCCGAGCATCTGGCCGGGTAGCTTGCCGCGCCGTTCCAGCAGGACGGTGCAGGTCCGACCGACGCTGGCGAGGTTGAACGCGTGCTGGTCGCGGTTGAGCGCGGCCTGGAGACGCTGGAGGCGGTCGTCCATCACCTCGGGCAGAACCTGATTCGCCATCGTCGCGGCGGGGGTGCCGGGGCGGGGCGAGTATTTGAAGCTGAACGCCTGGGCATGGCCCATCGCGTCGACCAGGCTCAGCGTATCGGCGAAGTCCGCCTCGGTCTCGCCGGGGAAGCCGACGATGAAATCGCCCGACAGCGCGATATCGGGGCGTGCCGCGCGCACGCGGTCCATCACCCGCATATAGCTGTCGCGCGTATGCTGGCGGTTCATCGCCTTCAGGATGCGGTCGCTGCCCGACTGCACCGGCAGATGGAGGAAGGGCATCAGGCTTTCGACGTCGCGATGCGCGTCGATCAGCCCTTGCGTCATGTCGTTGGGATGGCTGGTCGTATAACGGATGCGGTGCAGCCCCGGAATCCGGTCCATCTCGCGGATCAGGCCGTGAAGGCCACGATCGTCGGCATCGTTCCACGCATTGACGTTCTGGCCCAGCAGCGTGATCTCGCGCGCGCCCGCATCGACCAGCGCCCGCGCCTCGTCCATGATCGCCGAATAGGATCGGCTGACCTCGGCACCGCGCGTATAGGGCACGACGCAATAGGTGCAGAATTTGTCGCAGCCTTCCTGCACGGTCAGGAAGGCGGAGGGGTTCACCTTGCGACGGCCGGGCAGGTGGACGAACTTGGACTTGACCGGCATGTCGGTGTCGAGAGCGGCCTCGCCCGCCGCCGCCTTGGCGACCAGATCGGGCAGGTTGTGATAGGCCTGCGGGCCGACGACCACATCGACCTTGGCGCGACGGACGATCTCCGCCCCTTCGGCCTGGGCGACGCAGCCTGCGACCGCGATCATCGGCTTGCGACCCTGCTCGCCCGCGTCCTTCCGCAGACGACCGATCTCCGAATAGACCCGCTCGGTCGCGCGCTCGCGGATGTGGCAGGTGTTGAGGACGATCAGATCGGCGGCGCTGGCATCGTCGGTCGTCGACAGGCCTTGCGCGGCCATCAACTCGGCCATGCGCTCGCCGTCATAGACGTTCATCTGACAGCCGAAGGACTTGACGTGGAAGGTCTTGGGAGATGCGGGCATGACGCGGCCCTTATCGTAAAAGTCGCCCGCTCGCCAGCTTCGGGAAGGCGCACTGGCCGCGACGGGGGTCAGGTTTCGACGATTCGCCGCCGGGCCTCCGCCGCGATCGCCTTGCGGTCGGGGAAGTCCGCCGGGTCGAATGGCGCGAGATAATGGAGCGTGACGGTGAACCGCCCCCGCCGCCGCAGCACCCGTTTGACATGGGCGTCCCCCGGATCGGTGCCGAGCCAGGCCAGATCGCCCGCCGCCGCGCCATAGTCGATCCGCACCGGCTGCACGCGGATGCCGGGGATGGGCGGCACCAGGGCGGCGAACAGCGCGGGCTTGAAGGGCAGCAGGTTGAGGTCGTCGCCGGTCGTCCCTTCCGGAAACACCGCCAGCGGCGGCCCTTCGGTCAGGGCGGTGCGGATCGTCGCGACCTGATCGCCCACGCCCAGCCGGTCGCCGCGCTCGACGAACAGGGTGCGGTTGAGCCCGGCGAGCCAGCCGACCAGCGGCAGCGCCGCTACCTCCGCCTTGGCGACGAAACGCGTGCCCGACGTGCCCGCCAGCAGGAGGATATCCATCCAGCTCAGGTGATTGGCCGCAATCATCACATCGCGGCGTTCGGCCCTGCCGACGACGCGAATGTCCGCGCCCAGGATCATCGCGACCCGGCGCAGGAAGCGGGGCGGCCAGGGCGAGGTGCGTCCGGCCAGCCGCCACGCCCCGTGCAGCGCCAGCGCGATCAGCAGCACGCCCACGATACACAAAAGGCGACCCGCTGCTCGCAGGCCGCCCTTGCTGTCGGCGTCGTCGGGGACGGCCGCTGCCATCATCCCTTGCGGTCGAGACTGACGCCGTAAAGCTCCATCCGGTGATCGACCAGGCGGAAGCCCAGCTTCTCGGCGATCGCCTTTTGCAGCTGTTCCAGTTCGGGGTCGACGAACTCGATCACGCGGCCGGTCTCGACATCGATCAGATGGTCGTGATGCGCCTCGGGCGAAGGCTCGTAGCGGGCGCGGCCGTCGCCGAAATCATGGCGGTCCAGGATGCCCGCTTCCTCGAACAGGCGGACGGTGCGGTACACGGTCGCGATCGAGATGCCGGGATCGATCTTGGCGGCACGCTCATAGACCTTTTCCACATCGGGATGGTCCTCCGCCTCCGACAGGACGCGGGCGATCACGCGGCGCTGTTCGGTGATGCGCAGTCCCTTTTGCGCGCACAGCGCTTCGAGATCGATTTTGCGGGCCATGGTAACGTTTCAACTCCTCGGGCAAACCCCTCTCTACCCCCAAAGCCTAATTGCGAAAAGGGGATAGCGACTCGCAATAACCCGGAAACAGTGATCGGGTCAGCCGATGGCCCGGGTTGCGATCGACCGCCGATAGGTGTGCGCGTCGTAATGGCGCCCGTCGGCGCCCTTGTAATAATTGCGCCGTTCGCCGCACTTGGCAAAGCCATGCGCGGAGTAGAACAGGATGGCGGGATTGTTCGACCGCACCTCCAGATGCAGCGTTTCCACCCCATGCGCGGCACAGTCGGCGACAACCGCCTCGACCAGCAGGCTGCCGATCCGCGCGCGGCGATGCTTGGGCGTGACGCCCAGCAGCAGCAGTTCGGCCTCGTCCAGCACCGAACGGGTCAGCGCAAAGCCCGCCGGTTCCTCGCCCGCCTCGGCGACCAGCAGCTTGATGCCGGGCAGCGCCATCACGCCCAGCAATTGCGAGCGGGTCCAGGCCTCGCCCCATTGCGGGTCGAAGGCGGCGGCCATGACCCGTTCGACGACACCGGCGTCACGCGCGTCACCGGGGCGAAGCGAGATGCCGATGCTGGCCATCAGGCGGCCCCGAGACCAACGGAGTCGGGCGGTGTGATCCCGCCGGGCAGCTTGGCGTCGGGGGCTCGGCCATAGACGGGGCGCGGGGGCAGGGCGGTGAGGTCGGCGGGCAGCCGCCATGCCTCCGACGCATCGGGCAGCGCTTCGACCACCGGCAGATCGGGTGCCAATGCGGTCAGCCAGCGGACCCCGTTGCCGATCGCGACCCGGCCCTCCAGCGCGGCAAGCGCGGCATCGGGCTTCATCGAGGCGAAGGGGGAGAGGGCGGTCAGGTCGCGGGCAAAGGCCTGCACGAAGACCTCGCCATGCCCGCCTTCCAGCACGACCGTCAGCGCGGCGTCGTCGCGCGCGGCGAACCCGGCGGCGGCGACCAGCGCCAGCGATTGATAGCCGGTCGCGGTCACGCCCCAGCCCAGCGCCAGCCCGCGCGCCGCCGCGATGCCGACGCGGATGCCGGTGAAGCTGCCCGGCCCGCAATCGACCAGGATGCGCTCTGCCCGGCCGCCATCGGGCAAGGCCGCGATCATCGGCACCAGTCGCTCGGCATGGCCGCGCCCGACCACGTTATGGTCGCGCGCGATCACCCGGTCGCCGTCGAGAAGGGCGACCGAGCAGGCGGCGGTGGCGGTGTCGATGACCAGCGTGCGCAAGTTTGGCTCAGGCGATCCGGTTGGCTTGTTCGAACGCCAGCCGGGGGTTGCGCGGGTGCAGCTTCGACGTGTCGCCATAACCCAGCGTCGCGATGAAGTTCGACCGTACGCCCGGCTGGTCGGCGAAGAACGCCTTGTCCACCGCGCCCTGGTCGAAGCCCGACATCGCACCGGTATCCAGCCCCAGCGCGCGCGCGGCGAGGATCAGATAGGCGCCCTGGAGCGAGCTGTTGCGGAAGGCCGAGGCCTCGCGCAATTCGGTATTGCCGTCGAACCAGCTTTTGGCGTCCACATGCGGGAACAGCTGCGGCAGGGTTTCGTGGAAGTTCACGTCCATGCCGATGATGACGGCGGCGGGCGCGTTGCGGATCTTGTCGGCATTGCTGTCCGAGGCGCAGGATGCGAGCTTTTCCTTCGCCTCCGCGCTCAGGCACCAGACCATGCGCGCCGGGCTCTGGTTGGTCGAGGTCGGCGGCATCTTCATCAGATCCCAGATCGCCCGGACTTCGTCCTCGCCTACGGCCTTGTCGAGATAATGGTTGAAGGTGCGGCCCTCGCGGAACAGCCGGTCGAGGCTGGCATCGTCGATGGGGTTCATCAGACGGCCCTCACTTCGGTGACTTCGGGGACATAATGGCGCAGCAGCTGCTCGATGCCGTTCTTCAACGTTGCGGTGGACGAGGGGCAACCAGCGCAGGCGCCCTGCATCTTCAGATAGACCTTGCCCTTGTCGAAGCCGCGATAGACGATGTCGCCGCCGTCATTGGCCACTGCCGGGCGAACGCGCGTGTCGATCAGCTCGCGGATCTGGGCGACGATGTCGGCATCCTCGGGGTCGTCGGTGAAGCTGTCCTCCGACGGCACCGAAAAGTCCGCCGCACCCTGGCGAAACAGCGGCATCTGCGCCGAGAAATGGTCGAGCAGGATGCCCAGCACATCGGGCTTCACGTCCGACCAGTCGGTGCCGGGCGCAACCGTGACCGACACGAAGTCGCGGCCGAAGAACACGCCGGTCACGTCGCCCAGGTTAAAGATCGCCTCGGCCAGCGGGCTGGCGGCGGCTTCCTCGGGCGAGGCGAAGTCGCGGGTGCCGCTGTCCATGACCTTGCGGCCGGGCAGGAATTTCAGCGTCGCCGGATTGGGCGTCGGTTCGGTCTCGATCAGCATGACCCCCATGTGGCGCGGGTCGCGATGGGGATCAAGCAGGACGCCGGAAAGGATGCGTTTCCGCGGAGGCAATTCCGCTTTGGCCAGCCCGCTTTGGCCGGCGATCAGAAGGCCGACCAGTCCTCGTTCGCCGCGCGTCGGACGGGCAGCGGCACGACCCGTTCCTTCACCGACTCGACGACCCGCAGCGGCGCGGGTGGCATGTCGAGCACGAAGCGCTCCACCGCCTGCGACAATTGCTCCGCCTCCTCGGCCAGGCTGCGCGCGGCGGCGGTGGCCTGTTCGACCATCGCGGCGTTCTGCTGCGTCACCATGTCCATCTGGGACAGGCTGGTGTTCACCTCGCCCAACCCCTTGGCCTGACGATTCGCATCGTTGGCGATGCCGGTCATCAGCGTGCCCAGCCGACCCATGCCCTCGTTGATCTTCTCCAGCGCCACGCCCGTCTCGCCGACCAGCGCGACGCCGTTCTGCACGCCGCTGGCGCTGGCGAGCACGCGCTGCTTCACGTCGCGCGCGGCATCGGCCGAACGCTGCGCCAGGGCGCGTACCTCGGAGGCGACCACCGCAAAGCCGCGCCCGGCCTCGCCCGCGCGCGCCGCCTCGACCCCGGCGTTGAGCGCCAGCAAATTGGTCTGGAAGGCGATGCCGTCGATGACGCCGATAATCTCCTCGATCTCGGACGAGGCGCGCTCGATATCGACCATCGCCGCGCGAGCCCGGACGACCACCGCGCCGCCGTCGCGCGCATCGGCGCGGGTCTGTTCCAGCGCCAGCGCGGCATCGCTCGCGCCGGTCGCGGCATGACGGACGGTTGCGGTGATCTCGTCCATCGCGGCGGCGGTTTCCTCCAGGCTGGCGGCCTGCTGCTCGGTGCGTTGCGACAGGTCGTCCGAGGCCTGACGTATGTCCATCGCGCCCGCCCGCACGCCGCTGGTCGCGCCCACGACGCGCGCCATGGTCGCATGCAGCGCCGCCATCGCCGTGTTGAAGTCGTTCTTCAGCCGGGCGAAGGGCTCGTCCAGCCTCGCGTCGATCCGCGCCGTCAGGTCGCCCTTCGCCAGTGCCGACAGGCCCTGGCCGATACTGGCGACGATCAGCTGGGTCTGGGCGGTCTTCTCCGCTTCGGCGCGGGCGAGCTGGTCGCGAAAGGCGACCATCGAGCGTGCCATCTCCCCCACCTCGTCCTCGCGTTCGGCATGAGGAATGGCGCGCCCGGTCTGGCCTTCCGCCAGCAGCCCCATGGCCTGGCGCAGCTCGTGCAGCGGCCGGACGACGGTGCGCAGCGCCATGTACAGGCCGGTCGCCAGCCCGGCGATGGCGAGCAACAATGTCGCGCCGATCAGGATCCAGCGTCCCTGTTCGGCGACGGTATCGGCGCGGACGTGCAGCGCCTTCACCTCGTCGGTCAGCGCATCGATCCGGGTGTCGGCGATCCTGGACGCCAGTCGCTCGGCCGGGCGCACCCGCTGGCGGAAATGGGAAAGACCGGCAGCGCGGTCCCCGGCGCCTGCGAGGCGGCCGACCTCGGTCAGTTCACGCCGGACGCGGGCCTGCGAGGTGAAATAGGCGGGCGTGATCGCATAGCGCGCCGCATCGCCTTGCAGCGTACCCAGCTGGTCGGCAAACTTGCCCAGCCGCGTGTCGAACTTGCCCTGGATCACCTTTCGCTCGGCGGGATCGCTTTCGATCACCAGGTTGAGCGCATCGCGTTGCAGCGACCGGCTGAGCGAGCGGAGTTCGGCCAGCCGCAGCATCACCGCCTCGGCATGGGCGGCATCCTGATTGGCACGGGCGACCCGCCCCTCGGTTTGCAGGGTGACGGCCGACAGGATCGCCAGCAACAGCATCGACACCAGCACGGGTGCGATAAGACGGGCTGCTACGCTCTTGATAAACATGACAATTCCGTGACAAAACCGGGGGCGGCAAGCGGCGCGGCTTGTCGTGGTCACGGGTTACCAAAAGGTTAAGAGTGTCCGGTTTTCGTACCGGATCGGCCGAAACCGACGGTCAGGCCGTCTTGCCGATCAGGCGCAGCAGTCCGTCCGCCACGGCTTGACCGGGCTGGCGCAGCGGGCGGGCAAAACGCAGCCGCAGGACGATCCGCGCGGCCTCGGCTTCGTTCCACAATTCATGGGGATAGCTGTCGTCGAAGATCAGCGTCTCACCCTCGGCCCAGCGCACGATCCGGTCGCGCACCCGCATCCGCGCGCCGCCGTCGCGCGGCACTGCCAGCCCCAGATGACAGGTCAGCAACCCCTTGGTGGCGCCGCGCCGCATTTCGACATGCGCACCGGGCGCGAGCAGGGCGAAGGCGGCGTCGTGCAGTCCCGGCACCTCGGCCAGCGCCGCCGTCGCGACGGGACAGCGATTCGCCGTCTCGCCATCCCGCAGCAGCGGGACGATCCGGTTGGTCGAAGCCGGACCCGATACCGCCACCGCCTCGTCCCGGATCGCGCGCCATTGCCGCCGCAGCCCGGCCGTCCAGTCGAAGTCGCGAATGTCGAGAACCGGGTCGTTGGGCACCAGCGAGGATGCCGCGATCACCCCGTCGAACACCCGGCATAGCGCCGCCAGTGCGGGATGGGGCGGGGCGGGGGGCGAGGGAAGGCTGGGGATCGCGGCGACCAGGGTCGGGACGGGCCGCACGGGCCGCTCGGCCTCGCCCGAATTGTGCCATATTGTGGCCGGGCCCTGACGCTGGGCACTGGCCTTGATCGACTTGGTCATCACGTTCCGAACATCCCCGGCCCGACCCTTGGCGCCCAGGCATCGACGGCCCTTGTGACGCGGGATCAGTCTGGCCGTCCTAGGCCGCCACTGGGTCGAAATGATGGCGTCCGGCCGTCGCAAAGCGGCGCATTGGGGCGATTTAGGGGCGGCTGGCGATCCGGCGTGCGGCGGGTTATGAGGGGGGCATGGCATTTCCGTCCCGCGCTATGCGCCGCCTTGCCCTGCCGGTCCTTCTCGGACTGGCGATCCCCGTCATCGGCCAGGTTCCCGGCCAGACCGACAATCGTTCGGTGCCGCAGGGCATGCCGGTGTCCGCCAGCGTGGCGCCTCCCCCTTCGACGCCAGCGGCCGATCCGCTCGCCCCGCTGCCGCCGATCCCCGGCGTCGATCAGACGCCCTGGCTCTACAAGGGCTCGGACCTGCCGCAGGACAAGATGTGGAAGTTCGGGCGGCTGGCCAACGGCCTGCGCTTCGCGGTCCGCCGCAACGGCGTGCCGCCCGGGCAGGTGGCGGTGCGGGTGCGCATCGATGCGGGCGCGTTGAACGAGCAGGCGTCCGAACGCGGCTTCGCCCATCTGATCGAGCATCTGTCCTTCCGCGGATCGCAATATGTGCCGGACGGCGAGGCCAAGCGTATCTGGCAGCGGCTGGGCGCGACCTTCGGCTCGGACTCCAACGCGTCCACCACGCCGACCCAGACCGTCTATCAGCTCGACCTGCCCGGCGCGACCGAGGCGGGGCTGGACGAGAGCCTGAAGATCCTGAGCGGCATGATGGCCGCGCCCTCGCTGACCGCCCAGTCGCTGAATGCCGAGCGTCCGGTGGTGCTGGCCGAACGCCGCGAACAGCCGGGGCCGCAGGTCCGCTATTCGGACAAGCTGCGCGAGACCTTCTTTGCGGGGCAGCCGCTGGCCGAACGTTCGCCCATCGGCCAGCTCAAGACGCTGGAGGCCGCGACGCCCGAGACGGTGAAGGCGTTCCATGACCGCTGGTATCGCCCCGAACGCGCGGTCGTCATCATCTCGGGTGACATGGACCCGGCGCTGCTGGCCAGGCTCGTCACCAAGAATTTCGGGTCGTGGCAGGGCGTCGGCCCCAATCCGCCCGATCCCGATTTCGGCAAGCCGACCGCCGATGCCCCTATCGCGGGCGCGCTGGTCGAGCCGTCCATGCCGCCGGTCGTCGCCATGGCGGTGCTGCGCCCGTGGCAGTATCAGGACGATACCGCGATCTTCAACCAGAAGCGGATGGTCGACATGGTCGCTGCCCGCCTGATCAGCCGCCGTCTGGAAAATCGGGCGCGCGCGGGAGGCAGCTTCCTGCAGGCCAGCGTCGCGCTCGACGATGTGTCGCGCTCGGCCAATCTCACCACGGTCAATGTCGTGCCGATCGGCGACAATTGGGAAGCCGCGCTGAAGGACGTGCGGGCGGTCGTTGCCGATGCGATGGCGACCCCGCCGACGCAAGGCGAGATCGACCGCGAACTCGCCGATTACGACGCGATCCTGCGCAACCAGGTCGAAACCGCGCGGGTCGAGGCGGGGTCGAAACAGGCCGACGACATGGTCGGCGCACTCGATATCCGCGAGACAGTGACGGCGCCCGAGACGAGCTATCAGATCCTGCGTCAGGCGATCGACAAAAGGATGTTCACGCCCGACACGGTGCTCGCCTCGACGCGCAAGATTTTCCAGGGCACAGCGACCCGCGCGCTGGTCAACACCCGTACCGTTCAAGCCGATGCGGTCGCCAGGCTGACCGCCGCGCTGAAGGCCGATGTCCGCCCGCTCGCCGAACAGCGTCGCCGCCAGGGCACGGTCAGCTTTGCGCAGCTGCCCAAGCTCGGCGCCCCCGGCAAGGTCGTATCGCGCGAGAAAGTCTCCGAGCTGGGGCTGGAGAAGGTGGCCTTCGCCAATGGCACGCGGCTGCTGCTGTTCGCCAATGACGGCGAGACGGCTCGCGTCTATCTGCGGGTCCGGTTCGGGCGTGGCTATGATGCGTTGCCCGCGAACCGGGAAAGCCCGGCCTGGGCAGCCGACCTCGCGCTGGTCGCGGGCGGCATCGGCAAGTTCGACCAGGGCGATCTCGACCGGCTGACCGCCGGGCGGACCATGGGGCTGGACTTCGACATCGATGACGATGCCTTCGCCTTCAACGCCCTGTCGTCGCCCGGTGATTATGCCGACAACCTCAAGCTGATGGCGGCCAAGCTGATCGCGCCGCGCTGGGACGCGGCACCGGTCAACCGGGCCAAGGCGGCGATGCTGGCGGGGTATGACGGGTTCGACTCGTCGCCCGACGGCGTGCTCGGCCATGATCTGGAGCGGTTGCTGCGCGACGGCGATCCGCGCTGGGGCACGCCGCCGCGCGACGCGGTGGTGGCAACCACGCCCCAGTCGTTCAAGGCGCTCTGGGCCCCGCTGCTCGCCTCCGGCCCGATCGAGGTGTCGGTGTTCGGCGACGTGAAGGCGGACGAGGCGATCAAGGCGGTGGCGGACAGCTTCGGGGCGATCCCGGCGCGTAAAGGTGCGATCGGCCCGGTGCCGCCGATCCGCTTCCCAGCGCATGTCGCCACGCCGGTCGTCCGCACGCATACCGGCCCGGCGGATCAGGCGGCGGCGGTGATCGCCTGGCCGACCGGCGGGGGTTCGGCCGACGACCGCATCCGCAACCGGCTGGACGTGCTGGCGCAGGTCTTTGCCGACCGACTGTTCGACCGGCTGCGGTCGCAGGCGGGGGCCAGCTACAGCCCGCAGGTCGCCAGCCAATGGCCGATCGGCCTGCCCGGCGGCGGGCGGATGATCGCCATCGGCATGGTCGCCCCCGACAAGGTCGACTTCTTCCTGTCGACCGCCCGTGCGATCGCCGCCGATCTGGCGTCCAAGCCGATCGACGCCGACGAACTGCAACGCATCAAGCGACCCATGGCGCAGCGACTCGCGCGCATGGCCTCGGGCAATCTGTTCTGGATGCAGCGGCTGGGCGGTGCGACCTATGATCCGCAACGGATCGAGGCGACCAAGCGTCTGGCGCAGGATTTCGTGTCGATCGGTCAGGCCGACCTGCAGGCGGTCGCGGCGAGGTATCTGCGCCCGGATACCGACTGGACGCTGAAGGTGGTGCCAAGGGCCAAGTGATCCTCCCCGCTGGCGGGGAGGGGGACCGCCGCGTAGCGGTGGTGGAGGGGGTGTGCCGATAGGGACGTCCTATGGGGAAGTCCCCCTCCGTCAGGCCTTCGGCCTGCCACCTCCTCGTGCCGGGGAGGAACCAGTCGCTTTCCCGCACGTTTTTCGCGGCAACCACCTTTGTGCGCCGCAATATCCGCGCCGCCCTTTCGCTTTGCTTGGCTTTCGGCTATGGCGCGCGGCGACATACCCTCCGAACAAGAGAAATTTGCATGAGCCTCCGCAACGTGGCGATCATCGCGCACGTCGACCATGGCAAAACCACCCTGGTCGATCAGCTGTTCCGCCAGTCGGGCACCTTCCGTGACAACCAGCGCGTCGAAGAGCGCGCGATGGACTCCAACGACCTGGAAAAGGAGCGCGGGATCACCATTCTCGCCAAGCCGACCTCGGTCGACTGGACTCCCCCGGGCAGCGCCGAGTCGATCCGTATCAACATCGTCGACACGCCCGGCCACGCCGACTTCGGCGGCGAGGTGGAGCGCATCCTCTCGATGGTCGACGGCGTCGTCCTGCTGGTCGATTCGTCGGAAGGCGCGATGCCGCAGACGAAGTTCGTGACCGGCAAGGCGCTGGCGCTGGGCCTGAAGCCCATCGTCGTCGTCAACAAGGTCGACCGTGCCGACGCGCGTATTCAGGAAGTGCTGGACGAAGTGTTCGACCTGTTCGTCTCGCTCGACGCGAATGACGAGCAGCTGGATTTCCCCGTCCTCTACGCCTCGGGTCGCAACGGCTATGCCTCGACCGACATGGACGCGCGCGAAGGCACGCTGATCCCGATGTTCGAGACGATCGTGAACCACGTCCCGGCCCCGAAGGTCGAGGTCGAGGACGTGCCCTTCACCTTCCTGGTGACGCTGCTCGACCGCGACAACTTCCTGGGTCGTATCCTGACCGGCCGCGTCAACTCGGGCACGGTCAAGCTGAACCAGGCGATCCACGCACTCGACGCCGACGGCAACATCGTCGAGACCGGCCGTGCGTCGAAGATCATGTCGTTCCGTGGCCTGGACCGCGTGCCGGTCGAGGAAGCCAAGGCGGGCGACATCATCTCGCTGGCGGGTCTGGCGGTCGCCACCGTGGCGAATACCATCGCCGACACCAGCGTCAGCGAGCCGCTGAAGGCGCAGCCGATCGATCCGCCGACGCTGTCGATGCGCTTCGCCGTCAACGACTCGCCGATGGCGGGCCGTGAGGGCTCGAAGGTCACCAGCCGCATGATCCGCGACCGCCTGATGCGCGAAGCGGAATCGAACGTCGCGGTGAAGGTCACCGAGAGCGACGACCGCGACAGCTTCGAGGTTGCCGGTCGCGGCGAACTCCAGCTGGGCGTTCTGATCGAGACGATGCGCCGCGAAGGCTTCGAGCTGGGCATCAGTCGCCCGCGCGTGCTGTTCGGCGAGGACGAGGACGGCAAGAAGACCGAGCCGTACGAAACCGTCATCATCGACGTGGACGAGGAATATTCGGGCACGGTCGTCGAGAAGATGAACCTGCGCAAGGCCGAGATGACCGACATGCGTCCCTCGGGCGGCGGCAAGACCCGCATCACCTTCTCGGCACCGTCGCGCGGCATGATCGGTTACCACGGCGAGTTCCTGTCGGACACGCGCGGCACCGGCATCATGAACCGCCTGTTCGAGAAGTATGGCCCCCACAAGGGCAAGATCGAAGGCCGCAAGAACGGCGTTCTGATCTCGAACGGCGCGGGCGAAGCGCAGGGCTATGCCCTGGGTCCGCTCGAAGAGCGCGGCATCCTGTTCGTCGGTCACGGCGAGGCGCTCTATGAGGGCATGATCATCGGCGAGAACGCCAAGACGGATGACCTCGAGGTCAACCCGATGAAGGCGAAGCAGCTGACCAACTTCCGCGCCTCGGGCGGCAAGGATGACGCCATCCGCCTGACCCCGCCGAAGAAGATGACGCTGGAACAGGCCATTGCATATATCGACGACGACGAGATGGTCGAAGTGACCCCGAAGTCGATCCGTCTGCGCAAGCGCTACCTCGACCCGAACGAGCGCAAGCGCGCGGCTCGCTCGAAGGCGGCGTAATCAGGCTAGCCAGTCAGGAACGGGGCCGGACGGAAACGTCCGGCCCTTTTTCGTGGGAGCGACCATCGACATTGCCAATCGCCCGACCCGGCACGCCGATTATATCGCAAATCCGATCACAGAATGCGGACAAGTCCGTTAGCGCGATAGGGGTTCGTGCGATATTGAAAGCGCCATAGGGAGCAGGAGGGGTTTTATGGCGCTGGCAATCGAGATTGGTGTGACCTGGTTGGCCGCTTCGGTCGTGTTCGGTTACGCGATCGCACGGACGATCCCGGCGATCCGCTGATACCCGTTTTCGGCTTTCCGTCGCTCTTCTCCGACAAGGGGGGCGGAATGCCGAGCCTGAAACATGAAGCTGATCGACCCGCGACTAGGCACCGAACTCCGTTCAGCCTGAGCGAAGTCGAGGGCCACGCCTGGACCTCCGCCACGATCGGACCATGGATCGAGACGCTCTCCCTTGGCCTTCGACTTCGCTCAGGCTGAACGGAGGGTACGAGGTGGCGGCAGCGCCGTTAGCGACCGGCCCCGCTTGCATCACGCCGCGTGCGACAGAGTGCCTAACTCAGCATCCAAGGCCGCACCCAGATCGGCCCAGATATCCCGCACATCCTCCAGCCCGACCGACAGCCGGACCAGATCGGGCATGATGCCATGCGCGATGAGCTGTTCGACCGGATAGGTGGAATGGGTCATGCTGGCGGGATGCTGGATCAGCGTCTCGGCATCGCCCAGCGACACGGCGCGCTGGATCAGTGTCAGCCGGTTCATCACGCGCTTGCCCGCCTCGAACCCGCCGCGCACCTGAAAGGCGATCATGCCGCCGGGCAGCGCCATCTGACGCCGGGCCAGGTCATGCTGGGGGAAGCTCTCCAGCCCCGGATAATGGACCGCATGCACCGCCGGATGCGCCTGAAGCCGCTCGGCAATCGCCTGTGCCGAGGCGGCATGACGCTGTACGCGGAGTTCCAGCGTCTTCAGGCCGCGCAGGATCAGCATGGCGTTGAACGGGGACAGCACCGCGCCGGTCATATCCTTCACGCCGAACAGCCGAATCTGCTGAATATCTGCCGCCCGGCCCAGCACCATGCCCGCCACCAGATCACCATGTCCGCCCAGATATTTCGTGGCGGAGTGCACGACGAAGTCGGCACCCAGCGCGATCGGGCGGGTGACGACCGGCGTGGCATAGGTGTTGTCGACCACGCTCCACGCGCCATGCGCCTTGGCGAGGGCGCAGACCGCCTGGATATCGACCAGCCGCATATTGGGATTGGCGGGCGTCTCGAAATAGACGAGCTTGGTGTCCGGTCCGAACGCCGCCTCGACCGCGGCGATATCGGTCATGTCGACATGGGTGACGCGGATGCCGAACCGGCCCAGCCCATGCTGCATGAAGGCGAAGGTGCAGCCATAAAGCGTCATGTCGGTCAGGATTTCGTCACCGGGGCGCAGCAGCGTCCACAGGGTCGCGGTGATCGCCCCCATGCCCGATGCCGTGCCCAGCGCCGCTTCGGCGCCTTCCAGATGCGCGATGCGCCGTTCCAGCAGGTCGAGCGTCGGGTTGGAGATGCGGCTATAGACATGGCCCGGTGCCTCGCCCGAGAAGCGCGCCGCGCCGTCTTCCGCGCTTTCGAAGGCGAAGGTCGAGGTCAGGTGAAGCGGCGGGGTCAGCGCGCCCTCGTGATCCTGGGGATCATAGCCATGATGGATGGCGGCGGTCGCAAAACCGAAGGGGGCGGGGGTCGACATGGTGGACAGGCTTTCTCTGCGTGATGCCACCATTCTATGGCGGAAGCCCCGCGCCGAAATTGCGTTCTTTGCCAATCATGCATGCTGAATTGGCAGAATCTGCTAAGATTGGGCATGGACACGAAGGATCGCCAGATCGTTCGCCTGCTCCAGCAGGACGGACGCCTCACCAACCAGGAACTGTCCGAACGGGTCGGCCTGTCGCCATCCCCCTGTCTGCGGCGGGTGCGGCTGCTCGAACAGGCGGGGGTGATTCAGGGTTATGGCGCGATCGTCGACCAGCAGCGCTATGGCCTGCCGGTGACCGCGTTCATCCGGGTGCGGCTGGAGCGTCATGCCCGCGATCTGGTGCAGCAGTTCGAGGAGGCGATCCGGCAACTGGACGAGGTGATGGACTGTCACCTGCTGACCGGGGATGCGGATTATCTGCTTCGGGTCATCGTTGCCGATCTGGAGGCCTATGAGCGCTTCATCCGCCGCAAGATGCACGCAATCGCCGGGATCGCCAGCCTGGATACCACCTTCGCCTATGGGGTGGTGAAGAGCAGCCGGACATTTCCCGTAGATTGATCCCAGCCATTGATCCTCCCCTGTAGGGGAGGGGGTCCCGCTTCGAGGGGCATCACCGCCCTCGCAAAAGGTGCCTCCCCTCCGTCAGGCCTTTGGCCTGCCACCTCCCCTTGCAGGGGCGGAATGGGAAAGAAGGGCTTGAACGAAAAACGCCCTCCTTCCGCTGGGGAAGGAGGGCGTTTTGCCATTCGGTACTACAGTGATCAGGCGCCGAAGGTGCGCTGCCACCAGCCGCGGCGCGGGGTTTCCCCGGTCGCGTTTTCGGCGTCGGTATCGGCCGCAGCCGGTTCCTCGGCCGGAGTGGCTTCGGCGGCAGGGGCTTCCTCGGCGACCGGCTCGACGGCGACCTTGGGGGCCGCCTTCTTGCGGACGCGCTTGGGCTTGGCCGGGGCTTCGGCTTCCGCCTCGACGACCGGAGCGGCTTCCTCGGCGGCAACCTTGGGAGCGGCCTTCTTGCGAACGCGCTTGGGCTTGGCCGGAGCTTCCGCCTCGGCTTCCGCCACCGGCGCGACCGGAGCAGGGGCTTCCTCGACGACCGGCGTCTCGACCGTTTCGCTGACGACCGGCGCGGCCTTGCGGGCGCGCGGACGGCGGCGGGTCTTGGGCGCGTCGCTCGCTTCGGCCTCGGCCACTGCGAGCGGGGTCGTCACCGGTGCGGCATCGCCTGCCTCGATCGGCTCGACGATCGGCAGCGGTGCGTCCGACGCGTCGTCATCCGACACGGTTTCGGCAGCGGTCTCGGCCGTGTCGTTCGCGGCACCCTCGCCACGACGACCGCCACGGCGACCGCGACGACCGCGACGGCGGCGTCCGCCTTCGCGCGGCTCGGCTTCGGTGGCTTCGACCGTCTCGGCGGTGTCGTCCTCGGCCGATTCCTCGGCGTCGGTCTCGTCCTGCTCGGCGTCGTGGTGTTCAGCGTCGTCCGCCTGCTCTTCGCCCTCGGCCTGTTCGCTGCCTTCACCCTCGCCACGGTTGCGGCGACCACGACGGCGGCGGCGGCGCTTGCGGCCATTGCCGTCACCCTCGTCACGCGATTCGCGTGGGCGGGGCGCCTCGGTCGCTTCCTCCTCGACCTCGTCCTCTTCTTCCTCTTCGATCTCGTCGACCAGATCGTCCTCATCCTCCTCGACGGGGAGGAGCATGTCGATCTTGGGCGCATAGGCCGGCGGCGGGCCGGATGCCTCGACCGTCATGCGCGCACCCTCTTCCTCGCGATCGGGGATGATCTCGACGGTCACGCCGTAGCGATCCTCGATCTCGGCGATGTCGGCGCGCTTGCGGTTCAGCACATAGACGGCCGCTTCCTGGCTGGCGCGCAGCGTCAGGATCGAGCCGCGACCGCGTGCGGCCTCGTCCTCGATCAGGCGGAGCGCCGACAGGCCCGAGGACGAGGCGGTGCGGACCAGGCCGGTGCCCTCGCAATGCGGGCAGGGGCGGGTCGAGGCTTCGAGCACGCCGGTGCGCAGGCGCTGGCGGCTCATTTCCATCAGGCCGAAGGACGAGATGCGGCCCACCTGGATGCGGGCGCGATCGTTCTTCAGCGCCTCCTTCATCGCCTTCTCGACCTTCCGGACATTGGAGTTGTTGTCCATGTCGATGAAGTCGATGACGACGAGGCCCGCCATGTCGCGCAGACGCAGCTGGCGGGCGATTTCCTGCGCGGCTTCCAGATTGGTCGCGGTCGCGGTCTGCTCGATATTATGCTCGCGGGTCGAACGACCGGAGTTGATGTCGATCGAGACGAGCGCTTCGGTCGGGTTGATGACCAGATAGCCGCCCGACTTCAGCTGGACGACCGGATTGTACATCGCGGCCAGCTGGTCCTCGACATGCGCGCGCTGGAACAGCGGCACGGCATCGGCATATTGCTTCACCCGGCGGGCGTGCGCAGGCATCAGCAGGCGCATGAAGTCCTTCGCCTGGCGATAACCTTCTTCGCCCTCGACGATCACTTCCTCGATCTCGCGATTATAGATGTCGCGGATCGCACGCTTGATGAGGTCGCTGTCGCCATAGATCAGCGCGGGCGCCGACGAATGCAGCGTCTTCTCGCGAATGCCGTCCCACAGGCGCGCGAGGTAATCGAAGTCGCGCTTGATCTCGGTCTTGGTGCGCTGAAGGCCCGCGGTGCGGACGATGCAGCCCATGGTCGAGGGCAGCTGCATCTCGGCCATGATGGTCTTCAGGCGCTTGCGGTCGGCCGCGTTCGAGATCTTCCGGCTGATGCCGCCGCCGTGCGACGTGTTGGGCATCAGCACGCAGTAACGACCGGCGAGCGACAGATAGGTGGTCAGCGCCGCACCCTTGTTGCCGCGCTCTTCCTTGACGATCTGGACCAGCAGCACCTGGCGGCGATGGATGACGTCCTGGATCTTGTAGCGGCGGCGCAGATTCTGGCGACGCTGGCGCAGTGCCTCGACCTGATCGTCATTGACGGTCGACTTGCGGGCGCGCGGCGCGGCCTCGCCGTCCTCGTCATCGTGATGGTCGTCGGCGTGATCGTCATGATCCTCGCCGTCATGATCGTCATCATCCTCGGCGTCGAGTTCGGCGCGCAGCGCGGCCTCTTCGGCGGCATGCTCGGCCTCTTCGCGGAGCAGGGCTTCGCGATCTTCCTTCGGGATCTGGTAATAGTCGGGGTGGATTTCCGAAAAGGCCAGGAAGCCGTGACGGTTGCCGCCGTAATCGACGAACGCCGCCTGCAGCGACGGTTCGACGCGGGTCACCTTGGCGAGGTAGATATTGCCCTTGAGCTGCTTGCGCTCGGCCGACTCGAAGTCGAATTCCTCGATCCGGTTACCCTTGACGACGGCCACGCGGGTTTCTTCCCGGTGGCGTGCGTCGATCAGCATACGCGTGGTCATTGTGAAGTCTCCACGCGCGCGCCGGGCCTGGTGGCAGCCGTCGCGCGCGGTAAATAAGGTGGGCGGCGGCGCGGGGCGCCGGTCCGCTGGAAAAAACGGAATGCGTGCCGGTCGCAGCCGCAGCATCGGCAACGGGGCCGGTGCGGACCCACGACACCGCGATCCCACCGGCAAAGGCCGGTCGGTCAGCGGGGTGGATCATATGCGTCATGCGAGCGTCAACCTGGTTGGTCCGGGCGCGAAATCCTCGCAGTCCCAGCCCTTTTAGAGATGGCCCCGTCCCGATCGTGGGAGAGGTGATCGAGGCCGGGGTCCGCAGGAGTGCTAGCATCATCGGAACGTTTGCGCAACAGGCGGAAATCTGCCGATCGAGCGGCCAAAACATGCCGAATTTTCGGTTAACCAATGGCCGAAAGCCTGGAGACAGGCACGTTTCGCTATCCCGGCGTTTCGATCCCCGGATCGTGGAAAAGGGTATGCGGTAATGGCTTTTCGCTGGACCAGCGACGCACGAGCACGGCATGGACGCCGTGTCGTGCTGATGCTGTTCACATTCCTGATCGGGCTGTTCGCGCCGATGAGCGCGATGGCCGCGACGGTGCAGAAAGTGGTGGTGCGCGGCGCGCGCCTGATCATCCGGTTCGATACGCCGGTGAAACGCGCGCGCAGCGTCATGCTGACCGAACAGCGCCGCGTCGCGATCGACGTGACCGGTGCGTCGCCCGGCCCCGCCACGATCGACGACGGCGTGGTGCGCGGGCTGACCCAGACCCGGATCCAGCCCGGCGTTACCCGGCTGACCTTCGCACTGGCGCAGGACGCGGCGATCTTCGATGGCGGGTTCGACGATGACGGCAAGACCCTGTCGCTGACGCTGAAGCCCATGGTCGGCCGCTATACCCAGGCGAGTTTTGCGGGCGTGCTCGACTTCTTCCCGTTCCATTTCCGGCGCAAGCCCGCCTACACGCTGACCGTGCCGGTGCCGAGCCCGTCGCGCGCCTTGCCGCTGCCGCGCGTGAAGGGGGCGGACAACCGTCCGCTGGTGGTGATCGATGCGGGACATGGCGGGGTCGATCCCGGAGCGATCAACCCGCAGACGGGCCTGCGCGAAAAGGACGTGACGCTGGCCATCGCGAAGGAGATTCGCGACACGCTGGTCGCCAGCGGACGGGTGCGCGCTGCGCTGACCCGCGAGGACGACCGCTACATCCTCCACCGCGAGCGTTACGGCATTGCGCGGCGGCTGCATGCCGACCTGTTCATTTCCATCCATTGCGACAGCGCAGGGGCAGGGGAAGCACGCGGCGCGACGGCCTATACCCTGTCCGACGTGGCCTCCGACAAGGAAGCCGCACGGCTGGCGGCGCGCGAGAACAAGGCGGACGTGATCGCGGGCGTCGACCTGGGCGGGAACAGCGACGTCTCCTCGATCCTGATCGACCTGACTCAGCGCGAGACGATGAACGCCTCGGCCAGCTTCGCGCGTCTGCTCGGCCGCGAGGCGCAGCCGCTCATCCCGGTCAAGCCGACCTTCCACCGCATGGCCTCTCTGATGGTGCTGAAGGCTCCCGACATGCCGTCCATCCTGTTCGAGACGGGCTATATATCGAACATGCAGGACGCGGCGTTCCTCGCCAGCGAAGAGGGGCGCGAGCGGATCGCCAAGGCAGTATTGCAGGCGGTGGAAGTCCACTTCGCCCGGCGGATGGCGGCGCGGTAGAGCAGCATTGCCATCTTTCCCGTTTTTCCATCAGAATCGACAGTTTCGGGGAAAGTGACTGCGTCGCGCAGGGGCTTGCCGGTCGAGCATCTGGCCCCTTTCACCCAATCCGCGTAAAGGCGCGGGCATGATCCGCGTCTGTGCCCTGTACCGTTTCGCCGCTTTCCCCGACCCCGCCGCGCTGCGTGCGCCGTTGCTCGCCGTCGCCGAGGCGAACGGGATTCGCGGCACATTGCTACTGGCGAGCGAGGGGATCAACGGCACGGTGGCGGGCAGCACGCACGCGATCGAGGCGCTGCTCGCGCATATCCGGACGCTGCCGGGGTGTGCCGATGTCGACTATAAGGACTCGACCGCCGAGACGATGCCGTTCCACCGGATGAAGGTGCGGTTGAAGCGCGAGATCGTGTCGATGGGCGTGGAGGGGATCGACCCCACGCGCGAGGTCGGCACTTACGTCGCGGGTGAGGAATGGAATGCGCTGATCGCCGATCCCGACACCCTGCTGATCGACACGCGCAACGACTATGAGGTCGCGATCGGCACGTTCGACGGCGCGGTCGATCCGGGAACGCGCAGCTTCCGCGACTTCCCCGGCTGGTTTCGCGAGCATCGCGACGAACTGATGGCGGGTAAGTCGAAGGTCGCGATGTTCTGCACCGGCGGCATACGCTGCGAAAAGGCGACCGCGTTCCTGAAGGCGGAAGGGGTGGCGGACGTCTTCCACCTCGATGGCGGCATTCTCAAATATCTGGAGACGATGCCGGAAGAGAAGAGTCGCTGGAATGGCGAATGCTTCGTCTTCGATGCACGCGTCGCGGTCGGGCATGGGCTGGCGCAAGGATCGCACGGCTTGTGCCATGGCTGCCGGATGCCGGTCAGCCCGGAGGATCGCGCCTCGCCGCTCTATGTCGAGGGGGTGAGCTGCCCCGCCTGTCACGGCACGCGCGACGCGGAGCGGCTGGCGGCCTATGCCGAACGGCACCGTCAGGAAGCACTGGCGGCGGCGCGGGGGCAGGCGCATGTCGGCGCACGCTATCCGTCCGCGGAAGATGCGCGCGACGAACCGCAGCCCCTGTAACGCGCAACCGATCCGCAGGCGGGTGGCAAGCCGGGGCGAACCTGCTACACGAAGCCCCGCAAAGCCATGGCCGTCGAAACCTTTTCCCCCTCCGAACCCGCCGAACCGCCGCGTCGCCCGCTCTGGCGCCGCTGGTGGGTGCGGGTGCTCGCTGTCCTTGCGCTGCTCGCGGCGATCGGTGGCGGCGTGTTCTGGTTCGTGTTCATCCGCGACCTGCCCTCGGTCGACGCGCTCAAGGCCTATGAGCCGCCGCTGCCGACCCATGTGCGCGGAATCGACGGCACCCCGATCCAATCCTATGCACGCGAGCGCCGGGTCGAGCTGTCCTACAATGAATATCCGCCGCTCCTTGTCCGTGCCTTTCTGGCGGCGGAGGACAAGAGCTTCTTCGAGCATGGCGGCGTCGACTATCCCGGCCTGGCGGGCGCGGTCATCGACTATGCCAAGAAATTTGGGAGCGGGCGGCGCGCGCGCGGCGGCTCGACCATTACCCAGCAGGTCGCCAAGAACCTGCTGATCGGCGACGCCTATTCGCCGACCCGCAAGATCAAGGAGGCGATCCTCGCCTATAAGATCGAGGACACGCTGACCAAGCCGCAGATCCTGGAGCTGTATCTCAACCAGATCGCGCTTGGCCGGAACGCCTTTGGCGTCGAGGCGGCGGCCCATGCCTATTTCGATAAGGAACTGGACGAGCTGACGCTGGGGCAGATGGCCTATCTGGCGCTGCTGCCCAAGGGACCGGCCAATTACGATCCCGTCCGCCACCCCGACCGCGCGCTGGAGCGCCGCGCCTATGTGCTGCGCGAGATGCTGTCGAACAACTTCATCACCCGTGCGCAATATGACGCGGCGATGGCCGAGCCGCTGGGCACCGTGCTGCGCCGCACGCCTAAGTATGCGCAGGTCGGCGGCTATTTCGTCGAGGAGGTCCGCCGCCAGCTGATCAAGCGTTATGGTGAAAAGGCGGAGAGCGGGCCGAACAGCGTCTATGACGGCGGTCTCTGGGTGCGCACCTCGCTGGATACCCGGTTGCAGGATCTGGCGGCCGAAGCGTTGCGCGACGGCCTGATCCGGTTCGAGGGCGGGCGCGGCTGGTCCGGGCCGATCCGGCATGAGGATATCGAGGACGGGAACTGGCAGCAGGTGCTGCTGAACACCAATATCGGCCTCGACTATCGCGACTGGCGCGCCGGGATCGTCACGGCAAAGGACAGCGGCGAGGCGACGATCGGCTTCGCCAATGGCCGCACCGGCACGCTGCCGCGCAGCTTCGCGCAGATGCCGCGCCGGGGCACGGCGGCGACCGCGTTCAGCGCGCTCAAGGTCGGCGACATCATCGCCGTGTCGCCGGCGGGCGAGCAGTTCCAGCTGCGCTCCATCCCGCGCATCTCGGGCGGCTTCGTCGTCGAGGAGCCCGCGACCGGCCGCGTGCTGGCGATGCAGGGCGGCTTCGACGCCCGGCTCCAGGCGTTCAACCGCGCCACCCAGGCCGAGCGTCAGCCGGGCTCGACGATCAAGCCGATCGTCTATTCCGCCGCGCTGAACAGCGGCATGACGCCCGCCTCGATCATCGTCGACGGTCCGTTCTGCGTCGATCAGGGGGCCGGTCTGGGGACGAAGTGTTTCCGCAACTTCGGCAATTCGGCAGGCGCCGGGCCGCACACGATGCGCTGGGGCATCGAGCAGTCACGCAACCTGATGACCGTGCGGACCGCCTCGACCGTCGGCATGAAGAATGTCGTGGCGACGATCAAGCAGATGGGGATCGGCGATTTCCCGCCCTATCTCGCCTATGCGCTGGGGGCGGGCGAAACGACGGTGGGGCAGATGGTCAACGCCTATGCGATCCTCGCCAATAACGGGCGCGGCGGCGATCCCTCGCTGATCGACTTCGCGCAGGACCGGCACGGCAAGGTGATCTGGCCGGAAAACTGGCGCGCCTGCGACCGCTGCAACGCCGCCGATTATGACGGCAAGCCGATGCCGCGCCCGGTCTCGCGCCAGCGCCAGGTGCTGGACGCGATGACCGCCTATCAGATGGTTCACATCACCGAGGGCGTGATCCAGCGCGGCACGGCCACCGGCCTGCGCGACCTGAACCGCCCGATGTTCGGCAAGACCGGCACCAATAACGGCCCGACCGATGTGTGGTTCGTCGGTGGCACGCCGCAATTCGTCGGCGGCCTCTATATCGGCTATGACACGCCGCGCTCGCTGGGCGGCTATGCGCAGGGCGGGACCATCGCGGTGCCGATCTTCCGCCAGTTTGCCGAAAAGGCCTATGAGGGGCTCGAGAAGCTGCCCTTCCGCGCGGCGCCCGGCATTCGCATGGTCCGCATCGACCGCGCGAGCGGGCGGCCGGTCTATGGCACCTTCCCGACCGGCGACGATCCCAAGCCCGCCGTGATCTGGGAAGCGTTCAAGCCGGAGAGCGAGCCGCGCCGTCGCGCGCGCCGTGCCGCGGCTGCCGAGGCGCCCGCGACGCCGACCGGCCCGACCAGGCCAGCGCCCCCGCGCGACAGCGATTTCTTGCAAAGAGAAGGCGGAATCTACTAGCCCGCTTCCCATATTCGTTTTGCCGTCCCCGTTCGGGCGGCCGTACGACCGATTCGGAGAATTTTCATGCGCGCTGAAGCGCAGGCTCATGTCGACAAGATCAAGGACGCCCTGGAGCTGCTGCGCCGCTTCCTCGACTGGGACCGCGCATTGCGCCGCCTGGACGAGCTGAACGCGCGCGTCGAGGACCAGGCCCTGTGGAACGACCCCAAGCAGGCGCAGGAGGTGATGCGCGAGCGTCGCCGCCTGGACGAGGCCATCACCGCCACCCGCGCGATCGAGAACGAGCTGTCGGGCACGGTCGAGCTGATCGAGCTGGCCGAGATGGAGGGTGACGAGGATCTCGAGAAGGAGGCCGTCGCCAGCCTGGGCGAACTCGCCAAGAAGGCCGAGGCCGACAAGATCAAGGCGCTGTTGGCCGGTGAAGCCGATGCCAATGACAGCTATATCGAGATCAACGCGGGCGCGGGCGGAACCGAGAGCCAGGACTGGGCCGGGATGCTCCAGCGCATGTACACGCGCTGGGCCGAGCGGCACGGCATGAAGGTCGAGCTGATCGACTATCATGCGGGCGAACAGGCCGGGATCAAGTCGGCGACCCTGCTGGTCAAGGGCGAGAACGCCTATGGCTATGCCAAGGTCGAATCGGGCGTGCACCGGCTGGTGCGGATCAGCCCGTATGACTCGGCCGCGCGTCGCCACACCAGCTTTTCGAGCGTCTGGGTCTATCCGGTGATCGACGACAATATCGAGGTCGAGATCAACGAGAGCGAGCTGCGCATCGACACCTACCGCGCATCGGGTGCGGGCGGTCAGCACATCAACACCACCGACTCGGCGGTGCGCATCACCCACTTGCCGACCGGCATCGTGGTGCAGTGCCAGAACCAGCGTTCGCAGCACAAGAACAAGGCCGAGGCCTATAACCAGCTTCGCGCCCGCCTGTACGAGCGTGAGCTGGCCGAGCGCGAAGCCGTGGCCAATGCCGAGAATGCGACCAAGACCGATATCGGCTGGGGCCACCAGATCCGGTCCTACGTGCTCCAGCCCTATCAGCTGGTAAAGGACCTGCGCACCGGCACGACCTCGACCGCGCCGGGCGACGTGCTCGACGGCGATCTCGATGCCTTCATGGCGGCGGCGCTGTCGCAGCGCGTGACCGGCGAGGCGGTCGCGGTGGAGGATGTCGACTAAGATGCGTGTCCGGGGGGCGGGGCCCTTGATGGCGGCGGCGGCCCTCGTCATCGCGCTGGGGGGCGTGGTGGCGGCGTGCGACGGTTCGAAGCCGCTGATCCAGCAGCGCGACGACGGGGACGACGACAAGGTCGGCCCGTTCCCGGCGGCGGATCGGCCGGTCGCCGACGTCGTCTCGTCGCGCTGGTCGAGCGAGGATGCGCGCGACCGCCTGCGCGAGGCGGATCAGGTCATGGACCGGGCGAAAATCCGCCCCGGCATGACGGTGGCCGATATCGGCGCGGGCGAGGGTTATTATACCGTCCGCCTGGCGCAGCGGGTCGGCAAGACCGGCCGCGTACTGGCCGAGGATATCGTCGCCGCCTGGCGCGACCGGCTGGCCGAGCGTGTCTCGCGCGAGCGGCTGGACAATGTCAGCGTCCGGCTGGGCGAGCCCGCCGACCCCAAGCTGCCACCCACCAGCTTCGACCGCGTTCTCATGGTCCATATGTATCATGAGATCGAGCAGCCCTATGAGTTCCTGTGGCGGCTGTTCCCCGCGCTGAAGTCCGACGGCCTGGTCGTGGTGGTCGATGCCGACCGCCGTACCAAGGCGCATGGCACGCCGCCCGCGCTGCTGAAATGTGAGTTCGAGGCGGTCGGCTTCACCCAGGTGTCGATCGAGAACATGCCCTCGGCAGGCGGCTATCTGGCGACCTTCCGCGCAACCGGCCCGCGTCCCGATCCCAAGGCGATCCGTCCCTGCCGGATGAAGGATAACCAGGGCGGGTAGTCCTGCTCCTCATTCCTCCCCTGCAAGGGGAGGGGGACCATGCGCAGCATGGTGGAGGGGTGTCACCCTATCGAGAGCGGGACACCCCTCCGTCAGGCCTGACGGCCTGCCACCTCCCCTTGCATGGGAGGAATAGACCTATTGATCAGTCACCGTCGCCACGACAAATTTGGAACATGACAGCTTTGTCATGTATTGATCCCGTATCGGCCCCGCCTGGTGCCGATAGACCACCGGCCCGCATAAGCCGGGGTCCCGCAGAAGGAGATGATGATGAACATGCTTTTGATCGCCGGGCTCGCGCTCGGCGGTGTTGTGGCCTCCGACGGGGCGCTCGAACACCGTGTCCAGCTCGACCATCATTCGGGCCCGGTTGCGGTCCGCTATAGCGCCGATGTCGGCGTGACCCATAAGCAGATCGGCGCGGTGACGACCGGCGGCCGTCCCTCGACGCTGCGGTGCCTGTGGAGCGCCAATGTCACGGTCCACCGCGAAGCGCGTGGGCCCGGCGGCACGGCGCTGATGCGCAGCGCGGCGCAGGATCGCGTGATCGAGGGTAGCCGCCCTGGCTGGTGCAGCACCAACCGCAACGCCATCGCGCAGGAAGTGGCCCGGCGTCACGACGCGGTGCGCGACCACCTTCAGGCCGTGGCGCAGGAAGACCATGGCCTGCTACGCGCCGAGATAGATCGCCTGCATGCCGAGACGCGCGCCGGATGAGCTTGCGTATCATTGCCTTGGGTGTCGTATTGGGCACCAGCATCGCCTCGCCGCTCCTCGCGCAGGAGCGGCCTTCGATCGGCGTCGAGGTGAACAGCGACGAGAATCGCCGGGGCCTGAGCTGGAGCGGGGGGCGGGTATCGCCCTCCGCCGATATTTTCGCGACGAGCGGACCGTTTGAGGCGAGCGGCCGGATCGTGGCGCTTCGTGAATCGGCGCGGCATGGCGGCGCGGGGGTGGTCGGCGACCTGAGTCTGGGCGCCTCCACCCTGCTGGGCCCGGTGACGGTGCGCGGACGCGTGACCGGCCATCTGTTCGGCGGGGCGGGCTTCAATGCCGATTATGTCGAACTGGGCGGGTCGGCAGCCTATACGCTGGGTCCGGTGCAGGTCGATGCGGGCGCGGACTATGCACCGTCGCAAAGCGCGATCGGCGGCGACAATCTCTATCTTCATGCCGGGGCCCAGGCGGGCATACTGGGCACGCCCTGGACGCTGCTGGCCGGGCTCGGCCACTCTTCCGGCAAGACCGACGATCCCTTCCGTGCCGCGCGGCTTCGTCCCGGTGGCGATTATAGCGACTGGCGGGTCGGGGTGCAGCATGTCACCGGGCCGGTGATTCTGGGACTGGACTATGTCGGTACCGACGTGTCGGAGCGGGCGGCCTCCGCCTTTCCGCTGGCCGATGCGCGGCATTCGGGCGACCGGATTGTCGGGCGGGTGCGCTTCGGGTTCTGAGGCGCGCTCATAGCTGCGCCATAGGCTCTCCCCTCCCGCAGGCGGGAGGGGATGGGGGAGGGCCTCTCCCCACGCGATGTCGCCCATGGCCTGGACTCTGATGGCCTGAAATGGACCTACCCCTCCCCTTCAGGGGAGGGGCCGGGGGTGGGGCGCTTCCGCAAGCGCGGCGTTCGTGGAAAGGCCCCACCCCAACCCCTCCCCTGAAGGGGAGGGGCTTTCAGAGCAGTCCATGCTCCCGCAGGCTCACAACCGAACCGCTTCCCAGAATCAGGTGGTCGAGCAGCATTACGTCCAGCGCCGCGAGCCCTTGCGCCAGCCGCCGGGTCAATGACAGGTCGGCGGCGCTGGGGCGGGTGTCCCCATCGGGGTGGTTGTGCGCGATCAGCACCGCGCTTGCCTCCATCAGGATCGCATCGCGGGCGATCCGGGCGACCGGGACCGTCACCGAATCATGGCGTCCTGCGACATGGCGCAAGCCCAACAGCATCCGTTCCGAACCCAGATAGGCGATCCCCATCGCCTCCTTGTCCCCATGATCCAGCCCGCCGAACAAGGCCAGCGCGTCACGACGCGTGGCGATGCGGAGGGGAGGGCGGGGCAAGCGGTACACGACCAGCCCTGCATCATGCTGGACGTCGACACAGCTTTATCCCGCGCCGATCCGGTTCGGCTTGGCGGGGACCGCGCACGACGCTAGGCCCAAGGCATGCGGCAATATCTCGATCTCATGGACCGGGTCCTGACCCAGGGCGTGCAGCAGATGGACCGGACCGGCACGGGCACGCTCTCGGTCTTCGGCCACCAGATGCGGTTCGACCTGGCCCGGGGTTTTCCGGCCCTGACCACCAAGAAGCTCCACCTGCGCTCGATCATCGTCGAGCTTTTGTGGTTCCTGCGCGGCGACACCAATGTCCGCTGGCTTCAGGATCGCCGTGTGAGCATCTGGGACGAATGGGCCGACGAGCAGGGCGATCTCGGCCCCGTCTATGGCAAGCAGTGGCGCGACTGGGCGACGGCCGATGGCCGCCATATCGACCAGATCGCCGAGCTGGTGGAGCAGATCCGCACCCAGCCCGCCTCGCGCCGCCAGATCGTGTCCGCCTGGAACCCCGGCGATCTGCACGCCATGGCGCTGGCCCCGTGCCACTGCCTGTTCCAGACCCATGTCGCGAACGGCCGCCTGTCGCTGCAACTCTATCAGCGGTCGGCCGACATCTTCCTGGGCGTGCCGTTCAACATCGCCTCCTATGCGCTGCTGACCCATATGCTGGCGCAGCAATGCGATCTGGAGGTTGGCGAGTTCATCTGGACCGGCGGCGACTGCCATCTGTACCTGAACCATCTGGAGCAGGCCAAAACCCAGCTGTGTCGCGAGCCGGGCGCGCTGCCGCGCCTGGAAATCCTGCGCCGCCCGGATGCCATCGACGGTTATGAGCCCGAGGATTTCGTGCTGCACGACTATGTCGCGCAACCCCATATCAAGGCGCCGGTCGCGATATGATCACACTGGTCCTCGCCCGCGCGCGCAACGGGGTGATCGGGCGCGATGGCGGCCTGCCCTGGCACCTGCCCGCCGATCTCAAGCGGTTCAAGGCGCTGACCATGGGCAAGCCGATGATCATGGGCCGCAAGACCTTCGACAGCTTTCCCGCCCCGCTGCCGGGTCGGCGGCATATCGTCCTGACCCGCGACCGCGCTTGGAGCGCACCGGGTGCCGAGGTGGCGCACGACGTCGCGGGCGCGCTTGCGCTGGCGGGCGAGGAGCCGGTGGCTGTGATCGGGGGGGCGGAAATCTTCGACCTGTTCCGCGATATCGCCGACCGGGTGGAATTGACCGAGGTCAATATCGACGCCGAGGGGGATGTCGTCGTCGCCCCGTTTTCCAATTGGCGCGAAGTCGAGCGGCAGGATCATCCCGCTTCGGATGACCGTCCATCCTATTCTTTTGTGACACTGGAGCAATGACAGAAGGGTGCATTCTTCACTGAAGCTGGCCATTTTGCGAAAAATATTTCGGCCTGTCTTCATTTGTTGATCCGACATACCTAAACTCATTCTCGGATAAAGAATTGCGGCATTCACCGCATTCGTCTTGGCAGCGGGCAGTGTCGGATGATCATCGACGGGGGGAATGCGCGGGGGCGTCGGGCGGGCAGTGATCCGGTCGGCATCCTGGACGCCAGTCACGAGGCGGTCGCGTTCCTCGATCGGCATCGACTGGACCGGACGACCACCAGCTACGCGCTGGCGTTACAGGCGGTCCTTCACCCCTATGGCCCACTGGGCGGTGAGGTCGCGCGGCGGACCGATGGCGGTATCCGCCTGACCGAAGACGATGTCCGCGAACTGATGCCGCTGGTCCGCGAGCATGAGGTCGCCGATCTCGGGCTCGGCCGGATCCAGATGGAGCGGGACCTGGGCGAACAGGCCGAGACGCTGGAGGCGCTGACCTCTGACGCCAGGGCGATCACCGGCGATTTCTCGCATCAGGTCGCGGCGTTGTCCCATGCGCATCGCAGCAATGATGTCGGTCCCGACACTCGCGCTATCGCCACGCTGCTCGAACAGTTGATCGCCCGCATTTCCAAGACCGAACGCGATCTGGAGGAACTGGCGGGCAATATCGCGGGCCTGCGCTCCCGGATGGAGCCCGGCGAGACCGACGATCGGATCGACCAGTTGACCGGCGTCACCAGCCGGACCGGTGCGCAGGCGATGGTCGAGCGGCTGGCCAACGAGCCGCATGGATATGTGCTGGCAGCGTGCAGCCTGGACGATCTGGAGGGGATCAACGAGCGTTACGGGCGTTCGGTCGCCGACAATGTGCTGCGCGCCTTCGTCGCCACGCTGCGCCAATCCTGCGAGGGGACGGAGATCATCCGCTGGCAGGGAAATCTGTTCCTGATCGTGCTGCGCGGGCGCCCTTTGTCCACGCTGGCGGGCATGATGGAGGATGCGCGAGTCGCCATGCGCGAACGGACGCTGCGCCTGCGCGGATCGGGGGAGCCGATCGGGGCGGTCACCATGTCGGGCGGCGTCGCGGTCGGTGTCGGCGTGCCGTTGGAGGAGGTGCTGACGCGCGCCGACATGCTGCGCGATCTGGCGAGCGGGGGCCTGGGCAATCGCATCCTGTCGCGCGCCTAGCCAATTCGGCGCGGCCTGTTATAGCGCGCGGTCATGCAGCGAGTTGACGGCGCGGGGCCCATCCCGGCGCATCTGGCGGGCGGGATCGTCGCGCTGGGCAATTTCGACGGGTTCCATCTGGGGCATCAGGCGGTGGTCGGTGCCGCCGTCGCCCGTGCGCGCGCCGAAGGGCGGCCCGCACTGGTCGCCACCTTCGACCCGCATCCGATCCGTTACTTCAAGCCCGACGCCGCGCCCTTCCGCCTGACCACGCTCGACCAGCGCGAGCGGCTGTTCGCGGCGGCGGGCGTGGATGCGATGGTGGTGTTCGGTTTCGACACCGACCTCGCGGCGCTGTCGGCGGAGGATTTCGTGCAAGCGCGCCTGCTGGGCGCCTTGCGGGTCGGCGGCGTGGTGACGGGCGAGGACTTCACCTTCGGCCGCGCGCGCAGCGGCGATGTGACGTCCCTGCGCGCCTGGGGCCGGACGCAGGGCTTCTCGACCGATGCGGTGGCGCCGGTCATGCTGGACGGCGAGACGATCTCGTCCAGCCGGATTCGCGCCGCGCTGGCGGCGGGCGATCCCGAGACGGCGGCGCGGTTGCTGACCCGGCCCTATACCATCCAGGGCGTGGTGCAGCATGGCGACAAGCTGGGCCGCACCATCGGTTATCCGACCGCCAATCTCGACATGGGCGAATATCTGCGCCCGGCTTACGGCATCTATGCGGTGCGCGGGCGGCTCGACGACGGCCGGGTGCTGGACGGGGCCGCCAATCTGGGTATCCGCCCCCAGTTCGATCCGCCCAAGGAATTGCTGGAGCCGCATTTCTTCGACTTCGGCGGCGACCTGTACGGGCAGCGCCTGTCGGTCGAGCTGATCAACTATCTGCGGCCCGAGGCGAAGTTCGATTCGCTCGACGCGCTGGTCACGCAGATGGACGCCGACTGCGCGCGTGCCCGCCAGATACTTTCGTCGCATAATCCGGCATGACGTGTTAACCTAAAGTCGTTAAGGGCGTGTCCCCTATGAGCGACGCGCCCGATTACCGCGACACCGTCTTCCTGCCGAAGACCGATTTCCCCATGAAGGCGGGACTTGCCGCCAAGGAACCGGCGATCCTGGATCGCTGGGCCAAGATGGGGTTGTACGACCGCCTCCGCCGCGAGCGTAGCGGGCGCGAGCGGTTCATCCTGCACGACGGCCCGCCTTATGCGAATGGCGACATTCACATGGGCCATGCGCTCAACAAGGTGTTGAAGGACATCATCGTTCGCTCGCAGACCCTGATGGGCAAGGACGCGCCCTATGTCCCCGGCTGGGACTGTCACGGCCTGCCGATCGAGTGGAAGGTCGAAGAGGCCTATCGCGCCAAGAAGCTGAACAAGGACGAGGTGCCCGTCGCGCAGTTCCGCGCCGAGTGCCGCGCCTATGCCGACACCTGGGTCGGCACGCAAAAGGCGCAGTTCGAGCGGCTGGGCGTGATGGGCGACTGGGCCAACCCGTACCTGACCATGACCTATGACGCCGAGGCGGTGATCGCGGGCGAGCTGCTGAAGTTCGCCGAATCGGGTCAGCTCTATCGCGGCGCCAAGCCGGTCATGTGGTCGCCGGTCGAAAAGACCGCGCTGGCCGAGGCCGAGGTCGAATATGAGGACATCGTCTCGACCCAGATCGATGTCGGATTCGAGGTCGCATCCTGCCCCGAATATCCCGATCTGGTCGGCGCGCTGGCGGTCATCTGGACCACCACCCCCTGGACGATCCCGGTCAACCAGGCGCTGAGCTATGGCGAGGCGATCGACTATTTGCACTTCGAGTGCGGCGGCCGTCGCTATCTGGTCGCCGAGCCGCTGTTGCCCGCCTTCACCAAGCGGACCGGCATCGCGATGGAGGGCTTCATCGCGCTGGCCAAGGGGCCGGTGCTGGAGGGCGCGACTGCGCTCCATCCGATGCACAAGCTGGGCGGTTTCTTCGCACGCCCACGTCCCTTCCTGCCCGGCGATTTCGTCACCACCGACGCCGGTACCGGCCTCGTCCATATGGCCCCCGATCACGGCGAGGACGACTTCCTGCTGTGCAAGGCGCACGGCATCGACCCGGTCTTCGCGGTGCAGGGCGACGGCACCTATCGCGCCGACTGGGCGTGGCTGGGCGGCCAGGGCAGCGTCATCAACAAGAAGTTCGTCTCCGCCGACGGCCCGATCTGTGCGGACCTGCGCGAGGCCGGTGCGCTGCTGTCCGCCTCGGACGATTTCCAGCACAGCTATCCGCATAGCTGGCGCTCCAAGGCCAAGGTCATCTTCCGCGCGACGCCGCAATGGTTCATCCCGATGGACCGCGCCGACACCGCGCTGATCCCTGATCTGGCGATGGCCAATGTCGACCCGATCTCGGGCGTGACGCCGCTGCTCACCGTGCCGCTGGGCAATGGCGCGACGCTGCGCCAGACCGCGCTGGACGCGATCGAGCGCACCCGCTGGGTGCCCGAGCGCAGCCGCAACCGCATCCGTTCGATGGTGGAAGGGCGTCCCGACTGGGTCATCAGCCGCCAGCGCGCCTGGGGCGTGCCGATCGCGCTCTATGTGAACCGCCAGACCGGCGAATATCTCGCCGACAAGGCGGTCAATGCCCGCATCCTCGACGCTTTCCGCGCGGGAGGGGCCGATGCGTGGTTCACCGCCGATCACCAGGCGCTGCTGGGTGCGGACTACAACCTCGCCGATTACGAGCCGGTCAACGACATCCTCGACGTGTGGTTCGACTCCGGCTCGACCCATGCCTTCGTGATCGAGGCGCGCTATGGCGAGGGCACGCGCGCGAACCTGTATCTCGAAGGGTCGGACCAGCATCGCGGCTGGTTCCAGTCGTCGCTGCTCGAGTCGTGCGGCACGCGCGGCCGCGCGCCTTACGACGCGGTGCTGACCCATGGCTTCGCGCTCGACGGGCAGGGGCGCAAGATGTCCAAGTCGCTGGGCAACGTCGTCGACCCGCTGAAGATCATCGGCGAATCGGGCGCCGACATCCTGCGCATCTGGACCGCCTCGACCGATTATTTCGAGGATGTCCGCATCGGCAAGGAGGTGCTCGCCACCGCTTCGGACAGCTATCGCAAGCTGCGCAACACCTTCCGCTATATGCTGGGCGCGCTCGACGGGTTCAGCGAGGAAGAGCGCATCTCGTTCGATGCGATGCCCGAGCTGGAGCGTTACGTCCTGGCACGTCTGACCGCGCTCGACACCGAGCTGCGCCGCGCGGCCGATGCCTTCGAGTTCAACCGCTATCTGCGCGCGTTGACCGATTTCGCGAATGAGGACCTGTCGGCCTTCTTCTTCGATATCCGCAAGGACTCGCTCTATTGCGACGCGGCGACCGATCCGAAGCGTCGCAGCTATCGCACCGTGCTCGACATCCTGTTCCACGCGCTGGTCCGCTATGCCGCGCCGATCCTGTGCTTCACCGCCGAGGAAGTGTGGCAGTCGCGCTTCCCGTCGGAGGATGGCTCGGTCCATCTGCTCGAATGGCCGGAACTGCCGCAACTGGGCGAGGACGAGGCGCTGATGGCGCGCTGGACCGAGATCCGTGGCCTTCGCGCGCAGGTGACCGAGGCGATCGAGCCGCTGCGCCGCGAAAAGACCGTGCGTTCGTCCAACGAGGCGGAGGTGACGGTCCCGTCGCTGCCGCTGGAGCCGCACGCGCTGGCCGAGGCGTTCATCGTCGCCGATGTCAGCCTGGCCGAGACGGTCGGCGTTACCCGTACCGAGAAGCACAAATGCGGTCGCTGCTGGCGTCACCTGCCCGACGTTTCGGCGGACGGCGAACTGTGCGGCCGTTGTGCCGAGGTGGTCGCGCATGGCTAATCTGCCCAAGCGTGGACTGGTGACGGCGCTGGCGCTGTTCCTGGTCGATCAGATCATCAAATGGGCGGTGACCGGGCCGATGGGCCTGCGTTCGCTCGGTGACGTTCGTGAGATCGTACCGATCTTCAACCTGCGTTTCGTGCCCAATTACGGCATCTCGCTGGGTCTGCTGACCGCCGACAGCAACGCGTCGCGCTGGGCGTTGGTGGCGATGACCGGGGCGATCGCGCTGGCGGTGGCCTTCTGGATGACGCGTGAGCGCAATGCGGTCGACCAGGTCGCACTCGGCTGTGTGCTGGGCGGTGCGCTGGGCAATATCCTCGACCGGGTGCGCTTCGGTTATGTCGTCGATTTCGCCGATCTGCACTTCGGCGAGTGGCGTCCCTTTTTGGTCTTCAATGTCGCCGATGCAGCGATTACGATAGGCGTTCTGGTTTTGCTGGCCCGCGCGCTTCTCGTGCGCGACCGGCCCGCTCCCGTGGAGAAGAGCAATGCGTAAGTTGGTGCCCGTCATCGCAGGTCTGTCCTGCGCCGCGTTGCTGACGGGATGTGGGGCCGGGCGTGGCCTGGACCGGGCGCGCCCCGACGAATTCGCCGTCGCGCGCCAGCCCTCGCTGGTGATCCCGCCCGACTTCGCGCTGGTCCCGCCGCAGCCGGGCGCCGCCCCCGTCCAGACCCGCAGCGGCCAGCAGCAGACGCTGGACGCGCTGTTCGGCGGTCAGGCGGCGCGCAGCCAGTCGGAATATGGCCTGGTGCAGAATGCCGGGGCCGATAGCGCCGATACGGGCATCCGCTCTTCGGTCGGCGATCCCGGCACCAACGTCGTCGACAAGGGCGCGACGACCCGCGACATCGTCGCCGCCCCCGAAGGCGACGGCCAGGACGCACGCGCCGCCACCAAGTGACGCCGTACGACGATTGAGGAAAAGGGCCGGGGGCGGATTGCCTGTCCGGCCCTTTTTCGTTGGGGCCGCCCAATTCCTCCCCTGCAAGGGGAGGGGGACCATGCGGAGCATGGTGGAGGGGTGTCACCGATCGAGAAGTAGGACGCCCTCGCAAAGTGTGACACCCCTCCGTCAGGCCTTCGGCCTGCCACCTCCCCTGTCAGGGGAGGAAGAGATTCAGGAGCCGGGCACCGGCGCGCCGCCTTCGCCACCAGCGCTCGGTGAGGGCTCCGGGGCGATCTTGAAGCGCACCCGGTCGACACAGCCGGTATAGCCCTGCGGGCTGCTCGGCAGCTTGGCGTCGCGGATCATGCCCAGCGCCTGCGTCCCGAACTCGTCGGAGGGTTGGGCCGCGATGACCCTCAGATTGCCTGTCTGGCCCCAGGGCGCGACGTCATAGCGGATGACCGCCCAGCCCTCGATCGCGCGGCGGCGATAGGGTTCGGGGAAGCGAAGCTGTGGCGGCACGGCCCAGCCATGCTCATCGGGGCAGTTGCCCGCGAGCTGGGTGGCGCGGATCGCCTCGGGCATGTCGGGGGCGGGCAGCTTGGCCGCGCCGCGCCAATAGGGATAGAGACAGCCAGTCTTCGCCCCCTTGGTAAAGCGCGATTCGCGGATGGCCTTCATCGCGGCGGTATCCAGCGCCCGGTTGCCGGTACCCGCCAGCAGCGCCGCCCCACGCGTCCGCCCGCCCGCATCAAGGTCATAGCGGATCATCGACCAGTCCTGCACGCCGGGTGTGGCAGCTATGGTCGCGAAGTCGGGGAAATGCCGTTCGAGCGGCTGGGGCTGGGGGTTGGTCAGGCAATCGCCAGCCGCCTCGCGAATCCGCTGCCATCCTTCGTCCGGCAGCGGCCCCGATATCGGGTGAACCGTATAGGCCATCAGTTCCTGCGCATCCGCCGCCGTCAGGGCGCTGCCGCGCATCACATAGGTGACGGAGCAATCCTGGCGCGGCGACCGGGCGGCAAAGCGGCTGGCGGCGAGCGCTGGCGCGACATCCTCGGACTGCGGCACATAGGCTATCGTCTCTCGGGTCAGCGAGACCGGACGACCGCTTGGGTCGATCGCGAAGCGGATGGTCACGGCGCGTTGCGTCTCGTTGCCGCTCCAACCCAGCTGGTTCCAAGGCCGCCGAATCGGCTGTCCCCTCACGGCCACGCCGTTGCAGCGTATCTCGCCCGGCATCCACTGAACCAGCACCCGGCCCGAACCTCCGGGCTTTACGGCCACGATGGGGAGCGCGTTCTGGAGCGACCAGGCCGCCGCGGACGGAACGACAAGCGCGGACAACAGGCCGAAGGACAGGGCAGCGTGGCGGAACCGGATCATCGAACGCACTCCACGGCTAGAGGGCGTCAGCTTAGGTGTGCCTTCGACCCGAGGCGAGGGGGCTTTTTCGCCCCCGCCATGGAAAAGGCCGGTCACGGAAAAGGGCGGCGCCGTCACCGGCACCGCCCCTTCACCCCCGAAAAGCCATTATATCTTTTAGAAAGCGGCCGTCAGCGAGAACACCACCGTCGCATCCGAGATCGAGGCGCCCCCCGCCGTCTGATATTGCGAGAAGTTCGGCTGCAGATAGGCCGCCTTCGATTTGGTGATGTCGGTGTCGATGTACGAGACGTTGAAGGTCAGGTTCTTGTACGCCGCGACATCGGCACCTAGCGACCAGTCCCAATAGCTGCCGGTTGGCGACAGGCTGGTGCCGTTAGGGCCCAGGCCCGGATTGCCCTTGGAATAGCCGATATGCGCCTTGGCGGTGATCGGCGTACCCGGAATGCCCGCCGCGCCGTCGCCGGTCAGATAGACGTTATCCCAACGCTGGCCCCGGCTGTACGAGGTGTTGGAGAAGTTGCCGAGCGAGGTCTGCTTGGGCGCATAATAGGCACCGGCGGTCAGCGTCGCGGGGCCGGCGGTGCCCGACAGGCGGCCGAAGAACTCGACCACATCGGTTTCCGAGGCGCCACCCGGATAGGTGTACCAGGTCACGCCCGCATCGACGGTCGCGGAGCCGTATGTGTGCTTGTACCCGGCAATGCCGTCCAGTTCCATATTGGCGCCGCCGAACGTGCCCCAGCCCGCCAGGTTCGACGCGAAGGTGCCGATATAGAAGCCGCTTTCATGCGCGACGGTCAGTGCCGCTTGGACGGCGGCGTTCTTGTTGGTCTGCGACACGCCGCGAAGGCGATAGTCGGTCAGGATCGCGGCGCTGCCGCTGACCGTGATCGGCGAGGGCGGCGCGGTATCCGCACCGGCGCTGTCCTGCGCAAAGGCAGGCGTCGCGGCGACCAGCGAGAGGCCGCCAAGGAGGATCGTGGAGAAGCGCATCGTTTCCCTTTCAAACGGAAATTCGATGTTCTCACCTGCAACCTCGCATCGGTGCGGCCTCTATGTGTCGGGTCAAACCCGGCGGACCGTCTGCCTTGCGAGTTGTGAAAGATTGGCAGGCCGTGGTGCGCTGCACAAGTATAATCGAACATAGACTGATGCTCGGATAACGCGATGTTGCGCAAATAACACAGATCAAGCGTCGAGATTCTCGTGCCGCATCCCCGTCGGCAGCGATCGGATATGGATGTCGCGCTGGGGATAGGGCAGGCCGATGCCATGCTCCTTGAACAGGAACCACAGACGGTTGAGCACGTCGGAACGGACATTGCCGACGCCGCTTTCCGGGTCGCTGATCCACGCCAGGATTTCGTGCTGAAGCGCATAATCGCCGAAGCTCATCAGCCAGACGGTCGGCTTGGGGCTTTTCAGGACGCGCGGTGATTCGCGCGCGGCGCGCAGCATCAATTCCTGGGCCAGCTTCAGGTCGTTGTCGTACGCGATGGAGACGGGAATGCGGACACGGACGTTGCGGTCGGAATAGGACCAGTTCTCCACCTCCTGCGTCATCAGATTCTCATTGGGAATCAGATGCTCCTTGCCGTCGCGGGTGATGATCGAGACGGCCCGCACGCCGATCTTGTTCACCCACCCGATTTCGTTCTGGAGCGCGATGACGTCGCCCGGCTTGATCGAGCGGTCCATCAGCAGGATGATCCCGGCGATCAGATTGCCGATCGTCTTCTGAAGTCCGAAACCGATCGCCAGGCCGAAACCGCCCGAGAACAGCGCCAGGCTGGTCAGGTCGATCTCCAGCAGGTCCATCGCGAAGAAGAAGGCGATGACGACGATGGCGATGCTGGCGAGTTTCTGCGCCAGCAGCTTCTGCGTCGGGTCCAGCCCGCGCGCATGGCCGATCCACTGCTCGGTGATCCGGGTGACGGCGCGGGTGACGGCCAGGATCGCGACCACCGTGACCAGCATCGTCACCAGCAGCATGACCGAGAATCGCCGCGACCCCACGGTAAAGCCGATCTGCTCGGCCAGGCGACTGACCGGCTCGAGCCCGCCGATTTCGCGGCTGAACAGCGCCACGAAACAGACGATGGCAAAGATCCAAGCCAGCCAGCGCGGCAGGTTCAGCCCGCGCAACAGCTGGAACCCCGCCCGCGCCACCGACGCGCCCAGCGCCAGCCCGATCGGCACGCCCGCCAGCGACTCCCAGGGCCAGATCGCGCCCAAGGTCATCAGCAGGAAGGCGGCGGCCCCGTGTCGGGTGATCGCACAGATGCGGGCGTGCAGCGTCTCGCCCTTGGCAATGGCGAAACGCTGCACCATCGCGGCGATGGGCGGGCCGAGCTTGCGCCCCGCAACCACCCCGCCCGCCAGCATGGCGAGCGTCAGGACCGAGGCGACCGCCGCCTCCATGGCTTCGGCGCGGGTCGGCAGTTCGATGCCGCTCGCCTGAAGCCATTCGAACAGGGTCATCCGCGCGCGGCCCGGAAGCGGGCAAGCCCCCGGTCGAGATCGGCGATCAGGTCGTCGGTATCCTCCAACCCGATTTGGAGCCGGATCAGCGGCCCGGCGAAGTCGCGTCTCGTAACGCTGCGATAGCGATGCGGGTCGGCGGGGATGGCCAGGCTCTCATAACCGCCCCAACTGAAGCCGAGCCCGAAATGGGCGAGCCCGTCGAGCATCGCGGTGCGCGCGGCGTCGTTGCCGCCGTCGAGCACGAAGGCGAACAGCCCGCTCGACCCGAGGAAGTCGCGCGCGAAGACCTCATGACCGGGGCAGGAGGGCAGGGCGGGGTGCAGCACCTGTGCCACGCCGGGCTGTTCGGCGAGCCACTTGGCGATGGTCAGCGCGCTGGCCTGATGCTGGGCGAGGCGGACACCCATGGTGCGAAGCCCCCGGCTGCCCAGATAGGCGTCGTCGGGGCTGGCGACCTGACCCAGCTGGAAACTCGTGTCGCGAAGCGCCGCCCAGTGCGACGGCGCGGCCGTCACCGACCCCAGCATCGCGTCCGAATGGCCGACGATGTACTTGGTGCAGGCCAGCACCGTCAGGTCGACGCCCTTTGCGATCGCCGGGAAGAAGAGCGGCGTCGCCCAGGTGTTGTCGAGGATCGTGGTAATGTCCCTGGCCTTGGCGACGTCGACGATGGCGGGAATATCCTGCACCTCGAACGTCAGCGAGCCGGGGCTTTCGAGGAAGATCGCGCGGGTGGCCGGGCCGATCAGCTCGGCGATGCCCGCGCCGACCAGCGGATCATAGAAGCGCGTCGTGATTCCCATCCGCGCCAGCAAGCCGGTGGCCAGCCCACGCGTCGGGTCATAGGCGCTGTCGACCAGCAGCAATTCGTCGCCCGGCGACAGCACCGACAGGAGGGCCGCCGCGATCGCTGCTACGCCCGATGGGTAGAGGAAGGTCGCCTCCGCCCCCGGCTCCAGGCTCGTCAGCGCGTCCGCCAGCGACCATTGGGTCGGCAGGCCCTTGCGACCATAGAACAGCTTCTCGTGCAGATCGCCCGCACCGGTGGCGCGCATATGCGCGACATTGTCGTACAGCACCGTCGAGCCGCGCCAGACGGGGACGTTGACCACGCCCCTGGTCCATTCCGCGCGGCGGCCCGCCTGGACCAGACGGGTGGCGGGCTTGATGGGCAGGTCGTCGTCGGTCATCGTTTCAAGCGTCTTTCGCTTTGGGGGTGCTGGGGTCGGAACCCCATTCAGTCCAGCTGCCGTCATAGACCGGCATCAAGCCGCCGATCCGCTCCGCCCCGAAGGCGAGGACGCAGGCGGTGATGCCCGATCCACAGGTGGCGACCATCGGCTTGGCGGGATCGACCCCGGCGGCGGCGAATTCGGCGGCTATGGCGTCCGGGGATTTCCAGCGGCCATCGGCCTCGAACAACCGGGAATAGGGCAGGTTCAGCGCGCCGGGGATGTGGCCGGGCTCGACGCCGGGGCGCGGTTCGGGCTCGGCCCCGGCGAAGCGGCCGGGGGAGCGGGCATCGACGATCTGGGCATCGCCCGCCTCGACATGGGTGCGGACTTCGCGAAGGCTGCGCAGGCGGGCAAGGTCGGCTTGCGCGAGGAACAGGCCGGGGGCTTCGGGCGCGCCCGCCGGGCCGATCGTGACCGGGTGACCGGCGGCGCACCAGGCCTCCAGCCCGCCATCGAGCAGCGCCACCGACTCGGCACCGAACAGGCTGAGCAACCACCAGACCCGCGCGGCGCTGTGCAACGGGGAACGGTCGTAGAGGACGATACGGTCGGCATGGCCGACCCCCGCCTCGCTCAGCGCATGGGCGAAATGCTCGGGCGGCGGCAGGGTCATCGGCAGGTCGCTGTCGGGGTCGGCGAGCGCGCCCATCGGCAGGAAGCGGGCGCCGGGGATATGCCCGTCCTCGAATCCGCGTCGGGCCCTGGAGCCGTCCGGGTCGTCGAGGAAATAGGTGACGTCGAGGATGCGCACGTCCGCCTCGCCTGCGATGGCGGCGAGGTCTTGCGGGGTGATGAGTGGCGGCATCTTGGGGCTCCTCGGTCGGTGGGTCCGTACCTAGGCGCGTTGGGGGCGGGGTCGCAAGCCAAGCTAAAGCCCCTCTCCCGGCAGGGGGAGGGGTTGGGGAGGGGTTGGGGAGGGGCAGGGGCCACGGGCGTTGGTCTCTGTGAGACTCCCGACCCTCCCCCATCCCCTCCCGCCTGCGGGAGGGGAGCGGCTAGAGGTGAGGAAGGCCTATCCCAAACTCCGTTCCGCCTGAGCGACGTCGAAGGCCATGGGAATCACTCCAGCCCCTCCAGATACTCCGCCGCCTGCGCCCGCACCGCCTTGCGGTCCGCCTCCGCCATCCGGTTCCAGTTCCGGTACGCCATCGCCATCCGCACATTCCGCTCGAACCGCTCTTCGTGCCGGGCGAGGAAGTCCCAATAGAGCGCGTTGAACGGGCAGGCGTCCTCGCCGACCCGCTGCTTCACATCGTAGCGGCAGGACCCGCAATAATCCGACATGCGGTTGATATAGGCCCCGGACGACACATAGGGCTTGGACGCGATGATGCCGCCATCGGCGAACTGGCTCATGCCGACGACATTGGGCAGCTCGACCCACTCATAGGCGTCGATATAGATTTCCAGATACCAGCGATGCACCTCCGCCGGGTCGGCACCGATCAGGATGGCGTAATTGCCCGTCACCATCAGCCGCTGGATATGATGGGCATGCGCGGTGTCGAGCGTCTGGCCCAGCGCTTCGGACATGCAGTGCATGTCGGTCTCGCCGGTCCAGTAGAAGCCGGGCAATTTCCGATGCGCGCGCAGGAAATTGCGCTCCACATAATCCGGCCCGACATGCCAGTAGAGCCCGCGCACATATTCGCGCCAGCCGATGATCTGGCGGATATAGCCTTCGACCGAGTTGAGGCTGGCATTGCCGTCCTCATATTCCCCCTCCGCCATCCGGCAGAGGTCGAGCGGGTCGAGCAGACCCGAATTGATATAGGGCGACAGGACCGAGTGCCACAGCTGGTGCTGGCCGGTCAGCATCGCGTCCTGATAATCGCCGAACTTGGGCAGGCCGTGCGCCATAAAGGCCTCGGCCTGTTTCTGCGCCTCCTCGGCGGTAACGGCATAGGCGAAGCCGTCGAGCGATCCCGGATGATTGTCGAACCGTCCGGCGACCAGCGTCAGCACCTCGCAAGTGATCGTGTCGGGCGCGAACTTCAGCGGTTCGGGCGGTATGTCCTTCTTCGGCGCGGGCTTGCGGTTGTCGGCGTCGTAATTCCATTTGCCGCCCTCGGGCTTGTCGCCCTTCATGAGCAGGCCGGTCTTGCGGCGCATCAGCCGGTAGAAGAACTCCATGCGGAGTTCCTTGCGGTCCTTCGCCCAATCCTCGAACTCGGCCTGGCTGGCGATGAAGCGGGTGTCGGGGCGGATGTCGACGGGGATGCCGAACATCGTCTCCCACGCCTCCAGCATCGCGGCGACCCGCCATTCGCCTGCCTGGGTCACGACGATCCGCTCGGGATCGTGCCGCCCGACCGCGCGGGCGACCTCGCCGGTGAAGCTGCTCGTACTATCGGGGTCGTCCAGCTTGACATAATCGACCCGCCAGCCCGCCTTCCTCAAGGCCTCGGCATGGTGGCGCATGGCGGACAGGATATAGGCGATCTTGGCCTTGTGGTGGCGGACGTAACCCGTCTCGTCCTCCACCTCCATCATCAGCAGGACGGTGCGTTTGGGGTCGGCGCCCTCCAGCGATGACAGGTTCATCGACAATTGGTCGCCGAGAATGGGGATCAGCGTTGGCGCTTTGGGCATGGCTGTCCTACATGGCCTTTCATGAAGCATCTCGGCCAGACCAGCGCGCTGCCCGCTTCCCCGGAAGAGGCGGTGCTCGATTATGTTCCCAACCCCCGTCCGGGGCGTACCTATCTGATCCGGTTCGCGGCACCCGAGTTCACCTCGCTGTGCCCCGTGACCGGACAGCCCGACTTCGCGCACCTGGTCATCGACTATGTGCCCGGCGAGACGATCGTCGAATCCAAGTCGCTGAAGCTGTTCCTGGGCAGCTTCCGCAACCATGCCGGTTTCCACGAGGACTGCACCGTCGGCATCGGCGAGCGATTGTTCGAGGAAATGAAGCCAATATGGCTGCGCATCGGCGGATATTGGTATCCGCGCGGCGGCATCCCGATCGACGTGTTCTGGCAATCCTCGGCCCCGCCCGCCGATCTGTGGCTGCCCGATCAGGGCGTGGCGGGCTATCGCGGTCGCGGCTGATCGGCCCTCGGCTTAACCCCTGCTTCATCCCGATGTGAAACATCGTCCATCCTTGAAGCCGTCCGACTCGCAATTTATGTGGTGCGATAAGGAACGCGTCATCGGGATGCGAAAGGGAACGGGGCCGTGCAGAAGATCGTCAAACATTTCGCCATGGCGGTTGCCACGCTGATCGGGCTTGGCACGGCAGGAACGGCAAGTGCCAATCCGACGATCATCATCAACGATTCCAATGGTGGCCTCGTGTCCTATGACACGACCACCAAGGTGAGCACCGTCCTGGGCAATACCGGTACGGTGATGTATGACATCGCCTTCAACAATGGCGGCGATCTGTTCGGCGTCGACGGGGGCACCCTGTTCAAGCTTTCGACGACCGGCGGCGCGACGACCGTACTTGGTTCGATGGGCTCGTTCGTCAACGGCCTGGTCTTCGGCGCGGACGGTACGCTGTACGGGTCGGGCGACAATAATCTGTACAAGCTCAACACCAGCAATGGGCAGGCCAGCCTGATTGGATCGATGGGTAGCCCGGAGTCGGCGGGCGATCTGGCCTTCTTCAAGGGGCAGCTGTACCTCGCCAGCAATCTGGGCCTGGCGGTCGTCAATCCGCTGACCGGGGCCAGCCAGCTGATCGGCGGCACGACCGACATGTTCGGGCTGGCCTCGACGGTCGACGCGCTGTTCGGCGTGAAGGACAACGCGATCTACACCATCGATCCGACCACCGGCCTGGGGACGAAGGTGTCGTCCTACATCTATGGCCAGGCCTATGGCGCGGCCTCGGCCCCGACCGCCGTGCCGGAGCCCGCGACCTGGGCGATGATGCTGCTGGGTCTGGTGCTGGTGGGTTATGCCTTGCGCCGTCGCGGCACCGCCCCGAACGCCGCTATCGCCTGATCCATCCATCGCGGTGCGCCAAATGCGCTGCGTTGGATATCGAAAACCGGTCGTCCGATGGGCGGCCGGTTTTTTCGTATCGTCCACCGAAAATTTCCCGTCGCCTTCAAGCGGGATAAGAATATCGCAACCGCTTCCGACGCAGGAACGCCGACAGTCTAGCCGAAATCCGCCTGCGGGCGGGCGCGGTATGTGGTCATGGAGTTCTTTGCGTGAAACATTGGTCCTGGAGCGCCGTCCCCCTTGCCCTGCTGGCCCTGTCGGGATGCCAGTCCAAGCCCGAGGGGAAGGGGGTGGCCCAGGTCGACGGACAGGCGATCACGACCCAGGCGCTGGATGCCGAACTGGCCGATGCGCCGCCGGGCGTCGATCGTCTCGCCTATCGCAAGGCGATCCTGCCCCAGCTGGTCGACCGTACCCTGCTGGTCCAGGCGGCGTTGAAGATGGGGATCGACAAGACCCCCGAATTCGCTGCCCAGCGCGAACGGCAGGAGCAAAGGCTGCTGGTGGAGATGCTGGCGCAGAAGCTGGCCAACACCGTGCCGGTGCCCAACGTCCAGGCGGTCGACGCCTATATCGCCGCGCATCCCTATGAGTTCGCGCAGCGGCAGAAATTCTATGTCGACCAGATCCGCTTCGCCCAGCCCGCCAGCACCGAGGCGCTGCTGGCGCTCGGCCAGTTCAAGACTCTGGACGCGCTGGCCGACGAACTGACCCGCAACGCCACCCCCTTCACCCGCGATCATGTCCTGGTCGACTCGGCGTTCCTGCCGGCCGCGATCGCGGCACAGGTGGCCAGGCAGCCATCGGGCGATCCCATCCTGCTGCCCTATCAGGGCAGCTACACCGCCAATGCGATCATCCAGCGCATGGCCGCCCCCGTCACCGGCGAACCGGCGCGCGCGCTGGCAGCGGAAATCCTGCGGCGTAAGGCGATCGCCGATGCACTGGGCCAGACCCTCAAGGCGCAGCGCCAGAAGGCCAGCATCTCTTATGAGACCGGCTTCAAACCCGACGCCAAGGCGGCGGCCGACGGCAAGACCGTCAGCGACGCCGCCGACCGCGTACCCGCGCGTTGAGAAATTCCCCTCCCTCTCCCCTGGATAGGGGAGAGGGTTAGCGAAGCTTGCCAGCCTGCTGGCTAGCGTAGCTTGGGTAAGGGGTTGAGCGAGCCGAATGGCTCGCGCGCGCTTTGCGCGCTCACCCCTCACCCAGCTCCGACTAACCCTTTGCTCTCGCAAAGGCCAAATTTGCGCAACCCTCTCCCCTCAAGAGGGGCAAGGGAGGGATGGGATCCTTTGCCACCAATCTGTTTCAGCAACGCAATCCAATAGGCGGAGCCCTATCCCATCACGGACACACATTTCAGCGTTCCGTAACGTCATCTCGACGCAGTCCAAGGGTGCGGTGCAGCAAATATGTAATACGCTTTGCAACCTTCGTCGCTCATCGCGGGTTAACCTTAGTGCGAGGGGAATTGCGGACTTTCCGCTTCCCTCTCGCCTGCAAGGACAAGCGATATGGTGGATGCGAACGGAACCGTGATCGAACGACTGGCGCTGATCGGCAATTTCCTGCCCCGTCAATGCGGGCTCGCGACGTTCACCACCGACGTTTATTCCGCCCTGCGCAATCGCTTTCCCGAGCTGGCCGTCGATGTCTATGCAATGGATGATCATCCCGGCCGCTATGCCTATCCCCCGGCCGTGACCGCCGCCATCCCGCAGCATGAGCGCGGCGCCTATATCGACATGGCCCGCCGGATCGAGGCGAGCGGCGCGCAGGCGATCTGGGTTCAGCACGAATATGGCATCTATGGCGGTGCCGCCGGCGAGCATCTGTTGGCGCTGCTCGACCGTACCACGCTGCCCGTGATCGCGACGCTTCACACCGTTCTCGAAAAGCCCTCGGCCGATGAGCGCCGGGTGATGGAGGGCTTGCTGCGCCGCTGCGCCCGGATCATCGTCATGGCCGACAAGGGCCGCGACATTCTCCAGCGCGTTTATGGCGCCGATCCGCGCCAGATCGCGATGATCCCACATGGCGTGCCCGACCGCGAACTCATCTCGCCCGATTCGCTGAAGGCCAAGTTCGGCTGGGAAGGGCGCAAGGTCGTCTTTACCTTCGGCCTGCTCGCACCGAACAAGGGGATCGAGACGATCATCGAGGCGCTGCCCGCCGTTGCCGCGCATCATCCGGAACTGCTCTATGTCGTGCTGGGCGCCACGCATCCCAATCTGATCGCGCATGAGGGCGAGGCGTATCGCGACCGGTTGAAGGCACTGGCCGAGGCGCGTGGCGTGGCCGACAATGTCGCCTTCGTCGATGCGTTCGTCGAGCATGACGAACTGATCGAATATCTCCAGGCCGCCGACATTTATGCGACGCCCTATACCAACCCCGCCCAGATCACGAGCGGCACGCTGTCCTATGCGGTTGGTGTCGGCAAGGCGGTGGTATCCACGCCCTATGTCCATGCGGTCGAGATTCTGGGCGATGATCACGGCGTCCTAGTGGATTTCTGCGATGCGGATGCCTTTGCCCGCGAGATCGACCGGCTGCTGACCGACGAAGCGGCACGCAACCGCCTGTCGCAGCGTGCCTATGCCCGTGGCCGTACCATGATCTGGCCGCGCCTGGCCGAGGCGGCGCTGGAGCAGATGGCATCGGCGATCACCGCCCGCCCGCGCCGGATCGCCGGATCATACCAGACCAGCATCAAGCCGCTAAAGGCCGACATCGCCGCCGTCGAACGGATGAGCGACTCGACCGGCATGTTGCAGCATGCCATCTACTCGGTGCCCGATCGCCGTCATGGCTATTGCATCGACGACAATGCGCGCGCGCTGATCTTCATGACCCAGGCGCCGGATATCGACCCGGTCCCGCGCGACAAGTGGACGACGATCTACGCCTCATTCCTGCAATATGCCTGGAACCCGGAAGAGCGCCGCTATCGCAACTTCATGCGCTTCGACCGCAGCTGGTGCGAGGAAGTGGGGTCGGAAGATTCCAACGGCCGCACCCTCTGGGCGCTGGGTGTGACCGCGCGTGACGCGCAGATGGCCAAGCATCGCGACTGGGCACAGATGTGGTTCGACGCCACCGCCTCGCTGGCGCTCGACCTGGGATCGCTTCGTGCGCAGGCCTTTGCGATGCTAGGCGCGGCGGCAATGCTGGAGGCGCGGCCGGGGCATCAGCTGGCGCGTGCCATCCTGGAAAAGCTGCCCCCGCTGCACCTCGCCCTGCTCGAAGAGGCGCGGCGACCGGAATGGCAGTGGTTCGAGATCGTGCTGGCCTATGACAATGCCCGCGTGCCGCAGGCGCTGATCGAGGCAGGGCGCGCACTGGGGCGGCAGGACCTGATCGATTGCGGCCTGTCGACGCTGGAGTGGATCGTCGGCAAGCAGACCTCGCCCGAGGGTCGTTTCCGGGCGGTCGGCAGCGAGAGCTTCGGCCGTCCCTATGCCGAGCCGTTGCAGTTCGACCAGCAGCCGCTGGAGGCGCAGGCCACCGTCGAGGCGTGCCAGTCGGCCTATGCCGCCACCCGCGACCCGCGCTGGATCGCCGAGGGCGAGCGGGCCTATGGCTGGTTCCTGGGCGCCAACGACCTCGACCTGCCGCTGGCGACGGCGCAGGACGGCGGCTGTTTCGACGGGCTGATGCCGACCGGCCTCAACCGGAACCAGGGTGCCGAGTCGATCCTGGCGCTGCAACTCGCCAATTGCGCGATAGCCAGCCTTTGCCATTCCGCCTCATCCATGGCAGGAGCCGATCGTCACATTGCCTGACATGCTGTCATGTTCGGAAGATGTGATGAGCGTTTTTGGTAAAGTGGCGAGACGGTAGCGCGATGGATCTTTTCAACCACCGGCTGCGGCTTCATGCCGACCCTTCGCGCGTCGTGGTGCGGCCGTTTCACATCGCCTGGGGCGGTGGCAATGGCGCACCCCCCAGCCGGACCGAACGGCTGGTGGGCGAAGTGCTGGCCATGTCGCCGCAGGAAGCCCGCGACCAGCTGGAAGCCGTGCTGAAGGATTTCGAGGCACGGCACTGGCAGACGCGGCGCGTCTTCATGACCCGTTACGACCAGATCGAGGATCTGCTGAAGCTCGACGGGTCGAAGATCAGCGACGAGAAGCGCCAGCTGATCGGGGCCTATTTCTGCCACGAATACAGCTATGCCGCCGCTGCGCTGATGAACCCGTCGGCGGTGCCGCATTTCGACCAGACCGGCATCCAGCCGGGGTCGCAGCGTATCCTGATGTCGATGCGCTCGGTGGGCGAGGGGCACATCTCGTCCGTCGCGTTCCGCGAAGGCATCATCAACGACCAGAACCAGCTGCGCCTCGCGCCCGAGCCGCCCTTCGCGACCGCGACAGACGTGCATGGCTGGGGCGAGTATGAAGTGCCGAGCGGCCCGATCACGGTCCACCGCCACCGCGACTCGACGCTGTCGGGCACGGTCATCTTCCCGATCACCCAGGCCCAGTCCAAGGGGCTGGAGGACATGCGGATCGTCCAGTTCACGCATGACGACGGCGCGGTCGAGTGGATCGGCACCTATACCGCCTATGACGGCTCGGGCATCCAGTCCGAACTGATGCGCACCCGCGACTTCCGCGCGTTCGACCTCGTGCCGATGACCGGCGCGGCGGCGCGCAACAAGGGCATGGCGCTGTTCCCGCGCAAGGTGGCGGGCCAGTATATGATGATCGGGCGGCAGGACGGCGAAAACCTGTTCCTGCTCAAGTCCGACTCGCTGACGCATTGGGACGAGGGCGAGAAGATCCTCACCCCCGTCTATCCATGGGAACTGGTGCAGATCGGCAATTGCGGCCCGCCCATCGAGACGGACGAGGGCTGGCTGCTGCTGACCCATGGCGTCGGCGCGATGCGCAAATATTCGATCGGTGCCGCGCTGCTCGACAAGAACGATCCGTCCAAGGTGCTTGGCCGGACGAAGCAGCCGATTCTGGCCGCCAAGGACCAGGACCGCGAAGGTTATGTGCCCAACGTCGTCTATTCGTGCGGCGCGATCCGGCACGGCGACTCGCTGTTCCTGCCTTACGGCATCGCGGACAGCTCGATCGGCTTCGCGTTCGTAAAGATCAGCGAACTGCTGGCCGCGATGTGATGTCCAGATGGCGCAGTCCCATACTGCGCCAAGTTCTCTTTATTCCTCCCCTGTAAGGGGAGGGGGACCATGCGCAGCATGGTGGAGGGGTGTCCCCCCTCTCGATAGCGGGACACCCCTCCGTCAGGCCTGACGGCCTGCCACCTCCCCTTACAGGGGAGGAATGAGCGATCAGCGGCCCGCAGGCGGCAGAAACGCAACCTGGCGGCGCGTATAGCGGTACAGCGCCGCCACGATCCCGAGGAACAGGATCGTCCCGCCGACCAGCGCAGGGGTGGCAAAACCCTCTCCGACCAGCGCCAGTGGCGCGTCGGAGTTGGTCAGATAGACGATCCCCGCAAAACCGACGCCCCACAGGCTCTCACCGACGATCAGCCCGGTCGCGGCCAGCACACCCAGCCGCTCGGCGGCGTCCGGCTTGGCGCTGCGCTTGGCCCAGCGGTCATAGGCATGGCCGATGGTGGCGCCGACCACGACCGGCAGCGTCGCCGACATGGGCAGGTAGATGCCCAGCCCCACGCCCAGCGGCGGCAGGCGCAACCAGCCAAGCTTGCCCAGCACTTCGTCCGCCACGATCACCCCGACGCCGACCAGCGCGCCGATCCCGATCATGCCCCAGTTGAGATCACCGCCCAGCACGCCCTTGGCCAGGGCCGAGATCAGCGCGGCCTGCGGTGCGGACAGCGCGTTGGGGCCAGCCCCTGGCGTGCCCGCAAAGCCCAGCGTCGCGTTGAGCAGGTCGAGAACGGGCGGGATCACCAGACTGCCGAAGACGACGCCGATGACCAGCGCCACCTGCTGCTTCCAAGGCGTCGCACCGACCAGCTCGCCGGTCTTCAGGTCCTGGAGATTGTCGTTGGAGATGGTCGCCACACCGAACACGACGCCGGTAACGATCAGCGCATAGGCGACCAGCGCCTGGGTCGTCTCGGGGGATGTGCCGCGCCCGAACAGGCCGACGAGGAGCAGCGCTGCGGCCAGCACCGACAGGATGCCGATGCCCGACACAGGGCTGTTCGAGGCCCCGATCAGACCCGCCATATACCCGCAGACGGCCGCGATCACGAGGCCGATGAGCAGGATGAACAGCAGCGCGCCGCCGATCAGCGCGAAGCCCGATGCGGCGAGCGGCCCGCCCGCGATCACCGACCACAAAAGTCCCGCGATCGGCACCAACGTCGCCAGCGCGACGACCGCGACGATCCCGATCGGCAGGTCGCGCTCGCCGATGGGCAGCACGGTGCCATCGCGCTTGGCGGAGGCGGCGGCGAGCGAGGAACGGATGCCGCCGATGACCGGCCCGATGATCTTCAGCAGCGTCCAGATCGCCGCGACCCCGATCACGCCCGCACCCAGGAAACGCACGTCGCGGCTGAAGATACCGCCCGCCCACTCCGCGACCGGGCCGGTCGAGGGGGCCATGGCGGTCAGGATGGGCAGTGCCACCCACCATCCGATCGCGATCCCCGCCAGCATCGCGACGCCGACCGACAGGCCGACCAGATGCCCGACCCCGATCAGCGCGAAGGACAGCCCGCCCGAAATGCCCGTGGCACCTGCGCCGGTGCGGAACCAGATGGCGGCTTCGGCCACCGCCAGCTTGGTCTGGGTCAGCACGGCGAAGGCGGCCGAGGCGACGGCGTTGACGACGATCAGCCGCAGGCCGGTCGCGCTCTCCGCTTCGCCCTCGCGGCTGCCCGCACCGACCTTCAGCACTTCGGCCGCGGCGCGGCCCTCCGGGTAGGGGAGGTCGGTGTCGACGACGAGGGCACGGCGCAAGGGGACCGAGAACATGACGCCCAGGATGCCGCCCGTGGCCGTAATTCCGGCGGTCAGGAGGTAGGGAAAGCCCTGCCACCAGCCGATCATGACGAGGCCGGGCAGCACGAAGATGATCGCCGCCAGCGTCCCCGCCGCCGAGGCGACCGTCTGGACGATGTTGTTCTCCAGCACCGAGCTGTTCGGTAGATAGCGCAGGATCGCCATCGAGATGACCGCCGCCGGGATCGAGGTGGCGAAGGTCAGTCCGACCTTGAGGCCCAGATAGACATTGGCCGCCGTGAACAGCAGCGTGATGATCCCGCCCAGCGCGATGCCACGAAGGGTCAGTTCGGCAACGGGGCGGGCGGCAGTGGGAGTACGGCTCATGCGCGCAGATGTGGCAGAGTGCGACGCGCGCGCCTAGCGTTTCATATGGGGAATACGCCTCGACGTCGTCCTGCAGGCGCGGCAGGGAAGATCCCTCCCAGCCCCCGTTCAGCCTGAGCGAAGTCGAAGGCCACGCGATTCAATTCGCCAAAGGCCCCACCCCGGCTCCAGGTCCCGCGAAGCTCGCGGTGCGCAGACCGTTGCGGGGGGGCGAAGATGCCGCGCCTTCGATGGCCCATGGCAACTGGACCCCGGCCTTCGCCGGGGTGCGCGCTTGGAGTGAGTGGATTCCCGTGGCCTTCGACTGCGCTCAGGCTGAACGGAGGTTGGAAGTAGAGGGGGAGAGAAGCGCTTTATAGGTCCCCTTATTCTCCCTCTCCCACCGGGAGAGGGAAGGGGCCCGCCCGCGATAGCGGGTGGGAAGGGTGAGGATGGGGGTTGGAGACCGTTACCCTCGAAACAGATTTCCCAGCACCCCGCGCACCACCGCCCCGACGATCCCGCCGCCAGCGCTACTCGATCGCCGCCGCGATCCACCGCCGAATACCTGCTTGCCGATCTCGTTGGCCACTTGTCGCCCGATCGAGGAACTGGCCGAGCGGGCCGCACTGCTCGCCATCTTGGCCCAGGGGGAGTTGGCCGCCGCGCGCTGTTCGGCGATGCGGGCGCGTTCGGCCTCCTTGGCGGCCTTCGCGTCCGCCTTCGCCTGTTGCGCCGCCTGCTTGTCGGCCTCGGTCGCCGCCTTCGCCTCGGCTGCGGCTGCGGCGGCTTCCTGGGTCTTGGCAGCGAGCAGTTCCTCGGCCGATTCGCGGTCGACCGCCTGGTCGTATTTCGCACCGACCGCGTCGGTCTCGATCAGGATCTTGCGTTCCTCCGGCGTCGCGGGGCCGACCCGGCTGCGCGGCGGGGCGATCAGCGTGCGCTCGACGGGCGAGGGCGAACCGTCGGGCTGGAGCAGCGAGACCAGCGCCTCTCCGACCTTCAACTCGGTGATGGCGGTGGCGACATCGACGCCGGAATTGGCGCGGAACGTCTCCGCCGCCGAGCGCACCGCCGCCTGATCGCGCGGCGTGAAGGCACGCAGCGCGTGCTGCACGCGGTTGCCCAACTGACCGGCGATCTTGTCAGGCACATCGATCGGGTTCTGGGTGATGAAATAGACGCCGACGCCCTTGGACCGGATCAGCCGCACGACGCGCTCGATCGTGTCGATCAGCGCGGGCGCGGCCTCGTCGAACAGCAGATGCGCCTCGTCGAAGAAGAAGACGAGCTTGGGCTTGTCGGGGTCGCCGATCTCGGGAAGCTGTTCGAACAGTTCGGACAACAGCCAGAGCAGGAAGGTGGCGTAAAGCTTGGGGCTGGCCATCAACTGATCGGCTGCGAGGATGTTGACGACGCCGCGCCCTGAATCGTCCGTGGCGATCAGGTCGGCCAGTTCGAGGGCGGGTTCGCCGAAGAAATGCTCGCCCCCTTGGGTGCGCAACTGGAGCAGCGCGCGCTGGATCGCGCCGACCGACTGTTTCGAGACATTGCCATAGGTGGTGGTCAGTTCGTCCGCCCGCGCGGCGCATTCGGCCAGCATCGCCTGGAGATCGTCCAGGTCGAGGAGGAGCAGCCCTTCCTTGTCCGCGACATGGAAGGCGATGGTCAGCACGCCCTCCTGAGTCTCGTTCAGGCCCATCATGCGGGCGAGCAGCAGCGGCCCCATCTCCGACACGGTGGCGCGGACGGGATGCCCCTGCGTGCCGAACAGGTCCCAGAACTGTACCGGGGCCGCATCATAGGCCCAGTCGGTCATGCCCAGTTCGGCGGCGCGCGCGGTGAAGGCGGCGTGCGTCTTTCCCATCGCCGATCCGGCGAGGCCCAGGCCCGACAGGTCGCCCTTCACATCGGCGACGAAGCTGGGCACCCCGGCACGCGAGAATCCCTCGACCATCGTCTGGAGCGTCACCGTCTTGCCGGTGCCGGTCGCGCCCGCGATCAGGCCGTGCCGGTTCGCGCGCTTGAGGTCGATCGCCTGTGGCTTGCCGCCACCCATGCCGATGAAGATGCCATTCATGGCGCGCATTGTATCGCCGTGAACGGGGACGGGAATAGCAAAAGGCCGCCGCATCCCCGGGATGCGACGGCCTTTCTTTACCGGCCCGTCAAGGCTGGCGGATTACTTGATTCGGAGCGGGATCAGCGCGCCCGCGATCTTGCCGCGGGTGATCTGTGCCAGCACCTGCGGGCGGCCTGCGGCTTTGGCGGCGGCGACGATCTGCTGGAGATCGGCCGCGCTGCGCACCGGCGCACCGTTGACCGCCGTGATGACATCGCCGCGCTTCAGCTTGGCAGCGGCATCGCTCGACGGATCGACCGCTGCGATCACCACGCCCTGCGTCGTCGGGTCGACGTTGATCGCCCGTGCGATCGCGGGGGTCAGCACCTGGACCGACAGGCCCAGGCCGCCACCGGCCGCCGGCGTGGTCTGCGCATCGTCGTCATTGTCGGGGAAGGCGTCGGAGCCGTCACCCATGGTCGAGCGCAGTTCCTCGTTCGACGGGCGGGTCGCGGCGGTCGCGGTCAGCGACACCGGCTTGCCGCCGCGCAGCACTTCCAGCTGGACGCGGCCGCCCGGCGGCACGTTCGCGATCAGATAGGACAGGGTCTGCTCGGGCGTCACCGACTGGCCGTTGACCTTGGTCACGACGTCGAACGCCTTCAGACCGGCCTTGGCGGCGGGGCCGTTCGGCTCGACCTTGGCGATGATCTCGCCCTGGCCCTTGGGCACGCCCAGCGAGGCGGCGACATCGTCATTGACCGGCCCGCCGATCTGCACGCCCAGATAGCCGCGCTCGATCTTCTGGCCCTTCATCAGGCGCTCGACGATCGGCTTGGCGTCCTCCGCCGGGATGGCGAAGCCGATGCCGATATTGCCGCCCGACTGCGAATAGATCTGGCTGTTGATGCCGATCACATTGCCGTTCATGTCGAACATCGGGCCGCCCGAATTGCCCTGGTTGATCGCGGCGTCGGTCTGGATGAAGCGGTCGTTCGCGCCGCCCTGTCCGGTGACGCGGTGGATCGCCGAGATGATGCCTGCGGTCACGGTGCTCGACAGGCCGAAGGGCTGGCCGATCGCCAGCACCCAGTCGCCCGGCCGCGCCCGCGCCGAGTCGCCGAAGCGCACGAAGGGCAGGCTCTTGCCGTCGATCTTCAGGACCGCGAGGTCGGAGGTCTCGTCGCGGCCGACGACCTTGGCGGTATATTCCTTGCGGTCGCTAAGCGTGACGGTGATCGAATCGACCGACGCACCCTGTGCGCCCGGCGCGATGACGTGGTTGTTGGTGACGATATAGCCATCGGGCGAGATCAGGAAGCCCGAACCCAGCGAGGCGCCTTCACGCTTCTGCGGCTGCGGCCCGGCCTGGCCCCCGAACTGGCCGAAAAAGCCCTCGAACGGCGTACCGGCGAACGGGTTCGCCTGCTGCTTCACGGTGATCGACTGCTTGGTCGAGATGTTGACGACGGCGGGCTGGAGCTTGGCGACCATGTCGGCAAAGCTCATCGGCGCGCCCGCGCGCGGGGCGACCGCCTGGATCGCGCCCGGCTCGTTCTGCGCGACCTGCGCGGTGCCCGGCTGGAGGGCCAGGGTCGCGGTCGCACCACCGAGGAGGAGCGCACTGGTAATGGCGTAGGCGTAGCGCACTGGGCTAAGGTCCTCTTAATGAAGAAAATTCAGTTTGACCGTGGCCTATATGTCACGATTTTGCTGAACAACGCTTGAATATGAACAGGTCGAAAGGTGCATAAATCCTTATCGGCCCGGCGCGGTGAATTCCTTCAGATAGCTGTTCTCGGGCGACAGAATGATCTGCGTGGCCCCACGTTCCTGGTTCGAGCTGTCCGCGCCGAAGGTATGACGATAGGACTGCATGGCCCGATAGAAATCATAGAAATTGGCATCCTTGCCGAACGCTTGGGCATAGATTTGCGCAGCCTGGGCGTCGGCATCGGCGCGGACGATCTGCGCCTGCTTCTGCCCTTGCGCGGCGATGGTGATCGCCTCCTGCTGGCGCGCGGTCTGCATCCGGGCGAGCGCGCTTTGCAGCGGCGTGCCCGGCGGCAGTTCGGCCTCCTTGATGCGCACATCGACGATCTGGACGCCATATTGGCGCGCGATGCGGTCGAGGCGGACCTGGATCGCGTCCATCACCTGGCCGCGCTCGGGACTGAGCAGTTCGGACGAACGCCGCTTGCCCAGTTCGTTGCGCAGCGCCGAGCCGAAGATCGGGCGGAGCTGGTTGATGACGCCGTCGACGCTGCCCGCCGTCGCCAGCATGCGGCGCGGGTCGATCACGCGGAAACGGGCAAAGGCATCGACATTCATGCGCAGCTGATCGGTCGACAGCACCTGGGTCTTTTCCAGGTCGAGGTCGAGCACGCGCTTGTCGACCCAGACGATGCGGTCGACGAAGGGAATGCGCGCGATCAGGCCTGCGCCGCTGTCGCCCAGTTCCTCGCCGGGCCGATAGCCGTTGACCACCCGGCGCGGCTGCTCGAACCGATAGACGACGGCCTGCCGGGTCTCCGGCACGATCGAGAAGGTCGAGGCGGCGATGATGACCGCGATGAGCAGGGCGACGCCCAGCACGATCGGGTTGCGTGCGGTCAGGCCGTTCACTGGCCGCCTCCCTGTTCCGAACCGGCCTGCCCAGAGGCGGCAGGCGGCGTGGCCGGAGCCGTCGCGGTGATCTCGGGCGGCAGCGGCCTGGCCTGGCCCCTGGACAGCGGCAGATAGGGCACGACGCCCGGCGTCTCGACGATGGTCTTGTCCGACTTGGCCAGCACGGCCTCCATGGTCTCGTAATACATGCGGCGGCGGGTCACTTCGGGGGCCAGGCGATATTGTTCGTACACCTTGTCGAACTGCGCCGCCTCGCCCTGCGCACGGGCCACCACCTGCTGCGCATAGGAACGCGCCTGGTTGACGTCGGCGACCGCGCGCTGCTGCGCCACCGTCACCTTGTTGAAGTCGTCGACGATCTGCTGCGGCGGGGCGGCCTGCTTGATGGCGACGCCCTGGATTCGCACGCCCGCGCGATATTCGTTCAGGATCGACTGGGTCAGTTCCTGCACCCGCTGTTCGATGCCGGTACGCCCCGAACCCAGCGCCTGGTCGAGCGAGGTGTCGGCGATCACCGCGCGCATCGCGCTTTCGGCCGCCGCGCGCACGGTTTCCTGCGGCTGGGCCAGACGGAAGGCATAGTCGCGCGGGTTGGCGATGTCCCAGCGCACCGAATAGGTCAGGTCGATGATGTTCTGGTCGCTGGTCAGCACCAGATTCTCACCCGAGCCTTCGGGGAAATTCTCGGTACGGATCTTCTGCACGTCCAGCACCCGGACGCTGGCGATCGGGGCGGGGGCAGTGATCTGGATACCCGGCTCGAGGATGCCGGTATAGCGACCGAAATAGGTGACGACGCCGCGCTGCTGCGGGCCGATCGGGTGGATCGAAGTGTAGAGCAGCCAGATGACGATCAGGATCGCCGCGCCGATCGCCCAGAGCGTGCGGCCACCCGGCGCACCGGGAAGGCCGCCGAAACCGCCGCCGGACCCGCCCGGACCCTCGCCGGGGCCGCCCCCGCCCGATCCGCGCGCCTTGCGGATGAATTCATCCAGCGCCGTGGGCTTGCCCGGTGCCTTGCGGCCACCCGGCGGAACGGCCCAGGGATTGCGGGGACCACCATCGGGATCGTCGCCGGACCCGCCCCAGGGGCCCTTTGGCGTGTTGGCGGCTAGGATGGGGGGGCGTTGAAACCGGCCCGTCAGCTTTCTCATGTTCATCGTTATAGGAACGGTTCGCCGACAAAAACAGTGCCAAGCCGCGCTTAGCATCCTATCTGCCGCGCATGAGCATCATCGAGACGGTAAAGGCGGCGGTCGCCGCAGTGGCGGGCAAGCGCGCGAATGTGCGGATGGAGGGCGCGCGGGCCGGGGTCGTGCTCGACGCCACCGGCCTGGACGGGGCGGGGCGCCAGGCGCTGGAGGAAGAGGTGAAGGCCGCCGCGATCCAGTCGGGGGCCGAGGATGTCCGGGTCGTCCTGACCGCCGAGAAGCGCGAGCGTCGCATCATTGCGGTCGCCAGCGGCAAGGGCGGGGTGGGCAAGTCCACCCTGTCGGCCAATCTCGCCATCGCGCTGGCACGGGCTGGCCGCAAGACCGGGCTGGTCGATGCCGATATCTATGGCCCGTCGCAACCGCGCCTGATGGCGGCCGAGGGCGTGAAGCCGGTGGCGCAGGACGGCAAGCTGCAACCCGTGCCGACCCCCTATGGCGTCTCGCTGCTGTCGATGGGCCAGCTGGTCGAGCCGGACAAGGCGATCGCATGGCGCGGGCCGATGGCGGCGGGCGCGCTCAGCCAGCTGGTCGATGGCGATTGGGGCGCGACGGAACTGCTGGTCCTCGACCTGCCACCGGGCACCGGCGACGTGCAGCTGACCATGGTGCAGAAGCATCGCCCGGCAGGCGCGGTGATCGTCTCGACGCCGCAGGACCTGGCACTCATCGATGCGCGGCGCGCCATCGACCTGTTCACCAAGGCGGGGGTGCCGATCATCGGTCTGGTCGAGAATATGGCGGGCTATTGCTGCCCCCATTGCGGCGGCATCTCCGACCCGTTCGGATCGGGCGGGGCAGAGGCGGCGGCGGTCGAGCTGGGCATCCCGTTCCTGGGCCGGGTGCCCCTGACCATCGCGATCCGCACCGCTTCCGATGCAGGGCAGCCTCCGGCGGCGGGCGAGGATGATACGGTCTTTGCGCCGCTGGCCGAGCGGGTGGCGCGCTGGCTGGACGGCCAGTGATGAAACCGGCGGCACGGCGGGGCGTTGAGGCGCGATAACCCGCCGCTTTTTCGAACGTTAGTCGAAAGGTCGGCGGCGAATAGGGGATAGCCGATGCCGTTGACCGCCGATGACGATATTCGCGACCTGCTGGCGAATGCGCGGACCATCGCGCTGGTCGGCGCATCGGACCGTCCCGACCGCCCCTCCTATGGCGTGATGAAGCGGCTGCAGGATCATGGCTATCGCGTGATCCCGGTCAATCCGCAGATCACCGGCGAGCATGTCCACGGCGAATTCGTCTTTCGCGAACTGGGTCAACTGGGCGACCCCATCGATATCGTCGACATCTTCCGCCGGTCCGAGGCAGCGGGCGACGTGGTGGACGAGGCCATCGCGATCGGGGCCAAGGCGGTCTGGCTGCAACTGGGCGTCGTCAACGAGGCCGCCGCCGCGCGCGCCGAGGCTGCCGGGCTGAAGGTCGTGATGAACCGTTGCCCCGCCATCGAGATTCCGCGCCTGGGCGTCGCGCCGGTCGGGCAGGACTGAGAAGAAGGGCAAATATCGACAGCGTACAAAAGGGGAGAAAGACGATGGTGCCGCTATTGTTGCTATGGGCCGCTCCGGTTGCCGAAGGGGAGCAGCGGATGACCCTGCCGCGCCTGACCCCAACCTGTACCCTGTCAACCTGCCATGGCGGCAAGCGTCCCTCGCCCTATCGCCTGGCGCCGAGCCATGTCGTGCCGATCGATTCCAAGGCACGCGCCTTTGCTAATGACGGCACCTATTGCGCGGTGGTCGGCGACAAATATTGCACCAGCAAGCCGCGCACGCTGTTCCGCACCGCGATTGATTAGCCGGAGCGGCAGGCGCTAGGATCGCCGGACCGAGGAGGATCGCCGATGCTGCCCCTGTTGCTGATCGCCCTGCAGGCGGTACCCGCCGCCCCGTCGGAGGGAAGGGAGCGCGTCTCGATCCTGCTACCCGATTGCCCGACTTCTGCGGACGCAAGGCAGGACATTCTGGTCTGTGGCCGTCGACCGGGAAGCGACCGGGCACCCGAGCTGCGGGGCGGGCCGTCCGATCATGCGATCCCCTCCAATCCCGAAATGACCGCCATCGGAGCGTTACGCGCCGAGGGTACGCCCTGTGCGGCCAGCCAAAGGGGGTGCGCCGCCCCGGTCGACGTCGTTACGCCCGCGCTGATGCTCGCCAACGAGGCGCGGACCGGTATCAGCAAACTGTTCGACAAGAGGCGCGACAAAAGCCAGCGCTTGCCGATCACACTCGACGGGCCCGGGCCGCAGGGACATCTCGAACCCTGACTGGAACGGGGGACAGTCAGCGCGAATCGGCCTTCACAATCCTCTATTGTTCCCCTCTCCCCTGGATAGGGGAGAGGGTTAGCGGAGCCTGCCAGCGTGCTGGCTAGCGCAGCTTGGGTGAGGGGGTGAGCGAGCCGAACGGCTCGCCTCTCCCCTCAAAGAGGGGCGAGGGGAAGAAGAGGAGGTCACGAATATCGATCGACCTGACGCTGGCGGTCGGTCGGAAAATCCGGCATGATCGCGCCCGGCCCCGCCTTTAGGCAGAGGGGCTGGCGATGCCGGGAGAGCGTCATGCTTGCGACGATGTTGGTCATGGTGATGGCGGGACTGTCGGCACAGGGCGAAGACGCGCCGCCACCCTCGGTCGACACCATCGTGGCCAAGACCCGCCGGTTGACCAGTGTCGAGACGCGCTGCGTCTATGATCCCAACGCCACCGACATCACCGTCTGCGGCCGCCGCAATGCCGACCGCTTCCGCATTCCCTTCGAGATACCGCCCGAGCCCGGCGATCCCCGTCATGAAGGGGTGATGGAGGAGCGGACGCGACTGCTCGCGCGGAGCACGCCGGTCAAGGATTTGTCGCCCTTCCAGGTCGGCGGCGGCTTTGCCGGGGTGACGATGGACACCAATGCCCGGGGCAGCGGCGGCACGACGACTCTGCGCAAGCCCGCGCCATGACGGCCGGAGACAGGCGATGATCCCGCTGTTGCTGATCGCTTTGCAGGCGACGCCCGCCGTGCCCGCGCCGCCACCCGAGGGCGGCCGTTTCTCGATCCTGGCGCGCGATCCTTGTCCGGCTTCGAGCGGGACGGCGGCCGATATCATCGTCTGCGGGCGGCGTCAGGCCGACGACCGGGCTCCGCAACTCGGCGATGAGCCGCCGACCGGGCCAGTGCCGTCCAATCCCGAACTGACGGGGGCAGGGGCTCTGGCCGCCTCGTCCACCCCGTGTCCGGCGCGGCAAGGCGGGTGTCAGGTGGGGTTCGATCTGGTTACGCCCGTGCTGATGCTCGCCAACGAGGTGCGGATCGGGATCAGCAAGCTGGTTGACAAGCAGCGCGACAAGAGTCAGCGCATTCCCATAGCGCTCGATGGGCCGGGGCCTCAGGGGCATCTGGAGCCCTGACGACCTCTCGAAACCCCTCCTTTGAAGGTGAGGGGAGCTGTCCGCTTCAGGACTTGACCAATTCCCGTTCAGCGACGGACTTGCCGTCGCGCGCGCGCGGACGGCGGCGGGAGGAACCAGTCGGCCAGAGTCATGCCCGTCGCGGCCATCGCACGCAGCACTACCTGCCCCGCCGCGCGCGCATCGCTGAGCGCGTCGTGATGCCGGTGCTCCAGTTCCAGGAAGGCCGCCAGCGTATTGAGCTTGTGATTGGGCAATTCCGGCCAGGCCCGCCGGGCGATGGTCACGCTATCCAGCCAGCGCGCCGCGATCGGGGGCAGGGCGTCGCGCTCGCAGGCGCGGCCCAGCGCACCCTTGTCGAAGCCCGAATGCGCCACCGTCACCCGTCCCGCCAGATGGCCGGCCAGTTCGGGATGCAGCGCGGCGAAGGTCGGCTTGCCCAGCACATGATCGGCGGTGATGCCGTGGATATTGATGTTGAACGCGCTGAATTCGTCGCACGGATCGACCAGCGTCTCATAGGCCAGCACTTCGACGCCCGCGGCATAGCCGACGATGCCGATCTGACAGATGCTGCTGGTCCGCGAACAGGCGGTTTCGACGTCGATGACCACGAAATCGGGGGAAATCATGGACGGCCTTTAGCGACTTGGTGCCAATCGAGCAATAAAAGGTCGCTGACCGGCTCGACAGCGACCATTTCTATCCGCTACCCGCCTGCACTCAACAAACGCTCCGGATACAGGATTTGGACGATGGGCGATGCTTTGCGAGTGGCTTTGGCGGGACTGGGCACGGTGGGGGGCGGCGTCATTCGCCTGCTCGATGCGAACCGTGACCTGATTACCCGGCGCGCCGGTCGCCCGATCGAGATCGTCGCCGTCTCCGCGCGTGACCGGACCAAGGATCGCGGTGTCGACCTGTCGCGCTTCGAATGGGTGGACGATACCGCCGCGCTGGCCTCGCACCCGGATGCCGATGTGGTGGTCGAGCTGATCGGCGGTTCGGACGGGCCCGCGCTGACGCTGGCCCGCACCGCGCTGGGGGCGGGGCGCGGCTTCGTCACCGCCAACAAGGCGATGCTCGCGCATCACGGGCTGGAACTGGCGCAGAAGGCGGAGGAATCCAACGCTGCGCTGAAGTTCGAGGCGGCGGTCGCGGGCGGTATCCCGGTCATCAAGGGGCTTCGCGAGGGCGCGGCGGCCAACGCCATCGCGCGCGTCTATGGCATCCTCAACGGCACCTGCAATTTCATCTTGTCGAAGATGGAAGCCGAAGGCCGCGACTTCGCCGAGGTTTTGGCGGAAGCGCAGGCGCTGGGTTATGCCGAGGCGGACCCCAGCTTCGACATCGACGGCGTCGATGCGGCGCACAAGCTGTCGATCCTGGCTGCCATCGCTTTCGGCACCCAGCCTGCGTTCGGCGACGTCGCGATCGGCGGCGTGCGCCATGTGCTGGCCGCCGATATCGCGCAGGCCGCGTCGCTCGGCTATCGTGTCCGCCTGGTCGGCGTGGCGGAGGAGGGGGCGAACGGCCTGTTCCAGCGGGTGCATCCGCATCTGGTGCCGCTCGACCATCCGCTGGCGCATGTCACCGGCTCGACCAATGCGGTCGTGGCCGAGGGAAATTTCGTCGGTCGGTTGCTGTTCCAGGGCGCAGGCGCGGGCGACGGCCCGACCGCCAGCGCGGTCGTCGCCGACCTGATCGACATTGCGCGCGGCGAATATGGTGCATCCTTCGCCATGCCCGCGCATGAACTGACCCCGGCGCCCAAGGCTGATAGCGGCGAGCGGCGCGGGCGTGCCTATTTGCGCTTCACGGTGCAGGACAAGGTTGGCGTGCTGGCCGAGATCGCCGCCGCGATGCGCGATGCGGGGGTGTCGATCGAAAGCCTGATCCAGCGCGGCGAGGCGGCCGATGGCGGGGTGATGATCGCGATCGTGACGCATGAGGGGCCGGAGCGCGCGGTGGCACAGGCGCTGGAGCGGTTGCGCGGGAGCCAGAGTTTGGTCGGGCAGCCATTGCTGATGCATATCTTGGGTTGATTGTTGGGGGGTAAGGTCTCTGCGAGGCGCCTTGCCCTCCCCCAGCCCCTCCCGCCTGCGGGAGGGGGGCTTTAAGGTAGCCCCTCCCGACTGCGGGAGGGGAGCAATTTAAATTCGAACCGCTGATCTTGCCGCTCCCCTCCCGCAAGCGGGAGGGGATGGGGGAGGGCAAGCCCCAGGCGATCCGCCTGAATTACCTCTTGATCAACCCGATCTCGACCAACCGCTCGAACAGATAGTCATGCGCCGTGATCGGCTCCGGATAGCGATCCGGATGCCCTTCGCCGATCGTGCCGGGCAGGGTCTTGATCAGGAAGTCCGGTGCCGGGTGCAGGAAGAAGGGCATCGAATAGCGAGAGAAGCCGCGCCGCTCGACCGGCGGGTTGACGACGCGGTGCGTGGTCGAGGGCAGGACATGGTTGGTCAGCCGCTGCAACATATCGCCGACATTGACCACCATCGCGCCCTCGGGCGGGCGGATCGCCAGCCACTCGCCCGAATCGCGGTCGAGCAGTTCGAGGCCCGCTTCCTCGGCCCCGAGCAGCAGGGTGATGAGGTTGATGTCCTCATGCGCACCTGCGCGGACGCCCTCGGCATCGGCGGGGATCGGCGGATAGTGGAGCAGGCGCAGGACGGAATTGCCGTCCTTCACGGCGGAATCGAACCAGTTCGGCTCCAGCTTCAGATGCCGCGCAATGGCCGACAGCAGCCGGTCGCCCGCGCGGTCGAAGGCCGAGAACAGTTCGACGAAATCCGCGCGGAACCCTTCCGGGCGGTCGGGCCAGATATTGGCGGGCATCCGGTCCGCATAGGGGTGCCCCTCGGGCAATTCGCGGCCGACATGCCAGAATTCCTTCAGGTCGACGACCTTGGCATCCTTCGCGATCTCGGTCTTGAACGGGGTATAGCCGCGCGCGCCGCCGCCGCCGGGGACGTGATAGCCGCGCTTCTCCTCCTCGGGCAGGTCGAACAGCGCCTTGGTCTGCGCCCAGGCGCGGTCGATCAGTTCGGCGGGCACGCCATGATCCGCGACGATGGCGAAACCGAACCGCTCGAACGATGTGCCCAAGGCGGCGGCAAAGCCCTCCGGGTCACGGTCCTGGTCGGCGAGGCTGAGCGTCGGAACCTCGGCGGAGCGGGTGTCGGTCATGGCGATATGTCCAGAAAATCGAATAGGCTGGCCCCTATATAACGCGCCCGTCATCTCCGAACAGGGTGCGTCATCCGCCTAAAGTGATCGTCCCCGTCGATCGGTCGCCGCCCGAGGGGCGCAGGTCCAGGCGGAAGGATTTCTCCTCCGCCGTCTTGCCGACCAGCGCGCCGCCCTGATTGGTGAGGGTGAAGTCGGCCTCGCCCATCTTGTCGCGGAACCAGTCGCGCACGGTCGCCGGATCGGCCGGACTGTCGAAGGTCATGGTGAACGCCTTGTCGCGGCCATTGCCGACATCGACGTTGCGGATCGTCGAGCCGGGATAGAGATGCACGCCGTTCAGCTCGAAATTATCGGCCTCCATCGACACCTTGGGCAGCTTGAACGCGCCGGAAAAGCCGGGCAGCGCCAGCTTCACCTCCCCTGACTTGCCATCGACCGACGCCAGCGTTTCGCCATCCGAGCCGTTCACCGTGATCGACGTACCCTGGTTCGGCCGATCGCAGGCCGACAGCGCCAATGCCGCCAGCAGCGGGAGGGCGATGGGGGAGCGGGACAGGATGGACATGGCGGTAAACTCCTTACGCGTCCTGTTGCATCAATACAGTTGGGGTGCAGGTCTGACCCCCGCAAGCTGTCGAGGGGCTGAATGGCTGTGTCGGAAAGACCTTGCAGGGTAACGGAGCCGCTTTCCCGGTTCCCCTCTCCGTCCATCCACCCTATGGGACAAGCATCATGTCCGAATCCCGTTCCGCTGATCCGGTGACGCCTGTCACCGCCGAGCCTCCCGGCGCGCCCATCGGCTTTGTCGAGTTCGTCCTGCTGATCGCGGCGCTGATGGCGCTGACGGCGCTAGGCATCGATTCGATGCTGCCCGCACTGCCTGCCATCGGGGAGTCGCTGGGCGCGTCGCCCGCGGCGCGGGCGTTCGTCGTCACGGCGTTTCTGATCGGCTTCGGCGTGGCGCAGCTGGTGCATGGGCCGCTGGCCGATCGTTACGGGCGGCGGCGGGTGCTGATCGTCGCGCTCATCATCTACATCATCGCCAATGGCGCGTCGGCGGTGGCGGGCAGCTTTACCCTGTTGCTGGTCGCGCGGGTCTGTGCCGGGGCGGCGATCGCGGCGACGCGGGTGGCGACGGTGGCGCTGGTCCGCGACTGCTATCACGGGCGCGCGATGGCGCAGGTCATGTCGATCGCCTTCATGGTGTTCATGATCGTGCCGATCCTGGCGCCGGCCTTTGGCGAGCTGGTGCTGCTGTTCGGCAATTGGCGGCTGATCTTCTGGACGATCGCGGGCCTCGCCACGCTGGTCCTGACCTGGTTTTCGCTTCGGATGCCCGAGACGCTGGCGGTGGAGGCGCAGCTGCCCATCTCGCTGACACGCATCGTCGGGGGCTGGCGCGAGACGGTCGGGGATCGGCTGTCGCTGGGCTATACGCTGGCGGCGACGGCGCTGATGGCGGCGCTTTATGGCTATCTGAACTCGGTGCAGCCGATCATGGCGCAGACCTTCGGTCGCGAGAAGCTGCTGGCGCTGATCTTCGCAACGACATCGGTCACGATGGCGGCGGCGAACCTGCTCAACTCGCGGATCGTCATGCGGCTGGGCACGCGGCTGATCAGCCACAGCTCGGTCACGATCCTGATCGTCGTGTCGGCGATTCACTTGGCCATTGCGCATTTCGGGGGTGAGTCGCTGATCGTCTTCGCCGTGCTCCAGGCGATCACCATGGCGTGTTTCGGTCTGGCGACCTCTAACTTCTCGTCCATGGCAATGGAGAATATGGGGCGGATCGCCGGGACCGCATCGAGCGTGCAGGGCTTTACCAGCGTCACCATCGGCTCGCTGATCGGCGCAGGCATCGGCCAGGCCTATGACGGGACGACGCAGCCGCTGACCCTGGGTTTCCTGATCGCCGGATGCGCGGCCTTTGCCTTCGTCTTCGCGACCGAACGCGGTCGGATGTTCCGCCCCGCCTGACGGGTGTCTGACGCGGGTCGGGGGAACCGCCCGGCCCGCCCCCGTGTTCACCCTCCACAGTTCAAGAGGAGGCAGTGATGGGCGGACATCAGGTTCCGAGCCAAGGACCCGGCGACGATGGCTGGGACGAAGAAGGCTATGACGAGAGCCAACGCGCCGAAATCCTGGAGGTGACGCGCGACGGCCCCAGCGACGGCGTGCTGCTGACCGATATCGAACCCGATCTAGGCGACGACAGCGTCGAGGACGAGCCGATCGACGAACTCGACATGGACTCCGAAGAGGTCGGGACCAGCGATGCTTCGGTCGACATGGATGCCGAGGATATCGACGAAGACGATCTTCAGGAGGATTTCGAGGACGACACGGTGGCCGACGGCGATATCGACGACGCCGACGACACCGCCCTGCGGCCATGAACCGGCTTCCCGTCGCGCTCGCGGCGGGCGGCATCGTGCTGGTCGGCTGTTCGACCATGCCCGATCCGCGTGCCGCCTCGACGCTGCCGCCGATGGTCTCGACGACCTTCCAGTGCGAGAATGGCAGCCGTTTCTGGGTACGTTTCGACAATCGCGACGATAGCGCGCTGGTGCGCTTCGGCGACGATCTGGAGATGCGGCTGGAGGGACAGCGGGTCGCGTCCGGCATCCACTACACCGGCTTCGGTCACGACCTGCGCGGCAAGGGGGGTGAGGTTGTTTTGACACGCCCCACGGGTGATTCCGTACGCTGCATGGCTCAGCGTTGATGATGGCGGGCGGAAACCGGGCTGAAAAGTGGCGGAAATCTGCCATTGCCCCATTCCGCCCGCATTTGGTTCATCTAGGTGACAGGAACTGTGTCTCTGGCGCCACAGGTTCCGATAAGGCGATCAAAAATCTGAAATGTCGTGCAACCCATGGGCGTCTAGCCGGTTAAGCGGGCCTGGGCTGAGCGGTTCGATCCGCCGCCCCACATAGAATAAGAGAAGGGTATCTCACATGCGTAAGCTTTCCCTCGTCGCCGCTGCGGCGGCCGCGTTCGTTGCCGTGCCTGCCATGGCTCAGGACATGAACACCACCGACACGACGACCGCGGCTCCGGCCCCGGCCGACACCGCGACCGCTCCCGACGGCACCCGTGCCTTCGGTATCGAGCCGTACGTCGCGATCATGGGTGGTTGGGAGCAGTTCGATCGCCAGACGGTTGCCGGCATCCCCGCGCAGCCCAAGGGCTACAACCTGGACGGCGCGCTGGTCGAGGGTATCGTCGGCTTCAACGTGCCGCTGGGCCCGGTGTTCGTCGGCGCCGAGGGCGCGGTCGCCAAGGGCGTGTCGGGTGACATCGACTGGCAGTATGGCGCCTATGGCCGCGCGGGCTTCCGCGCCGGTGAGAGCGGCCTGTTCTACGGCAAGGTCGGCTACCGCTGGAACAACTTCCACAACTTCGCTCCGGGTGTCGCTGGCGACCTGAAGCGGGACTATCACGCGACCGTGTATGGCGTCGGCGCCGAAGTCGGCCCGAAGGACATCGGTCTGGGCGGCCTGACCGGCAACTCGGGTCTGCGTCTGCGTATGGAAGTTTCGACCTTCGACAACGCGCACTCCTTCCGTCCGATGGCGGGTGTTGTCGCACACTTCTGATCCCTATAGGATCCAGTTGGCGTAAAGGACGGGGTTCGGCAGCGATGCCGGACCCCGTTTTCTTATGGGGCCACGCTTCCCATATCGGGCGCATGGTCGGACGGGTGAAGCGAAAGGCGGGGCTGGTGGCCGCCGCCGAACGGATCGAGCAGCAACCCGCGGCGCGATCCTGCGCGCTGTGCGATCGGCCGCTTGGGGTGAAGGTGGAATGGCACCATCCCGTTCCCAAGAGCGAAGGCGGGCGCGAGACGGTGCCGGTCCATCCCATCTGTCATCGCACCATCCATGCGACCTTTTCCAATGGGGAACTGGCGCGGGGGTTTGCGGACTTCGCGGTGTTGCGAGCGCATCCCGAGATGGCGCGGTTCCTGCGTTGGATTGCAGGGAAACCGGCGGACTTCCATGCGCCGACGAAGGGGGCGCGGTAGTTTAGGTCCACGCGAAGACGCGAGGGCGCGATGGCGCGAAGAGGTGTGGTTCGCGCAGAGGCGCGGAGGGCGCGGAGAAGAGGAAGCGCAGGAGGACGATAGTCCCAGTCCCCGTTCAGCCTGAGCGCAGTCGAAGGCCACGGGATAACGTCCGCCGGGCGGCCGGCTCATTTATCCTCTGGGACATGGATAGGGGCCTCCGGCCAAGTCGATTTTGGCGTATGCTCACCCTTGGCCTTCGACTACGCTCAGGCTGAACGGAGGATGGGAAAGCGGGCGGTTTGCTCGGGGCTATCTCTGCGTCCTCCGCGCCTCTGCGCGAACCACACCTCTTCGCGCCATCGCGCCTTCGCGTGAACGAAAAAAAGGGCGGACCGAAGCCCGCCCTCTCGTAGATCACTCCGCCGCGACGCCCGCCGCCGAGAACATGTCGCCGGTTTCGCCCGGCTCCTCGTTGGCCGCCTTGGCGGTCTTGGCCTTTTGGCGGGTGTCGAACGCGTCCCAGACGTCGTTCCACTGGCCGCGCGTCGCCGCCTTGGAATATTCCGTGGCGCGCGTTTCGAAGAAGTTGGCATGCTCCACGCCGTTCAGCAGCGGGGTCAGCCAGGGCAGGGGATGCTCGTCGATCATGTAGATCGGCTTCAGGCCCAGCTGGCTGAGGCGCCAGTCGGCGATGTAGCGGATATACTTCTTGATCTCCTTGGGCTTCATCCCCTCGACCGGGCCCATTTCAAAGGCGAGGTCGATGAAATTGTCCTCCAGGCGGATCGTCGTCTGGCACACATCGGCGATGTCGTCCTTGACCGCCTTGGTCAGGCACTGGCGCTCCTGGCAGAAGGCGTGGAACATGCGGATGATGCCTTCGCAGTGCAGGCTCTCGTCGCGCACCGACCAGCTGACGATCTGGCCCATGCCCTTCATCTTGTTGAAGCGCGGGAAGTTCATCAGCATCGCGAAGGACGCGAACAGCTGCACGCCCTCGGTGAAGCCGCCGAACATGGCCAGCGTACGCGCGATGTCCTCGTCGCTGTCGACGCCGAAATTCTGCATGTAATCATGCTTGTCCTTCATCTCGGCATATTCGAGGAAGGCGCCATATTCGCTCTCGGGCATGCCGATCGTGTCGAGCAGATGGCTGTAGGCGGCGATATGCACCGTCTCCATGTTGGAGAAGGCGGTCAGCATCATCTTGACCTCGGTCGGCTTGAACACCCGGCCGTATTTCTCGTGATAGCAGTCCTGCACCTCGACGTCGGCCTGGGTGAAGAAGCGGAAGATCTGGGTCAGCAGGTTGCGTTCGTGATCGGTCAGCTTCTGCGCCCAGTCGCGGCAATCCTCGCCCAGAGGCACCTCTTCGGGCAGCCAGTGAAGCTGTTGCTGGCGCTTCCAGAACTCGAACGCCCAGGGATATTCGAAGGGCTTATACTGCTTGGAGGCTTGGAGGAGAGGCATCGGGGTTACTCCGGATACAAATCAAATGAGGTGATAGGTGAAGGCCGGTTCAGCCACTGCTCGCCCAGGAGCGCAGAGCGGCGGCGAAACCGGCGAGAATGATCCCGCCCATGGCGAACATGGTGCCCGCGATCAGTCGGGCGTAGCGGCCCTGCTCCGACCGGGGGGTGCGGAGTTGCAGCAACAGCGTTGCGCCGATCCCGGTTAACAGGGCGGCAACGCCGTACATGATCGCCGCCCCCGTCATGCGACCATTTCCAGCGTTGCGCGTTCCGAACCCGAACCCAACACAGGAGACGTAAGATGGTCGATGTCAGCCAGATCAAGGAACATGCCGAAGTCGTCGGCGCGGACGGCGTCCATGTCGGCACGGTCGATCACGTCGATGGCGACCGCATCAAGCTGACCAAGAACGACAGCCCGCAGACCCAGGACGGGCAGGGCGCCAAGCATCATTACCTGCCGCTCGGCCTGGTCGCCGAGGTCGAGGGCGACACCGTCCGCCTGTCGGCCACCGGCCAGAACGCCGTCGACCAGTTCGAAGAGGCCGAGTGAGCAATACTCTCCCTCTCCCAGTGGGAGAGGGAGGGAGCGCCCGTCAGGGCGCGGAAGGGTGAGGGTGGTGTCGTTCATGCGACGCCGCCCTTTTTCTTTGTGAGTGCGACACCCTCATCCTTCCCACACGGCGTTGCCGCGCGGGCCCCTTCCTTCTCTTGCAGGGAGAAGGAGATACGTTCCATTACGCCTTCGAGATTCTCCATCACGTCGGCGTTCGTCACGCGGACCGTCCGATACCCCTCGCGCGCCATGAAGTCTTCGCGCGACGCGTCATAGCCTTCCGCGACGGCATGAGTGTCGCCGTCGACCTCTATGACCAGCTTTTCGGAAAAGCACAGCATGTCGGCGAAGAATGGTCCCAGCGGCGTCTGGTGACGCCATTTCAGATGCGGATAGGTTTGACGCAACGCGCGGAGCAGACGGCGTTCGGGTTCGGACGCGTCGCGGCGGAGTTGGCGGGCGCGAGGAACCGTACCAGTCGGTTGATTCTCGTAAAGGCGCATCTGCCCTCACCCTTCCGCCGCTACGCGGCTCCCTCCCTCTCCCGGAGGGAGAGGGATTAGACCGTTTCACCCCTCTCCCCTCGGGAGAGGGAGGGGCCCGCCCGGCATAAGCCGGGTGGGAGGGTGAGGGCGGCCTATGCTCTCAAAGCCCGGTTACTGGCACGCCAGGCATTCGTCGTAATCGGTCGTCTCACCGATCTCGAACTTGGGCGCGCTGATCGTGTTGTCCGCCTCGACGCCGCCGCTTCCGGCGAAACCGGCGCGCTGCACCGACTTCGAGCGGAGGTAATAGAGCGACTTGATGCCCAGCTCCCAGGCGCGGAAGTGGAGCATCAGCAGGTCCCACTTTTCCACATCGGCCGGGATGAACAGGTTCAGCGACTGCGCCTGGTCGATATAGGGCGTCCGATCACCCGCCAGTTCGAGCAGCCAGCGCTGGTCGATCTCGAACGAGGTCTTGAACGTGTCCTTCTCTTCCGGCGACAGGAAGTCGAGATGCTGGACCGAGCCGCCATGCTCGAGGATCGAGTTCCAGACCGCGTCCGAATTCTTCGACTTCGCGATCAGGATCTTCTCGAGATAGGCGTTCTTGACCGCGAACGACCCGGACAGCGTCTTGTGGGTATAGATGTTCGCCGGGATCGGCTCGATGCACGCGCTGGTGCCGCCGCAGATGATGCTGATCGACGCGGTCGGCGCGATCGCCATCTTGCAGCTGAAACGCTCCATCACGCCGACATCCGCCGCGTCGGGGCACGGCCCGCGCTCGACCGCCAGGGTCATCGACGCCTGGTTCACCTGCGCGTTGATGTGCTTGAACATGCGCAGGTTCCACGACTTGGCCATCGCGCCTTCGAAGGGAAGCCCGCGCGCCTGGAGGAAGCTGTGGAAGCCCATCACGCCCAGGCCGACCGAGCGCTCGCGACCGGCCGAATAGGCGGCGCGCTCCATGCCCGGCTCGTGCCGCTCGATATAGTCCTGCAGCACATTGTCGAGGAAGCGCATCACGTCCTCGATGAACTGCTTGTCGTCCTTCCACTCGTCCCAGGTTTCCAGGTTGAGCGATGACAGGCAGCAGACGGCGGTGCGGTCCTTGCCCTTATGGTCGATGCCGGTCGGCAGGGTGATTTCCGAACACAGGTTCGACGTCGACACCTTCAGCCCCAGCTCGCGATGGTGCTTGGGCATGTTCTTGTTCACATGATCGGCGAACACGATGTACGGCTCGCCGGTTGCCAGACGGGTCTCGACCAGCTTCTGGAACAGCGCGCGCGCGTCGACGGTCGCGCGGACCTCGCCGGTCTTCGGGCTCTTCAACTGCCATTCGGCGCCGTCGCGCACCGCTTCCATGAAGGCGTCGGGGATCAGCACGCCGTGATGGAGGTTCAGCGCCTTGCGATTGAAGTCGCCGCTGGGCTTGCGGATCTCCAGGAACTCCTCGATCTCGGGGTGCGAGATGTCGAGATAGCAGGCCGCCGAACCACGACGCAGCGAACCCTGGCTGATGGCGAGCGTCAGCGAATCCATCACGCGGACAAAGGGGATGATGCCGCTGGTCTTGCCGTTCAGGCCGACCGGCTCGCCGATGCCACGCACCTGGCCCCAATAGGTGCCGATGCCGCCGCCGCGCGAGGCGAGCCAGACATTCTCGTTCCAGGTGGTGACTATGCCGTCCAGGCTGTCGGGCACCGAATTGAGGTAGCAGCTGATCGGCAGGCCGCGACCGGTGCCGCCGTTCGACAGCACCGGCGTGGCGGGCATGAACCACAGCTTCGAGATATAGTCGTACAGCCGCTGGGCATGTTCGGCATTGTCGGCATAGGCCGAGGCCACGCGCACGAACAGGTCCTGATAGCTTTCGCCGGGCAGGAGATAGCGGTCGTTCAGCGTTTCCTTGCCGAAGTCGGTCAGCAGCGCGTCGCGCGCATGGTCGACCTCGACCGGATAGGGTTGCGGGCGCACCGACTTGGTGTCCGCCGGGGTCGGGGCGGGCGCCGCGTTCTGGGCCGTATCCGCCGCCATCTTTTCGAGCATATCAGTGGTCATGTCGCTATCCCGGCTATCCCTGAAATCCATCATCGATGCCGCTCCTTTGTTCTTGTTCCGTTCGAGTCGGCATCCAGCCCCTAGCACCGCGCGCCAGGCGCGTCGCGATCAGGATGGAAAGGGAGGTACAATCCCCGATTCCGGGGCTTTCTCCGCATCCGGCCATGCGTTTCGGCATGACCTCATCCTACCAGTGCTTGGGGCCCTTCCCGACCTCTTCCACAATCCTTAGTGGAAAATCCCGAGCAGCACCGCAAGAGGTTAAAGCGCGGGACGGGGGTTGGTTGCGACGAATGGCGGGCGCGTCCGGGCCGCCCAAAAGCCGCGACGCACGGATGTCTGCGGGGTTCGGGAAGCGCAAGACCCTAAAAATATTTTTTGGCCGCCGGGATCAGCGCGGGACGAGCAGGAAGAGCGCGATGAGGCCGAGAATCGCCACCGCCATCTGGGGTGGCCGCAGCCGCGCGAAATGCCCCGGCGCGCCGCCCCAACTGGCCAGCCAGGGATCGGTCAGCGCGATCGACGCATAGCCCAGGATCAACAATCCGAAGCCGGTCGACGGCCCTGCGATCAAGGCCAGCAGCCCCAGCGAGAAGCGCAGGATCATCGTCGCCATCTGCGAGACATGGGTACCGCCCAGCGTGAAGAAACTCAGGCCGCGCGCGACGCCCGCCAGGAAGATCAGGATCGCCGCCCCCCAAATCTGTCCGATGAGCAGGGCCAGCGGCATACCCGCCCAGGCGGCCAGCGCGGTGAGGGGCAGCACCAGTACCGGACCATAGCCGAAGACCAGGCTGAGCAGGGGGATCCGGCGCGATGCGCCCTCCGGCGTGGGGGCGGGGGTGGGGGCCGGATTGGGAGTGGTCGGGGTCATGACGGCGCGAACGTGCGGCGCGGCGTTCCTATCCCGCCCCGATGCCGCCGCCCGTGCGGGCGGTACCGATCAGGCGGATCGAAGCCGCGTGTCCCCCTCGTCCTGTGCCTTATCCAGCCACGGATGATCCTCGGGCAGCGGCGTGGCGAAGGCCAGGCCCACCCGTCCTTCGCGCTCCCATCGGATATAGCCGCGAACGGGGGCGTCGCCGCCGAGGCGGATGCCGACCGCCGCCCCGCCCACGATATAGGCGGGGGGAAGCCCTTCGATCATGGTGCCGGTGGTCGACAGGTCGCGGATGCGGACATCGATCGTCGCATCGCCCGACAGGATCTGGGCGATGCGCAGGATCTTCACCCGAGGGCGACGGAGCGATTTCAGGCCGACCGGTTCGGCATGGCCGCCATGCTCGCGCATCGATTGGGGGACGTCTGGCGCCTCCATCGGCTTGCCATAGACGAAGCCCTGGATATGGCTGCACCCCAGGCTGCGGATCATCTCGATCTCGTCCTGGATCTCGACGCCTTCGGCGGTCGTCTCCATGCCCAGCGTGTCGGCCATGGTCACGATCGCGCGGATGATCGCGGCATTACGGCTGCCCTGGCTGCTTGCGCCGCGCACGAAGGACTGATCGATCTTGATCTTGTCGAACGGCGCATGACGCAGATAGCCGAGCGAGGAATAGCCCGTGCCGAAATCGTCGAGCGCCAGCCGGATGCCCAGCGCCTTCAACGCGGCGAACTGGCGATGCGATTCCTGATTGTCGTTCAGGAAGACGCTCTCGGTGATCTCCAGCTCCAGCCGCGCCGCCGCGAGGCCCGATTGCGCCAGTGCCTGGGCGACCAGCGCGGGCAGATGCGGCTTGGCGAACTGGATCGACGACACGTTGACCGCGACGCGCGCCTCCCGCGGCCAGCCCGCCGCCTCGGCACAGGCGGTGCGCATCACCCATTCGCCGATCTGTTCGATCAGGCCGCAATCCTCGGCGACCGGAATGAACTGCGACGGCGGGATGTTGCCCTGTTCGGGGTGGTGCCAGCGCAGCAGGGCTTCATAACCGACGATCATGGCATCGCGGGTGGATACGACCGGCTGATAGACCAGGCGGAACTGCCCCTGCGCGACGGCGATGCGCAGGTCTTCCTCCATCCGCTTGCGGCTGCGCGCGCCTTCCAGCATCGCCTCGGCATAGAAGCGGTGCACGCCGCGCCCGTCGCCCTTGGCCGCGTACAGGCCCAGATCGGCGTTGCGGATCAGCGTCTGCGAATCTTCGCCGTCATAGGGCGCGATGGCGATGCCGATCGAACACCCGATCGTGACCTCGTTGCCCAGAATGTCATAGGGGCGCGACAGCGCGGCGATGATCCGGTCCGCCAGCATGGCCAGCCGGTCGCGCGCATCGATGCCGGGCAGCAGGATCTGGAACTCGTCGCCGCCCAGTCGTCCGACCAGCCCGACATCGCCGACCACCTCCTCCAGCCGCCGCGCGACCTGTTGCAGCAACAGGTCCCCTGCCTGATGGCCCAGCGTGTCGTTGACCGCCTTGAACCGGTCGAGGTCCATCAGGAACAGCGCATTGGGGCGCCAGGGATGGATCGACTGTTTCAGCGTCTTGTCGAGCGACAGGGTCATGCGCTGGCGATTGGCCAGCCCGGTCAGGCTGTCGAACAGCGCCAGGCGGGTGATCTCCGCCTCCGACCGGCGCTTCTCGGTCAGGTCGGAGCCCGAACCGATAAAGCCGCGAAACCGGCCGATACTGTCCAGGATCGGTCGGCCGGAGATCGACCACCAGCGTTCCGACACTGCTCCCCCCTCGGCCACCGCGCAGACGGTGTAATCGGAAAAGCCGGTGCGCGACGACAGGTGGAAGGACAGGGTCCGTTCGGTGCCGGGTGCGGAGGGATCCATCTGGAACAGCTCGGTCAGCACTTGCCCACGGCTGTCGAGACCCGAGGCGGCCAGATCGCGTGCGACCTTGTCCGACAGATAGGTCAGCCGCCCATGCCGATCGGTTTCCCAGAACCAGCCGGTGCCATGCTCCTCGAACTCGGCGATCATCTTCACCGCCTGCTGCCCCTGGCCAAAGGCCTGGGCGCGGTCGCGGGCGCCGTCATAATCGAGCTGCCCGACGGCGCGCGCCTTGAGGATCAGGAAGATCAGCGGCGGGAGGACCGCTACCAGGACCGGCAGCACCGACACGCCCCAGGCCAGCGCCGTGACCGGCGCCAGAAACGCGAAGCCGAAGGAATAGCCCAGCAGCGCGCCGCGCACCGCGTTCAGCATCGATGCGGTCGCCCACATGGTGCAGGCGAGCGTCAGCACGGCCACCCATCCGCTGGTGCCGTGATGCGCATTCGCCACGATCAGCAGCATCGGCCCGGTGGCCAGCGCGACCAGCAGGCCCATGACGCTCAGCCATTGTTTCAGCCGGTAGAAGGGCCATTGCCGAGCGACGCCGCGCCACAGCACGAAACCGAAGACCAGCGTGGCCGCCACCATCAGGCCGCCCGCCACTGCCCTTTCGATCCGTTGGGACGACGGCTCGCCCAGCGAATCGACCCCCAAGATGGTTGCCACGGCCACCAGATTCTGCAGGACGGCCAGCGGCCAGGTACGGCACAGCGTCTTCAGACGCCCCAGGTGAAGCGACACCAGCAACTCGTCATTATCCTCGGCCAGCCCCATCAGGGCGAGGAAGGACAGGGTCTTGGAGGAGGCTGGCGACATGCGGGGTGCGGGTTTCCAATAATGTCGCGCCACCCTGCGCTAATGCTGGTTAAGATAGCTTGAAACCGGCACCCTCCATTGCGCCGGCCGCGCCCCTTTCGCTAAGGACGGATGCATGACGACCCTGATCCGCGACACCGACCTGATCGAGAGCGTGGCCGACGCGCTCCAGTTCATCAGCTATTACCACCCGATGGATTATATCCGTGCCCTGGGTAAGGCCTATGAGGCCGAGAAGAGCCCGGCGGCCAAGGATGCGATCGCGCAGATCCTGACCAACAGCCGGATGTGCGCGGAGGGGCATCGCCCGATCTGCCAGGACACCGGCATCGTCACGGTCTTCGTGAAATGGGGCCAGGACTGCCGCCTGTCGGGCGACCGTTCGCTCCAGGAGGTCGTCGATGAGGGCGTGCGCCGCGCCTATCTCCACCCCGAGAACAAGCTGCGCGCCTCGATCCTCGCGGACCCCGCCTTTACCCGCCGCAATACCAAGGACAACACGCCCTCGGTCCTCCATGTCGAGATGGTGCCGGGCAACAAGGTGACCGTCGACGTCGCGGCCAAGGGCGGCGGCTCGGAGAACAAGTCGAAGTTCAAGATGATGAACCCGTCCGACTCGATCGTCGACTGGGTGCTGGAAATGGTGCCGCAAATGGGCGCGGGCTGGTGCCCGCCGGGGATGCTGGGCATCGGCATTGGCGGCACGGCGGAAAAGGCGGTGCTGCTCGCCAAGGAATCGCTGATGGGCGCGATCGACATGGGCCAGCTCAAGGAGCGTGGACCGCGCAACGATATCGAGGCACTGCGCATCGAGCTGTTCGACAAGGTCAATGCGCTGGGCATCGGTGCACAGGGGCTGGGCGGCCTGTCCACCATCCTCGACGTCAAGATCATGGACTGGCCGACCCATGCGGCGTCCAAGCCCGTCGCGATGATCCCCAATTGCGCCGCGACCCGCCATGCGCATTTCACGCTGGACGGCTCGGGCCCGGTCTATCTCGAAGCCCCCAAGCTGGAGGAATGGCCCAAGGTCGACTGGAAGCCGGACCTTCAGGCGGCCAAGCGCGTCGACCTGAACACGCTGACGCCGGAAGAGGTGAAGAGCTGGAAGCATGGCGACCGGCTGCTCTTGAACGGCAAGATGCTGACGGGGCGCGACGCCGCACACAAGCGGATCAAGGACATGCTCGATCGCGGCGAGGAACTGCCGGTCGAGTTCAAGGGCCGGGTGATCTATTATGTCGGACCCGTAGATCCGGTCGGTGAGGAAGTGGTCGGCCCGGCGGGCCCGACGACCGCGACCCGCATGGACAAGTTCACCCGCATGATGCTCGACCAGGGCCTGCTGGCGATGGTCGGCAAGGCCGAGCGCGGCCCGGCCGCCACCGACGCGATCCGCGAATACCAGTCCGCCTATCTGATGGCGGTCGGCGGCGCGGCGTACCTCGTCGCCCGCGCGATCAAGGGATCCAAGGTCGTCGGCTTCGAGGATCTGGGCATGGAGGCGATCTACGAATTCGACGTGGAGAACTTCCCCGTCACCGTCGCGGTCGATTCCGAAGGCCAGAACGTCCACACCCTGGCCCCGCTGGTATGGCGCGACAAGATCGCGAAGGAAGGCCTGCTGACCCCGGCGTGACGTGAATTCCTCCCCATCGTCAGATGGGGAGGGGGACCATGCGAAACATGGTGGAGGGGCGGGCCTCCACCATGGTGGCCCGCCCGGCGGTCTTATTGCTCAAGCCTCTTCATTCGTCACAGCGTCTCGTCCTCAGGCTCGGGCATCGGGACCATGAACTCGGCGAAGGTCGCAGGCAGGCTGATGCCGATGACCAGAAGCGTGACGAGCCAACCAGTCCATTGCATTGGCAGGACCGGCACCGGCCAGCCCAGGCCGGGGGCGGTGACCATCCAGCTGACGAGTAGGGCGATGAGTCCGATATAGGTGGCGAAGGCGCGGGCGGTGGCGCGTAGAAGTGCCGCCTGTTCGAACTCGTCATACACACCCCGCCCCTGGTCGGCCGCCCAGCCGTCTCGGGCGAAAGGCGAAAAGCCGATAAAGAATCCGGGCAGGAACGAGACGAACAGAGGAGGATGACCGTCCGCTCCGGAGAGCATTGCCGCTGTGAGCGCAACCACCACTGCTCCTGCCAGCGCCCAGCGGACCCAATAGCGACGCGGCCGCTCTTTCAAGCTGGCGGCATACCATTTGCGGAAATCATAGCCGTCGCGATAGCCGGTCATGCGGCATCCTCTTGATCGGGAAAGGGGATAGCGAACTCGGCGAGCAGAACGGGCAAGTTCGTGCCGATCACCAGCAGAGCCGCCGCCCATGTCGCCCAGTCTGAAAACTGCCGGGGTATCGGCCAGCCATAATGGCTGGCGAACGCGCACCATCCCATGGCGGTGAGCGTCAGTGCCATCATCGTCGTATAGGCACGGTGATGCGCCTGCATCAGGGCCTGTTTCTCGAACTCGTCATAGTCGCGATACTTCGCGCGGGCGAAGGGCGAGCGGCCCGAGGCGGCACTCAGTCCCGCTATGACCAGCGCTCCGAAGTTGAGCCCGACGTCCTGCCAGACCTGCACGACGGCCAGCCCGATCGCCAGGACGACCACGCCGACCAGCCACCAGCGCAGGGCGCGGTTCCGATAGGGGCGGTTGGCGCATTCCGATGACCTCTCGCCCGGCGCGGGGCGGCCGGTCCAGCGGCGGCTGTCATGGCCCATCAGGCGTCTCCATCCCGACGCAGCGCATCGGTCAGCGAGGGGAAGGGGGTGAGGGAGAAGATCAGCTCGACCGGGGCGTCGAAATAGGCGGCGATCTTCAGGCCCAGTTCGAGGCTGGGTTTATAGTCGCCGCGCTCGAGATAGCCGATGGTCTGCGGATTGACTCCGACCGCTTCCGCCAGCTCGCGCCGCGATACGTTGCGGTCGTTCCGGAACAGGGCGATGCGGTTGTGCATACAGGCAAGCTATATGCCTTGTTGTGTTTACACAACGATTCGTTTTTACTGCGTACAAGATCACATTCCTCCCCGTTAAGGGGAGGTGGCAGGCCGAAGGCCTGACGGAGGGGTGTCGCCCTCTCGATAGCGGGACACCCCTCCACCATGCTGCGCACGGTCCCCCTCCCCTTGCAGGGGAGGAATTTTCTCCGTCAGTTCCTGTACAGCGCGTCGAGACGGTCGCCATACACCTCGCGCAGGACGTGACGGCGGATCTTCAGCGACGGGGTCAGCTGCTCGTTTTCGATCGCGAAGGGTTCGTCGGCGATGATGAAGCGGCGGATGCGCTCGGCCACCGACAGGTCGCGGTTCACCCGGTCGATCGCGGCCGAAATCGCGCCCCGGAAATCGAGATCGTCGTCCAGCGCGGCGCGGTTGCAGCCGGTGCCCGACTTGGCGCACCATTCGGCGGTCCATTCGGCATCGGGCACGATCAGCGCGACCATATAGGGCCGCCGGTCGCCCGCGATCATCGCCTGGCCGATCTCGGGCTGCAGGGTCAGCATCCCCTCGACCTTCTGGGGGGCGACATTCTCGCCCTTGTCGTTGATGATCAGGTCCTTCTTGCGGTCGGTGATGCGCAGGCGGCCCGCCGCATCGATCTCGCCGATGTCGCCCGTGTGGAGCCAGCCGTCCTTGAGCACGCGGTCCGTCTCGGTCGGGTTGCGCCAGTATCCGTGCATGACCAGTTCGCCGCGCACCAATATCTCGCCATCCTCGGCGATCCGCACCTCGGTCTTGTCGAGCGGCGGGCCGACCGTGTCCATGCGCACGCCGGCCTTGGGCCGGTTGCAGGCGATGACCGGCGCGGCCTCGGTCTGGCCATAGCCTTGCAGCAGGGTGAGGCCGATCGAATGGAAGAACAGCCCGATCTCGGGGTTGAGCGGCGCGCCGCCGGACACCATCGCCTTCAACCGGCCGCCGAACTTCCTGGCGATCTTGGGCTTGAACAGCGTGTTGACCGCCAGCTGCGCAGGGCGATCGATCAGCCGCAAGCGGCCGTCATAGCTCTTGGCCCCCAGCACCAGCGCCTGGTCGAGCAGCCGTGCGCCCAGCCCGCCCTTCTTCTCGATCGCCTTGGCGATGCGGGTGTGCAGCACCTCGAACAAGCGGGGCACGACGAACATGATCGTCGGGCGCACCTCCTCGATATTGGCCGCCAGCTTGTCGAGACCCTCGGCATAATAGATCTGTCCGCCCAGCGAGATGGGGAAATGCTGCCCCCCGGTATGCTCATAGGCGTGGGAGAGGGGGAGGAAGGACAGGAACACCTCGTCGTCCCAGCCGAAATCCTCGGCGATCACCGCGCTGCATCCGGCGCAATTGTGCAGGATCGCGCCGTGATGCTGCATCACCCCGCGCGGCGCGCCGCCGGTGCCCGAGGTGTAGATGATGCAGGCCAGATCCTCGCGGGTGAAATCGGCTTGCGCGGCGACTACGACCGGATCGGCGGGATGCTCCGAGAGCATCGCGTCATATTGACGGCACTCGATCTGGCTCGGCCCCAGCTTCAGCGGCTCGATCCCGATCACCGTCTGGACGTGGTTGGAGCGGAGCGCGGCGGGCATCAGCGTCGTCGCCAGCTTCTGCGTCGACACGATGATCGCGCGCGCGCCCGAATTCTCGATGATATGCGCGTGGTCGCGCTCGGTATTGGTGGTGTAGGTCGGCACGGTCACGCCGCCCGCCGCCATGATGGCGAGGTCGGCGATGCACCATTCGGGGCGGTTCTCCGACACCAGCATCACCCGGTCGCCGCGTTGCAGCCCGGTGGCCTTCAACCCCGCCGACAGGCTGGCGACCTGGCGCGCCGCCTCGGCCCAGCTGATCGACCGCCAGGCCCCGGATTCCTTGCGCCAGAGGAACGGCGCGTCACCCTTTTCGGCGGCGCGCGTAAAGAACATGGTGATCAGATTGGGGAAATATTCGAGCGTACGCATGGTGCCTCTCCCACCGGCCCGTATCGCACGGCGTAACGCGCGATCGGGCTCTTTGTTTGCTTATTCCGCCGGACGACCCGGCTTGTCGCCGACGCGTCGGATCGCGGTCGTCCGGCCGGTCACGTCGATCGCCGCACCCTCGCTGCGTGGATCGGCGGCACCGACCCAGCGGCCGCCGACCCGCTCGATGGCATTGGCCTTCAGCCCCATCGGCGCGACGACCACCGTCTCGCCCAGCGCCTGAAGGCCGGGGACGAGCGCCTCCAACGCGGTGCCCTGTTCGACCGTCGCGACCTTGTACGGCGCGAAGAGCAGCCCTTGCGCGATCGCATCCTGCGCGCTCAGCTTCCAGTCGATGACCCCGATGATCGCCTTGGCAACCTGCGCGATGATGGTCGATCCGCCCGCCGCGCCGACCGCCAGGCGGACCTTGCCGTCGGGACCATAGACGATGGTCGGCGACATCGAGCTGCGCGGGCGCTTGCCGCCCTGAACCCGGTTGGCGACCAGATCGCCGTCCTTGACCGGCACGATGTCGAAATCGGTCAGCTCGTTGTTCAGCATCGTCCCGTCGACCGACAGGCCCGAGCCGAACGAGCCCTCGACGGTGGTCGTCACCTCGGCGACGTTACCGGCGGCGTCGACCGTGACGAGATCGGTGGTGCCGGGCACCTCGCTGACCGGCGCGCGGACACGAGGCGGGGCACCGGGCGGCGTGCCGGGCGACACCGACGCCATGGTGCGGTCGGGCGAGATCAAGGCCGAACGGCTGGCGATATAGGCCGGGTCGAATAGGCCCTTAATCGGTACGCGGACATAATCGGGATCGCCCAGATACATGTCGCGGTCGGCATAGGCGAGCCGTGAGGCTTCGGCGAACAGATGCCAGGCTTGCGGAGAATCCTTGCCCAGCCTGGCCATGTCGAAGCGTTCGAGCAGCTTCAGGATCGACAGCATCGTCGAACCGCCGCCCGAGGACGGCCCCATGCTGCACACCTTGTACCCGCGATAGGTGGCGCAGAGCGGCGGGCGCGGCTTTGCGGCGTAGCTGGCGAGGTCGCCGGTCGTCATCTTCGACGGATTGCGCGTCGCGGTGTTGACCGTCGTCACCAGCTTCTGCGCCTGTGGCCCGATATAGAAGCTGTCGGGACCGAGCTTGGCGATCCGCTCCAAAAGAGCGGCCTGTTCGGGATTGCGGATGACGCTGCCGAGCGGGAGGACCTGCCCGTCCGGGCCGGTCAGCCGGGCGCGGGTGGCGGCATCGACATGGCCGCCATAGCGGGTCAGCGCGGTCTGGAGGCGCGGGGTCAGCTGGAACCCGTCGCGCGCCAGCCGGATGGCTGGCTGGAACAGCCGCGCCCAGGGCAGCTTGCCGCCCTGCGCATGGGCCAGCGCCATGCCGCGCAATGCGCCGGGCACGCCGACGCTGCGTCCGCCGGGGACGGCATCGGCATGGCTGAGCGGGCGGCCATCGGGGCCGTAGAACCAGTCGGGCGTCGCGGCCATCGGCGCGGTTTCGCGCGCGTCGATGGTGTTGGTGCCGCGCGCGTCATGGCGCACCCAATAGCTGCCGCCGCCGATGCCGGAGCTTTGCGGCTCGACCACGTTCAGCGCCAGCATCGTCGCGATGGCGGCGTCGGTCGCACTGCCGCCTGCCCGCAATATCTCAACCCCGGCGGCGGCGGCGCGGGGGTCGGCTGCGCTGACCATCCCTTCGGCAGGGGCCTTGCTAGGGGCCTTGGCGGGCTGACGTGCTTCGGCGGGCGCGGCGAACGGCAGCGTCAGCGCCGCCATGGAGAGGAGCCAGTGCTTCATGCGGCCAACCCTAGCGGCAAGGCTCTCCCTACGCCAAGCCGTAACGTCAGGCGCCGATGGCCTCGCTCACGCTGGCGAACCCGTCGCGGGCGAGCAGCGCATCGAGATCGGTCAGAATGCGGGCGGCCAGCCCCGGCCCCTCATAGACCAGCGCGGAGTAAAGCTGGACCAGGCTGGCCCCGGCCCGGATGCGGGCATAGGCCTCTGCGCCGGAGTCGATCCCGCCCGCCGCGATCAGGGTCATCGCCGCCCCGGTGGCCTTGCGGAAATCGGTCAGCCGCGCGCGGGCGAGCGGGGCGAGCGGACGGCCCGACAGTCCGCCGGTCTCGGCGGCGTTGGCGCTCTTCACGTCCGGCCGGGTGATGGTGGTGTTGCCGATGATGATCGCGTCCAGCCGGTTGTCGATCGCGGCGCGCGCGATCTCGTCGATCTGGGCGGGGTCGAGATCGGGGGCGACCTTCAGGAACAGCGGCACCATGCCTGCCGCTTCGCGCGACGCGGCGAGCAGTTCGGCGAGTGCCGCGCCATGTTGCAGGTCGCGCAGGCCCGGCGTGTTGGGGCTGGAGATGTTGATCGTGACGTAGTCAGCGATCGGCGCCGCGCAGGCCACGCCGTGTCGGTAGTCGGCGATGCGGTCGGCGGCGTCCTTGTTCGCGCCGACATTGATGCCCAGCACGCCCTTGCGTTTCGCGGCCTTCGCGCGCGCCAGTCCCGCATCCAGCCCGCCATTGTTGAACCCGTAGCGGTTGACCACCGCCTGGTCCTCGACCAGCCGGAACAGGCGGGGCTTGGGATTGCCGGGCTGGGGCTTGGGGGTCAGCGTGCCGATCTCGACCATGCCGAAGCCCAGGCCGAAAAAGCCGTCGATCGCCTCGCCATTCTTGTCGACCCCGGCCGCCAGCCCCAGCGGGTTGGCGAAGTCGATTCCCGCCACCTTGGTCGCAAGGCGGGGATAGCGCGCCGGATCGGCCCCCATCGGTGCGCCCAGTGCGCCCCAACGCGACAGCATCGCGACCGTCAGACCATGGGCGCGTTCGGCATCGAGCGCGAAGAGGAGCGGGTGATAAAAGGCCATTTCGGCCCGGTTAGCGGATTGCGGGGGGAGGGGGAAGGTGTGGGGCATCCCTCTTGCCTTCATTGCTCCCCCTCCCGCAGGCGGGAGGGGGTTGGGGGCAGTCGCCGCAAATCCAGATCGCCGGTCCCTGCGGCACCCGCCGCGCCGTCTTGGATGCAGCCAGCCATCTGAGTCCGGGGCTCAAAGGAACGCTATTACCCAACATGGGTTGGTGGGGACCCACAGGGAGAGCCCCGATGAAGACCCCCGTCGCATTCACCCCCCAGGTCGAAGACGTTAGCCCCAAGGAAGGCGAAACCGTCGACCAGATGAACCAGTCGTTCGAGCACATCCTCGACACTACCTCGAAGGACTATGGCCACGGCGTCCGCGCCGTCCATGCCAAGGCGCATGGCATCATCCGGGGCAAGCTGAAGGTTCACGACGACCTCCCGCCCGAACTGGCACAGGGGCTCTTCGCCGGGCCGGGCGAATATGAGGCGGTCGCGCGCATCTCGACCAATCCGGGCGACATATTGGATGACGCCATCGGCCTGCCGCGCGGGCTCGCGCTGAAGGTCATCGGGGTCGAGGGCGAGCGGCTGCCGGGCTCGGAGGGCGATGCGACGCAGGACTTCGTCATGGCCAATGCGTCGGTCTTCACCGCGCCGACGGCGGACGCCTTTGCCAAGAACCTCAAGATGCTGGCGTCCACCACCGACAAGTTCGAGGGCGGCAAGAAGCTGCTGTCGGGCATATTGCGCGGGATCGAGGCGACGCTGGAGACGGTTGGCCTGGAGAGCGCGACGCTCCAGACGCTGGGCGGGGCCAAGCAGGTGCACCCGCTGGGCGAAACCTATTACAGTCAGACGCCGTTCCGCTATGGCGACCATATCGCCAAGTTCGGCCTGTTCCCGGTCAGCCCCGCGCTGACTCAGTTGACCGGCGATACGGTGAATACGCACGACCGGCCCGATGCCCTTCGCGAAGTGGTGCGCGAGGTGATGATCGAGCAGGGCGGCGAGTGGGAGCTTCGCGTCCAGCTCAACCGCGACCTCGACGCGATGCCGATCGAGGACGCCACCGCCGAGTGGAGCGAGGAGGATAGCCCGTACATCACCGTCGCGACCTTCACCGCGGAACCGCAGGTCAGCTGGCAGGACGGTCAGACCAACGCGATCGACGATGCGTTGTCCTACAGCATCTGGCACGGGCTGGCCGCGCACCGGCCGCTGGGCAATATCAACCGCGCGCGCAAGGACACCTATCGTTTCTCGGCCGACTATCGCGGCCGGGTGAATGGCTGCCCGATGCACGAGCCGCGCGCCATGGCCGAGTTGCCGTGACGCGGCGTCAGCGGCTAGGATGGGCGGCATGATCCGTCTGTTTCATGTCAGCGACGTGCATTTCGGTGCCGAGGACCCCGCCGCGCTCGCCTGGTTCGCCGAGCGGGTCGCGGCGGAAAAGCCGCACGCGGTCATCATGACCGGCGACCTGACCATGCGCGCGACCAAGCGCGAGTTCCAGGCGGGCGGCGCATGGCTGCAATCGCTAGGTGTGCCGGTGACGGTCGAGGTCGGCAATCACGATATCCCCTATTATTGGGACCCGTTCCGGCGGCTGTTCGCCCCCTATCAGCGTTACGCCGCGATCGAGCGGATGATCGAAAAGCCGCTCGACCTGCCCGGCGTGACCGTCGTGCCGCTGAAGACCACCGCGCGCGCGCAGTGGCGGTGGAACTGGTCCAAGGGGCGGGTGAGCCGCAGCTCGCTCCGCCGCGCACTGGCGCTGATCGAGCAGGCGCCGAAGGATCATCTGATCCTGGTCGCCGCGCATCATCCGCTGATCGAGGGGCCGACCAAGGGCACGGCGAAGACCCGCAACGGCGACGAGGCGCTGACCCAGCTGGCGGCGGCGGGGGCACATGCGGTGCTGTCGGGCCATGTCCACGACCCGTTCGACGTGCCGATCGACCGCGACGGCCGGATCATCCGCATGATCGGAGCGGGCACCCTGTCCAAGCGGACGCGCAAGACTCCGCCTGCGTTCAACGAACTGCGGATCGAGGGGCTGGGGTTCGAGACGCTGGTCCGGAGTTTCGGCGAGACCGCGCCGCATGTGATTACCGAGGATATGCGGGCGGGGTGATGGGAGGGGGCAGGGCGTGGGCTTCGACTGCGCTCAGCCTGAACGGTTGTTTGTGTAAGACTGGTCTCCAACCTCCGTTCAGCCTGAGCGAAGTCGAAGGCCACGCTCAGACCCCCGGATCACCCCCGCATCACATGCGGCCGCGCCGCCACCTGATCGTACATCCGCCCCGGCTGGTCGAGCCAGATCGGCGACAGCTTGCTCGAATCCGTGCGCTCCAGCCCGACCGCATAGGCGCAGCGCGCCATGCCCCAGTCGGTATGCGCGGCGGCGGCGAGGATCGGCACGAACATCGGGCGGCCCGCCGCGTCGATCACATGGATCGCCTCGCGCGGCAGGGCGGTGACGCCGCGCACGGTGCGGCTTTCGCCTGGTGCCAACGCGAAGGGCGGGACGATCGGGCGGCCCTGCGGCTGATGCGCCAGCTCGATCAGCTGTCCGTCGAGCCCGGCATGGGCGCTGAGCAGACGCAGGTCGACCGCGACCCGGCCGATCGGCGTCGCGCCGCTGTTATGCACCGTCACCTCGGCCTCGATCGTCGCCGACAGCATGTTGAGGCCGACACGCACCGGACGGGCCTCGACCGCCAGGAAGCTGGGCTCGGGCGGTAGCGCCGGAGCGGCGGGCGGGGGCGGCGTCGGCTCGGCACGCGGGGCCGTGTCGGGCACCGGCGCAGGTGTCCGCTCGACCGGATCGGCGGCGGCGCGCGGGGCGGGCGCGGGGAGCGCCGGAGCCTTACGGCTGCGGCGACCCAGCCAGATGCCGATGGCCAGCGCGGCGAGGCCCGTGCCGATCAGCATCGGCCAGAAGGGCAGGCCGCGATCCGAGTCATTCTGCTGCTCGGGGGCGACGGTGCCCGGCGCGGCGATGGCGGGGGCCTGTTCGTTGGCGATGGTCATGCCGTCCACGCTCGGCTCGGTCCCGCCGACCGGCTGGGCCTCGCGGTCGGGCAGGCGCGTGGCGGGCGGCTCGGGCGAGGGCGCCGGTACGGGCACCTCGACCGGGGTCGGGCTGGGCGTCGGCGTCGGTGTCGCGCGCGGGGTAGGCCGGGGCGTCGGGGTGGCGCGTGGCGTCGGCGTCGCGGCCGGGGCGGCCTGCGGCGTGGTCTGGCTGGGCAGGACCAGGCGCGGCGTCGGCGGGGTCGGCACGGCCGACGGATTGGCCTGCGGCGTCGAAAGGCGCGGGCTCAGGCTGAAGCTTTCCAGTCCGCCGGTGCCTGGGCGCGCGGCATCATTGTCCTGCGACGTGGTCTGGAACGGGACGGCAGCGGCGGGCAGCGGGGCAAGCACCGGCACCAGCGTCAGGGCAAGAAGGCGCGCGGCGCGGCGCGGCCCGGACGATGTCATGAAATGCATTCCTCGTGGTAACTACAATCTTCAACCGCCGTCCGGGTCCCAGACCCGGCCGCACCAGCCGTGCCCCGGAGGCCCGGCGGATGCAACCCCATATAGTAACCGCATATGCGGCCAATATGTGGCAAGCCCCGCGCCAGCGGGAACTTTGCCCTGGCCTGCGCGTGCGTCGGTTTGACACCCGGGGGTGCAGCGCCTATATCGCCATCACTCACCACGATCTTCGGGAAATGACGCGCCTTCGCGCAGCGTGTCGGTCGAATGGAAGGTCGCTGGTTCAACGGACGCCGGATGCCGCCGCAGTTATTTGCGAGCGGCCTTTCGGCGTCTGTCGTTGCGTCTCGCCCGGAGGCATCCGGGCAGTGATTTACGGCTGACGAGGCAGACAGACCCATGGCAACCAAGGCGATCGACAGCGGCTCCGCCCCGCGCAAGGGCGATGGCGGCACCGCCAAGCGGCGTATCCGCAAGGTGTTCGGCGACATCCACGAAGTGGTGCAGATGCCGAACCTGATCGAGGTTCAGCGCGAAAGCTACGAGCAATTCCTGCGCTCGGACAAGTCCACGGGCCATGTCTCGGGGCTGGAAAAGACGCTGCGCAGCGTCTTCCCGATCCAGGATTTCGCGGGCACCGCCTATCTCGACTTCGACGATTACGTCCTCGAGGACCCGAAGTTCGACGTCGAGGAATGCCGCCAGCGGGGCATCACCTATGCCGCGCCGATGCGCGTCACGCTGCGCCTGACCGCGTTCGAGGTCGATCCCGATACCGAAGCCAAGTCGGTCATCGATATCAAGGAGCAGGACGTCTACATGGGCGACATGCCCCTGATGACGGAGAACGGCACCTTCTTCATCAATGGCACCGAGCGCGTCATCGTCAGCCAGATGCACCGTTCGCCGGGCGTGCTGTTCGACCATGACCGCGGCAAGACCCATGCCTCGGGCAAGTATCTCTTCGCCGCGCGCGTGATCCCGTATCGCGGCTCGTGGCTGGACTTCGAGTTCGACGCCAAGGACATCGTCAACGTCCGTATCGACCGCAAGCGCAAGCTGCCGGTGACGGCGCTGCTCTATGCGCTGGGCATGAACTCGGAAGAGATCCTCAACTATTTCTACAACCGCCTGACCTTCGTTCGCGGCGACGGCGGCTGGAAGATCCCGTTCCAGGCTGAGAACTGGCGCGGTGCCAAGCCGATGTTCGACATCGTCGACGCCAGCTCGGGCGAGGTCGTGTTCCCGGCCGGTCAGAAGATTTCCCCGCGCGCCGCCAACAAGGCGGCCAAGGACGGCCTGTCGCAGCTGCTGATCCCGACCGAGGAAATCTTCGGTCGCTATTCGGCCTATGACCTCATCAACGAGCAGACCGGCGAAATCTACGTCGAAGCCGGTGACGAGATCAGCGCCGAGAACCTCGAAGCGCTGGACAAGGCGGGCGTCGACACGATCGAACTGCTCGACATCGACCATGTCGCGACCGGCCCGTGGATCCGCAACACGCTGAAGGCCGACAAGGCCGAAGAGCGCGAGCAGGCGCTGTCCGACATCTATCGCGTGATGCGCCCCGGCGAGCCGCCGACGCTGGAGACGGCGGAGTCGCTGTTCGCCGGCCTGTTCTTCGATCCCGATCGCTACGACCTGTCGGCCGTGGGTCGCGTCAAGCTGAACATGCGCCTCGACCTCGACTGCCCGGACACGGTGACGACGCTGCGTACCGAGGACATTCTGGCGGTCGTCAAGACGCTGGTCGACCTGAAGGACGGCAAGGGCGAGATCGACGATATCGACAATCTCGGCAACCGTCGCGTGCGTTCGGTGGGCGAGCTGCTGGAGAACCAGTATCGCGTCGGCCTGCTGCGCATGGAGCGTGCGGTCAAGGAGCGCATGTCGTCGGTCGACGTGTCGACCGTGATGCCGAACGACCTGATCAACGCCAAGCCCGCGGTCGCCGCGGTGCGTGAGTTCTTCGGTTCGTCGCAGCTGTCGCAGTTCATGGACCAGACCAACCCGCTCTCCGAAGTGACGCACAAGCGTCGCGTTTCGGCGCTCGGGCCGGGCGGTCTGACGCGTGAGCGTGCGGGCTTCGAAGTCCGCGACGTTCACCCGACCCATTATGGCCGTATTTGCCCGATCGAAACGCCGGAAGGCCCGAACATCGGTCTGATCAACTCGCTGTCGACCTTCGCCCGCGTCAACAAGTACGGCTTCATCGAGACGCCGTATCGCAAGGTGATCGACGGCCGCGTCACCGACGAGGTCGTGTACCTGTCGGCGATGGAAGAGCAGAAGCACACCGTCGCCCAGGCTTCGGCCGCGACGGACGCCGACAACCGTTTCACCGAGGATCTGGTTTCGGCGCGTCAGGCGGGTGAATTCCTGATGGCGCTGCCCGATCAGATCACCCTGATGGACGTGTCGCCCAAGCAGCTCGTCTCGGTCGCCGCCTCGCTCATTCCGTTCCTGGAAAACGACGACGCCAACCGCGCGCTCATGGGCTCGAACATGCAGCGTCAGGCCGTGCCGCTGGTGAAGGCGGAAGCGCCTTTCGTCGGCACCGGCATGGAAGAGACCGTGGCCCGCGACTCGGGTGCGGCGATCGCGGCGAAGCGCGCCGGTATCGTCGACCAGGTTGATGCCAGCCGCATCGTTGTTCGCGCGACCGGTGAGGTCGATGCGGGCAAGTCGGGCGTCGACATCTACACGCTGATGAAGTTCCAGCGTTCGAACCAGTCGACCTGCATCAACCAGCGTCCGCTGGTGAAGGTGGGCGACGTCGTGAAGGCGGGCGACGTGATCGCCGACGGCCCCTCGACCGAGTTCGGCGAGCTGGCGCTGGGTCGCAACGCGCTCGTCGCGTTCATGCCCTGGAACGGCTACAACTATGAGGACTCGATCCTCATCTCCGAGCGGATCGTGAAGGACGACGTGTTCACGTCGATCCATATCGACGAGTTCGAAGTCATGGCGCGCGACACCAAGCTCGGGCCGGAAGACATCACCCGCGACATCCCGAACGTGGGTGAAGAGGCGCTGCGCAACCTCGACGAGGCGGGCATCGTCTATGTCGGGGCCGAGGTGGAGCCGGGCGACATCCTGGTCGGCAAGATCACGCCGAAGGGCGAATCGCCGATGACGCCGGAGGAAAAGCTCCTCCGCGCGATCTTCGGCGAAAAGGCCAGCGACGTGCGCGACACCTCGCTGCGTCTGCCGCCGGGCGTGGCCGGTACGATCGTCGACGTGCGCGTCTTCAATCGTCACGGCATCGACAAGGACGAGCGCGCGATGGCGATCGAGCGCGAGGAGATCGAGCGCCTGAAGAAGGACGCCGACGACGAGCGTACGATCCTCAACCGGGCGACCTGGAGCCGCCTGCGCGAGATGCTGCTCGACCAGACCGCCACCGCTGCGCCCAAGGGCGTGAAGAAGGGCATCGTCATCGATGCCGAGGTGCTGGAATCGGTCGATCGTCACGAATGGTGGAAGTTCGCCGTCGCCGACGACGCGCGCCAGAGCGATCTGGAAGCGGTCAAGGCGCAGTATGACGAAGCCGCCAAGCGGATCACGGACAAGTTCCATGACCGTCGCGACAAGCTGGAGCGTGGTGACGAGCTGCCGCCGGGCGTGCTCAAGATGGTCAAGGTCTTCGTCGCGGTGAAGCGCAAGCTGCAGCCGGGCGACAAGATGGCCGGCCGTCACGGCAACAAGGGCGTCATCAGCCGCATCCTGCCGCAGGAGGACATGCCCTTCCTCGCGGACGGTACGCCGGTCGACCTCGTGCTGAACCCGCTGGGCGTGCCGTCGCGCATGAACGTCGGTCAGATCTTCGAGACGCATCTGGGCTGGGCGGCGCGCAACCTGGGTATGCAGGTCGCGGCGCAGCTCGAGGATTGGCGTGAAGCCAACCCCGACGCCAAGCCGGGCGCGGTGCCGGAAGCGGTGAAGTCGCGGCTCGTGGAAATCTACGGCGATCACTATGCCGACGACATCCAGAACCGGGACGACGAGGAAGTGGCCGAGCTGGTCCAGAACATCCGCACCGGCGTGCCGATGGGGACCCCGGTGTTCGACGGTGCGCGCGAAAGCGACGTGTCGGAGATGCTGGAGCTGGCGGGTCTGCACACCTCGGGCCAGTCGGACCTGTTCGACGGGCGCACCGGCGATCAGTTCGACCGCAAGGTGACCGTGGGCATCATCTACATGCTAAAGCTGCACCACCTGGTCGACGACAAGATCCACGCACGTTCGATCGGGCCGTACTCGCTCGTTACCCAGCAGCCGCTGGGTGGTAAGGCGCAGTTCGGTGGCCAGCGCTTCGGTGAGATGGAAGTGTGGGCGCTGCAGGCTTATGGCGCGGCGTACACGCTCCAGGAAATGCTGACGGTGAAGTCGGACGACGTGGTCGGCCGCACCAAGGTCTACGAAGCGATCGTCAAGGGCGACGATACCTTCGAGGCGGGCATCCCGGAGAGCTTCAACGTGCTGGTCAAGGAAATGCGCTCGCTGGGTCTCAACGTCGACCTCAAGTCGATGGAAGACGCCCAGGACGACGGTCTGGCCGAGGCGGCGGAGTAAGATACGGAGCCGGTGGGGCCACCCGCCTCACCGGCGCCTTCTCGCTCACCCGATGAATTTTCCCTCCCTGTGAGGAAAGCGAAATGAACGAACTGACCAACTTCGCCAATCCGGTGGCCAAGCCGGAAACCTTCGACCAGATTCAGATCGGTATCGCGTCGCCCGACAAGATCCGTTCCTGGTCGTTCGGCGAGATCAAGAAGCCCGAGACGATCAACTACCGCACGTTCAAGCCGGAACGTGACGGCCTGTTCTGCGCGCGCATCTTCGGTCCGATCAAGGATTACGAATGCTTGTGCGGCAAGTACAAGCGCATGAAGTACAAGGGCATCGTCTGCGAAAAGTGCGGTGTCGAAGTCACTGTGTCGAAGGTCCGCCGCGAGCGGATGGGCCATATCGAACTGGCCGCCCCCGTCGCGCACATCTGGTTCCTGAAGTCGCTGCCGAGCCGCATCGGCCTGCTGCTCGACATGCAGCTCAAGCAGCTCGAGCGCGTGCTGTACTTCGAAGCCTATATCGTCATCGAGCCGGGCCTGACCCCGCTGGAGAAGTATCAGCTTCTCACCGAGGACGAACTGCTCGACGCGCAGGATGAATATGGCGAGGACGCCTTCTCCGCCGGGATCGGCGCCGAGGCGGTCCGCATCATGCTCGAGAATCTCGACCTGGAAGGCGAGAAGGTCGCGCTGCTCGAAGAGCTGGCGACGACCAAGTCGGAGCTGAAGCCCAAGAAGATCATCAAGCGCCTGAAGGTCGTCGAGAGCTTCCTGGAGTCGGGCAACCGTCCCGAATGGATGATCCTGGAAGTCATTCCGGTCATCCCGCCCGAGCTGCGCCCGCTGGTGCCGCTGGACGGCGGTCGTTTCGCGACCTCGGACCTGAACGACCTGTATCGCCGCGTCATCAACCGCAACAACCGCCTGAAGCGCCTGATGGAACTGCGTGCGCCGGACATCATCGTCCGCAACGAAAAGCGCATGTTGCAGGAAGCGGTCGACGCGCTGTTCGACAATGGCCGTCGCGGCCGCACGATCACGGGCGCCAACAAGCGTCCGCTGAAGTCGCTGTCCGACATGCTGAAGGGCAAGCAGGGCCGCTTCCGTCAGAACCTTCTGGGTAAGCGCGTCGACTATTCGGGCCGTTCGGTCATCGTGACCGGCCCGGAGCTGAAGCTGCACCAGTGCGGCCTGCCGAAGAAGATGGCGCTCGAGCTGTTCAAGCCGTTCATCTACGCCCGTCTGGACGCCAAGGGTCTGTCGATGACCCTGAAGCAGGCCAAGAAGTGGGTCGAGAAGGAGCGCAAGGAAGTCTGGGACATCCTGGACGAGGTGATCCGCGAGCACCCGGTCATGCTGAACCGCGCGCCGACGCTTCACCGTCTGGGCATCCAGGCGTTCGAACCGGTGTTGATCGAGGGCAAGGCGATCCAGCTTCACCCGCTGGTCTGCTCGGCGTTCAACGCCGACTTCGACGGCGACCAGATGGCCGTGCACGTTCCGCTGTCGCTCGAAGCGCAGCTGGAAGCGCGCGTCCTGATGATGTCGACCAACAACATCCTGTCGCCCGCCAACGGCAAGCCGATCATCGTGCCGTCGCAGGACATGGTGCTGGGCCTGTATTACCTCTCGCTCGAGAAGCAGAAGGAACCGGGCGAGGGCATGATGCTGGCGGACATGGAGGAGGTCCACCAGGCCCTCTTCGCCGGTGCCGTCACGCTGCACACCAAGATCATCAGCCGCGTTCCGCAGACCGATGAGAATGGCGAGCAGTATCTCAAGCGCTATGAGACCACGCCGGGTCGCATGCTGCTGGGCGAGTGCCTGCCGAAGAGCCACAAGGTGCCCTTCGACATCGTCAACCGCGTCCTGACCAAGAAGGACGTCGGCGAGGTGATCGACGAGGTCTATCGTCACACCGGCCAGAAGGAGACCGTGCTGTTCGCCGACGCGATCATGGCGCTGGGCTTCCGTCACGCGTTCCGCGCCGGCATCTCGTTCGGCAAGGACGACATGATCATCGCGCCGGACAAGGATCGTCTGGTCGATGAGACGCGCGAGCAGGTGAAGGACTTCGAGCAGCAGTATCAGGACGGCCTGATCACGCAGCAGGAGAAGTACAACAAGGTGATCGACGCCTGGAGCCGTTGCGGCGACCAGGTCGCGAACTCGATGATGAACGAGATCAAGGCGGTCCGGCATTATGAGGACGGCCCGATGGAAGGCCGCGAGAAGCCGATCAACTCGATCTACATGATGGCCCACTCGGGCGCGCGTGGTAGCCCCGCCCAGATCAAGCAGCTGGCGGGCATGCGCGGCCTGATGGCCAAGCCGTCGGGCGAGATCATCGAAACGCCGATCATCTCGAACTTCAAGGAAGGTCTGACCGTTCTTGAATACTTCAACTCGACCCACGGCGCGCGTAAGGGCCTGGCCGACACGGCACTGAAGACGGCGAACTCGGGTTACCTGACCCGCCGTCTGGTCGACGTCAGCCAGGACTGCGTCATCATCGAAGAGGATTGCGGCACGACCCGCGCCCTCGAGATGAAGGCGATCGTGCAGGGCGGTTCGACCATCGCCTCGCTCGGCGAGCGTATCCTGGGCCGCACCACGGCCGAGGACATCGTCAACGCCAAGACCGGCGAAGTCATCATCCCGTCGGGCGTCCTGCTCGACGAGCCGATGGTGGCACGGATCGAGGCGGCGAACACCCAGTCGGTCAAGATCCGCAGCCCGCTGGTCTGCGAATCGAAAGTCGGTGTCTGCGGCAAATGCTATGGCCGTGACCTCGCCCGCGGTACGCCGGTGAACATCGGCGAAGCGGTCGGCGTCATCGCGGCGCAGTCGATCGGTGAGCCGGGCACGCAGCTGACCATGCGTACCTTCCACATCGGTGGTGCGGCGCAGCTGAACGAGCAGTCGAACCTGGAAGCGGCGGTGGACGGTGTCGTCCAGTTCCGCGACCTGCGCCTGATCACCGACCAGCGTGGCCGCCGCGTGGTTCTCAGCCGTTCGGGTGAGATCGCGATCGTCGACATGGACGGCCGCGAGCTCTCGGTCGATCGTATCCCCTACGGTGCGTACGTCCTGTTCGACGATGGTCACATCGTGTCGAAGGGCGACCGCATGGCAGAGTGGGATCCGTTCACCATGCCGGTGATCACGGAAAACCCCGGTACGGTGAAGTTCCAGGACCTCATCGAGGGCAAGACCCTGACCGAGCAGGTCGACGAAGCCACGGGTATCGCCCAGCGCGTCGTCACCGAATATCGCGCCTCGACCAAGTCGAAGGAGGATCTGCGTCCGCGCATGACCCTGCTCGACGACAATTCGGGCGAGGCCGGTCGCTACATGCTGGCACCGGGTGCGACGCTTTCGGTCGAGGACGGGGCGCAGGTGCAGGGCGGTGACGTTCTGGCGCGTGTCGCCCGCGAGTCGGCCAAGACCCGCGACATCACCGGCGGTCTGCCGCGCGTTGCCGAGCTGTTCGAAGCACGCGTTCCCAAGGACTCGGCGATCATCGCCAAGGTCTCGGGCCGTGTCGTGTTCGGCAAGGATTACAAGGCGAAGCGCAAGATCGGCATCCAGCCCGAGGATGGCGGCGAGGTCGTCGAGTATCTGGTGCCCAAGTCGAAGGTGATCGACGTTCAGGAAGGCGACTACGTCAAGCGTGGCGACAACCTGATCGGCGGCTCGCCCGATCCGCACGACATTCTGGAAACGATGGGCGTGGAGCCGCTGGCCGAATATCTGGTCAGCGAAATCCAGGAAGTCTATCGACTCCAGGGCGTGAAGATCAACGACAAGCACATCGAGACGATCGTTCGTCAGATGCTGCAGAAGGTCGAGATCACCGACGGCGGCGACACCACGCTGCTGAAGGGCGAGCAGGTCGATCGCGAGGAAATGGACGCGATCAACGACAAGCTCGATGCGAACCAGGTCCGCGCACAGGGCAAGCCCGTCCTGCTCGGCATCACCAAGGCGAGCCTGCAGACCCGCAGCTTCATCTCGGCGGCGTCGTTCCAGGAGACCACCCGCGTCCTCACCGAGGCGGCGGTCCAGGGCAAGCAGGACACGCTGATGGGCCTGAAGGAAAACGTCATCGTCGGCCGCCTGATCCCGGCGGGTACCGGTGCGGGCATGAACCGCCTGCGCGTGGCGGCTTCCAGCCGCGACGCCGCGCTCCGGGCGCAGCAGCGCAAGCTGGCCGAGGCGATCGTCGCGCCGGTCAGCGCGGCCGAGCAGCGGGCGGCGGAAAACGCCCGCTCGCCGCGGGAAGACGTCGGCACGGGCAACGATCCGCTGGCCGAGGTTGCCCCCTCGGGCCACGGCACGGACGCCGATGCCGGTGAGTATCTGAACGACTGATCGGACTAACGGATTGGAAACAAAGGGCCGCCGTCCGGGCAACCGGGCGGCGGCTTTTTACCGCCAGTGACATGGATATGTAATTTGAAGCAGGCCCCCGGTTCCCGGCCATAATTTGTAACAGGAAAAACGACGGTTTTGCGCCGAATGGAGGGCGCGTGAGGCCGGATGCAGGAACCGAAAGGCCCTCCCAACCATATACGAATGTTGGAGAAGATCCCGGAGATGCGCGGGTTATTGGTGCATCGCCGGGACCCTGGAGACCTGAAATGACGTCGCCTGAGATTGACGAAGACTATTTCTATCAGCGTGCCGAAACCGAACTCGAACTGGCCCAGAAGGCGACCCACCCCGCTGCGGTTCGAGCGCATTACATCATCGCCAACCACTATCTCGACCGGGTGTACAGCCAGCCGGATGCCAACGGAGCGGTCGAGGCGGCGGAGTAAGCCAACGACGGTAAGACCTGAGATTTGAGGAAATGACAGCCGCCTCGACCGCTCCCGGTCGGGGCGGTTTTGCTATGGGCGGCGAGGTGCCGCTTGCTGGGGAAATTGGCACGGTCGCAGGGAGCGCCATGGCCTTTCACGAACTTGCGAGAACGCCTTTTCCGCCCCCCCATCTGCTCATACCCGGCGAAGGCCGAGGCCCAGTTGCAAGACGGCTGGAAGAAATCACCCACGCTTCCCGGACTGAATCCCAGCCTTCCGGGATAGTGTGACGTGTGTTTTGACGCCCACACGCAGGTCGTCTCATTCCTCCCCTGCAAGGGGAGGGGGACCAGCGAAGCTGGTGGAGGGGTGTAACCCTATCGACAGCGGGACACCCCTCCGTCAGCGCTTCGCGCTGCCACCTCCCCTTGCAGGGGAGGAACTCTTCGCACCGGGCAGCCATGCGAACCGGCACCCTAGGCGAAAAAGGCGGGCCGTTTCCGACCCGCCTTTCCGTCCTTGGACGATGGCCGTCCCGATCAGATCAGGACGATGTCGCTCGCCGCAAGATCGACATGGTTGGACAGCGCCGCGAGAATCACGAAGGCTTCCTGGCCGCCGACGCCATCGGGATCGTACAGCAGATGGCCCTTCTTGGCGTTGTAGATCAGATGCTGGTCCGCCGTCATCGCGGCGGCCCCGAAGGTCAGCTCGCTGAAGTCCAGGCGGCCCAGGCCATATTGGGCCAGCGCGGTGAAGACCTTGGTGTCGATCTGCAGCGTATCGATGCCGGTCTCGAAATCCTTGATCTGATCGTGCCCGCCGTCCGGCTTGATGGTCGACAGGATGAAGGTGTCGGCGCCTTCGCCACCGATCAGCACGTTCTTGCCCGCGCCGCCGTTGAGCACGTCGTTGCCGCGCCCGCCGATCAGCAGGTCGTCAGTGGTGCCGCCCAGGATGATGTCGTTGCCGTCGCCACCCGCCAGCTTCAGCGATCCGGTGGCCTTCAGGCTTGACAGGTCGATGACGTCATTGCCTCCCTGGCCCAGGATCTGACCCGACGCGGTTTCGAAATTGACGAAGCTGGCCTTCACCGTGCCGCTCATCACCACATCGAAGTTCAGCGCATCCGTGCCCGCGCCGCCATCGACGCGCTGGACGTTGGTCAGGTCGCCGGTCCAGTTCGCAATGTCGTCACCGGCCCCCAGGCTGACATCGCCCTTGATCGATCCGGCGTTGTTCAGCACGTCATTGCCCGCGTCGGTCGAGACGTTGCCGACGATGCTGCCCTTGTTGGTGATCGTGTCGGCCTTGTCGCCGATGATGGTGATCGCCGCTGCGCCATTACCCGCAACGATCGATCCACCGGCTTCGTTGGTCAGGGCCAGCGCCGCGAAGGCCGCGCCGCCATGGCCATTGTTGACGGTGATCGCGCGTTGCTCGCTGACGATCTGGCCGCTGCTGACGACGGTGCCGCCGCCGATCGCCAGCGCTTCGTTGAAGCCGTCGCCGCCCAGATATTTGCCCACCGCCTGGATCGTGCCTGCATTGGTCAGGTCGATCAGGCCGTCGACGTCGATCCCGTCGCCGTCCTTGGTGGCGGTTGCCGTGCCCGTAATCACGCCATGGGCGGTATTGACGATCTTGGTGACGGTCGAGGACGCGGTGTCCAGATTGATGCCCGAGCCCTGCTTGCCCAGGATCGTGCCGTCATTGGTGATGCCGACCGACTGCGTGCCGGTGATGCCATGACGCGCGCCGATGATCGTGCCGCCCGCATAATTGTCCACCGTCACGCCGATATTGGACTGGGCATCGATGCCGTCATTGCCCGAGGAGCCGCTGGTGCCGTTGCGTGCTTCGATCACACCGGAATTGGCGATCTGCGTATAGGCGCTGGTGCGGATGGCATCGGCGTCGGCGGACTGGATCACGCCGGTCTTGCCGTTGGTGATCTGAACATGGCCCGCTTCGGTGACGCGCACATCGCCCAGATCGATCGCCTGACCGTTCCGGCCACCGGTGCCGGTTGTTTCAAGCCGACCATTGTTGGTGATCGCGATCACGCCGGTGAAAATGGTGCCGCTGTTCGCGGAGGTCAGGCGGATGGTGTCGCCCTGGCTCTTGATGACGCCGTCCTGTGCATTGGTCAGCGTGAATTGGGACAGGTCGCAATATTCCTGGATGTTCACGCCGCGACCACCGGTGGTGCTCATCGTACCGCAATTGTCGACCGTCGCCGAGCCGCCCTTCAGCGTGGTGCGGACCCGGAAGATGTCATCCCCGGCCGTGATCGTACCGGAATTGCAGACCACGATATTCTGGTCGGCGCTGGTCAGGAAGCTGAGGGCGGGGGACCAGAAGGTGTCGATCGCCACGTCGCGCGCCACAATCTCGCCCCTGTTGTTCAGCGTCGCGTCGTTCGACGAACCGATCAGCTTGAAATACACGGCCGTGGAGGTCACCGGCGTGAGCCTGCCCCGCGCGCTGACGGTGTCCGTTTCGCCACCATAGACGAAAAGCGGGGCATACCAGTTTCTGGAAACCGTAAAGTCCGTCATGATCGTTTCTCCCCTGACCCCCCTGTGGGCCGTATGACGGGGCGAGGGCTATGGTGTGTTCACGACGCTTGCAATCATAGTTGCTGAAGGGTGACGGTGCCGAACAGTCCCATGAGTCTCGAATTGAAGCAGCGATGAGTCACTGTCCAATATTGGGATAGGGCGGCGGTTCGTTAGATTTTTGGCGGATTCAACATATTCGTTTGTCTGGCGAAATGAGATTATACACCAGCACGGTGAACTTATCCCTGCTCGACAGAATCGTATCGGCGACATAGGCGGGCGTCATGAGTCCAGCCCCCATTCGCCGTCGTCGCAAGATTGCCTGGCATGACGTTTTCGTCATTGCACTGGCCTATCTGCTGGCGATGCTGATCTTTTTCCGTGTGCCGATCGCCAGCGGCTTCGACCTGGGGTTCGGCGAGCGCGGCGATGCGCTGATCGAGATGACCATCCTCGAACATTGGCGCAATGTCTGGTCGGGGGTGTCGTCATGGAACAGCGGCTTCTACTTCCACCCTTATGGCGGCACGCTGGGCTATAATGACGGCTATTTCCTCTATGGCATCGTCTACAGCCTGTGGCGGCTGGTCGCCGACCCCTTTCACGCCGACACGCTGAACATCCTGACCTTCAAGACGATCGGCTTCTTTGCCGCCTATGCCTTGGTCGCGCGCACCCTGCGCTGGGGGCGGGGGGCGGCTGTCCTGGTCGCGCTGCTCTGGACGATCGCCAGCAACATCCATCTGCAGGCGGTCCATGCCCAGTTGCAGAGTGTCGCGCTGCTACCCCTTGCGATGATGCTGGCGATGGCTTGCGTCCGGGCGGAAGGCGCGGGGCGGCACGGTGCGGCGCGGGTGCGGGCGGTGGGCCTGGCCGCGCTGATGGCGGCGTGGCTGATGACCTCTTACTATATGGCCTGGTTCACCATCTTTTCGGCCTGCCTGTTCCTGCTGTGCTGGGGCGTGATGACCGGGCAGGCACGCCCCGCCGCTGCCTTTGCGCTGATTCGCCGTCATGCCGGGACGATCACGGTCGGCTTCGCGGCCTTTGCCGTCCTGATCCTGCCCTTCCTGATCGTCTATCTGCCCAAGATGCGCGAGACGGGGGGCGAGGGGCTGGAGGACATGCTCGGCTATCTCGTCACCCCGGTCATCGACATGGTGAATGTGGGCCCGGGCAATTATATATGGGGCTGGCTGTTCGCGCCGCTTCATGCGCTGGTCCATCAGCTGCTGCCCGACGATCCCGACCTGCCGCGCCGGGTGCTGGGTGGCGAGCATGAGGCGGGGTTTCCGCTGCTGATGGTCGCGCTGTTGCTGGTCGCGGCCTGGCGGATCGTCGTACGGAAACGGGTGGGCCAGACCGAGGCGCCGGTGACGTTGCGCGCTTTCACCCTGGCCATGATGGTCGCCTGGGTCCTGACCCTGCAATTCTGGTACGCCTCGCCTTGGCTGCTCGTGTTCGAGCTGGTGCCGGGTGCCAAGGGGTTGCGCACCGTCTCCCGCTATCAGCTGTGGCTGGCGCTGCCGTTCCTGCTCATCATCGTAGCGGGCTGGCGGGCGCAGGCGGCGCGGTTGCGGGCGGAGCGCCCGGCCTGGGCGGCGGCGATCGTCGCATTGCTGGTCGCCGAGAATCTCAGCGCCGAGACGCCCGCCCAGCTCAGCCGTGCCGTGCATCGTGCCGCCCTGTCCGCGATCCCGCGGCCGCCGCGCGACTGCCGCGTATTCTACGTCACCGCGTCGCGGGTGACCGAGCCGCTCTATATCAGCGAGGAACTGCACAAGCTCTATCCGCACAATGTCGACGGCATGTTCCTGGCCGAGCTGTGGCGGGTGCCGACGATCAATGGCTTCTCGACCTTCAATCCGCCCGACTGGCGCTTCGGTGATCCACTGGCGGCGGATTATGATGCACGGGTGGCGGCCTATGCGCGACGGCACGGGCTACGCGACGTCTGTGGGCTGGATGTGCGACGGGCTCGGCCCTGGGCACGGCTTGGGGGTACATCCGGCGCGTGACGTACGCAGCAAAGATTCATTACAGAGGATATATGTGATGTAATAACATGTCTATTATATCCTGTCCTGCGTGTCGCCGGCCTTGCGCTCGCGCCGCAAAGCCCGAGGCGTCTTTGGCGGACAGGAAAGGAAGGCAGAATGTTTACGGACGACATGGTGCACAAGGCGCTTCAGACCTGGTGCGACAATGTGGTGGCGGTCGGCCAGGTCCATGCCGAGGGCGGTGATGTCCAGGCCTTTGCGACCCAGGTACTGACCGACAATTACGATTACGACAGGGGGCAAGTCCTCTTCAAACCGACGCTGACCTATGGCGCGCAGACCTTCCGACCCACCAAGGAAGGTGCTTTATCCTATTTCGTCGGCGGGAATGACGAGTTTCCCGACGACAAGGGTTTCAAGCTCAAGCCTTGGGTGAAGGTGTGGTATAACAAGCTGGACTATATCCTCCATGGCGATCTGGCGATCGTGCAATGCAACGTCCATTTCATCGGCGGTGATGATAGTCATATCTTCGTGAACAAGAGCTTCGTGTTCAAGCAATGCTCGGACGGCAAGGTGCGGATCATCCTGCATCAGTCGTCGCTTCCCTATCAGCCCTGATCCTGAAGGCGACCCATGGGGGTGCGATACGGCGCGTCGCATCCCCGCGTCAGACCGTCGCCGAGGTTCTTTGCAAGAATGGCACCCACGCGAATCGACCATGTTCTGACGATCAGCGGTGACCGTCTCTGGCTCGATCGGATCGCCCGCCCGCAGACTGCGCTGGCGATCTGGTGGCGCGGCGTTCCCGAACCGCTTCGATCGCTTCTCGCGAAGCTCGACCTGGCCACCATCGAGGATCTTTCCGTCACGGTCGAAGCCGGTCACTCGCTGGAGGCGGCCTTGCGCGGGGCGGGATATCCGCAAACGGTGCTGGCCCCACTGGCGGAGGATATCGATCTGCTCGTCCGGCGTCATGCGGCGCTGACCGGGGAGGATCGATTGCAGGTCGGACTGGGAGTGGTCGGTGCCGGTTCGGATACGTGCTTCGGTGCGGATTGCGGCACTCTGCGTCTGTCATGCACCTATGTCGGTGCCGGAGAGCAATGGTGCTGCGCGGATGGACGGGATGCCATTTGGGAGGTGCCGACAGGCGCGGTCGCCATATGGAAGGGCCGCGATCTGCTGGACCCACCGCGCATCGTTCGCCGCGCGCCGCCGATTTCGGCCAATGCCGGACGTCGCCTCGTGCTGGCGATCGATCCGCCATCCTGTTGAAGGCGCGCTGCGGTTCGGCACCAAAAGAAAAGGGCGACCCCCGAAGGGGCCGCCCTTAACTTTAGCTCGCCAAGCGAACGGGTGCGAAAGGTTGCCCTTTCGCAGTCCGATTACTTGAGCTCGACGGTCGCGCCGGCTTCTTCGAGCTGCTTCTTGATCTTCTCGGCCTCGTCCTTGGCAATGCCTTCCTTGACGGGCTTCGGAGCGCCTTCGACCAGCGCCTTGGCTTCGGTCAGGCCCAGGCCGGTGATCGCGCGGACTTCCTTGATGACGTTGATCTTCTTGCCACCGTCGCCGGTGAGGATCACGTCAAATTCGGTCTTCTCTTCAGCGGCCGGAGCAGCAGCGCCGCCAGCAGCAGGAGCCGCGGCAACAGCAGCGGCGGCCGAGACGCCCCATTTCTCTTCGAGCATCTTCGAGAGCTCAGCGGCCTCGAGGACGGTCAGCTCGCTCAGCTGGTCAACCAGCGCGTTCAGGTCTGCCATGTTCTTATCTCCAATACGGGCCGGATGAAGTGGCCCGAGTGTGTCAGTTCAATCGTGTTCGCCCGAAGATCAGGCGGCTTCCTTGTCCTTGTCGGCATAAGCCGCGAGGACGCGGGCGATCTGCGCCGCGGGAGCCTGGGTGATGGTGGCCAGCTTGGTCGCCGGAGCGACGATAAGACCAACCAGCTTCGCCCGGAGCTCGTCCAGCGAGGGCAGAGTCGCCAGCGCCTGCACGCCTGCGACATCAAGGACGTTCGCACCCATCGATCCGCCGACGATCTCGAACTTGTCGGTCGTCTTGGCGAAGTCCACGGCCACCTTGGCGGCGGCCACGGGATCGATCGAGCTGGCAATGCCGACGGGACCCGTCAGCATGTCAGCGACACCGGCATAGTCGGTGCCCTGGGCTGCGATCTTGGCAAGCCGGTTCTTCGAGACCTTGTAGGTCGCGCCGGCTTCCCGCATCTTCGTGCGCAGGGCCGTCGACTGGGCGACGGTCATGCCGTGGTTGCGGGTGATGACCACCACGCCAACCTCGTTGAAGTTGCGGTTCAGTTCGGCGACGGCCTGGCTCTTTTGATCGCGATCCATGCCATTCTCCATGGTTGGAACGACCGCGAACGGTCATCCCGGTTGCTTGACCGGGGGGTGAAACCACCCCTCGGGGTGTCCAGCGATGGGGAATGGGCAACCGACGCGTGAGAAACGCGGGGCAGACCGGACGGGACCAGCGAGTGGCACGACCGGCAAAATCCTTTTCCCCGTCTCGGCAGGAGATTAAGCCAGGGCATATTCCCCGGCACCTGCTGTCTTGGACGGAATCCGAACGGGCAAGCCCATCCGGATGCGGGGCTGCCCCTACGAGGATCGAGGACGCGAGTCAAGCAATCCCGTCGCATGACGTCCGTGTCATGTCATAGTCATGCATTGGTCACCGACATGACGCCGAAATGAAGCGTGCATGACTTGGTTCGGCGGCAAAGCGCCCCTGCTTACCGCAGCGCTTCCCGCGCGGTACCGGGGGAAATTCCATGTCGGATATCAACAACATGGTCGCCTATGACGATGGCGACATCGATACCAACCGCTCCGCCAACGCGCATATGAGCGACCTGATCGCCACCCGCCTGTCGCGCCGCCAGACGCTGCGCCATGGTGTGTCGGCGATGACCACCGCGCTGTTCGGCGGCGCGCTGCTGGCCGGTTGCGACGACGAGAATCCGCAGGCGGTCACCGCCACGGCGGCGGGCAGCACCGCCAGCGTCGCGGCGGGCCGTCCCGTCACGCTGACCGGCACCGTCGGCAGCGGCCAGGTCGCCAATGTGAACTGGAGCCAGACGGCAGGCCCGTCGGTCACGCTGACCAACGCCAACCAGCTGGTCGCCTCGTTCCGCGCACCCGCCGTGGCGACCGCGACGCAGCTGGCGTTCAAGCTGGAGATCACCAGCCGTGACGGTCTGGTCACCAACAACACGGTGACGGTCACCGTCACGCCGATCACGCTCGACTTCACCGCCGTGCCGCACAGCCTGGCCGATATCGTGACCGTCCCCTCGGGCTATAGCGTGACCGTGCTCTATCGCCTGGGCGATCCGATCAGCAGCGCCGTCCCGGCCTATGCCAATAACGGCAACGACACCAATTTCGCACAGCGCGCGGGCGACCATCATGACGGCATGAGCTATTTCGGCCTGTCCTCGTCCGGCGCCAATCCGGACCCGAACAGCAGCACGCGCGGCCTGCTGGTCCTCAATCACGAGAACATCACCCAGCTCTATCTCCACGCCAACGGTCCGACGCCCAGCCCGCGTCCCGAATCCGAGGCGATCAAGGAGATCGAGTGCCACGGCGTCTCGGTGGTCGAGGTCACCCGCGCCAACGGCACCTGGACCTATGTCCAGAGCTCGTCGCTGAACCGTCGCATCACGCCCAACACGCCGATGGCGTTCAGCGGCCCGGTCAAGGGCAATGCCTGGCTGAAGACCGCCTATTCGGCCGACGGCACCATGGGTCGCGGCACGATCAACAACTGCGCCAACGGCACGATGGCGTGGAACACGTACCTGACCAACGAAGAGAATTGGGCGGGTTATTTCCGCCGCACCGCCGGTGACGCAGCGGTCCGCACCGCGACCACGGCCAGGCAGAATGTCTCGCTGGCCCGCTATGGCATCAGCGAGGGGCGCTCGGGCAATTATGGCTGGACCACGGTCACGCCGTCGGATGCGTCGAGCACCGTCTTCCGCCGTTGGAACGCGACCGCCAATGCCGCGCTGGCCGCCGATGGCACCGCCGACTTCCGGCACGAGCCGTTCCAGTTCGGCTGGGTGGTCGAGATCGATCCGTTCAACCCGAATTCGACCCCGCGCAAGCGCACCGCGCTGGGCCGCATGAATCACGAAGGCTGCCAGAGCGGCCGGATGATCGCGGGCGTCCGCCCCGCCTTCTACATGGGCGACGACGCGCAGAACGAATATATCTACAAGTTCGTCTCGACGACGCCGTGGAATGCCTCGGATGCCAGCGCCAGCGATCGCCTGGCGGTCGGTGACAAGTATCTGGACAACGGCACGCTCTATGTCGCGAAATTCAACGCGGACGGCACCGGCCAGTGGATGCCGCTGGTCTTCGGTCAGAACGGGCTGAACGCCTCGAACAGCGTCTATCCCTTCGCGGATCAGGCCGATGTCCTGATCAACACCCGTCTGGCCGCCGACGTGCTGGGCGCCACCAAAATGGACCGGCCGGAATGGACCGCCGTCAATCCGGCGACCGGCGAGATGTATTGCACGCTGACCAACAACGCCTCGCGCAAGCCGGTGGCCTCGGGCAATCAGACCGGCGTCGATGCGGCCAACCCGCGTTCCTATGTCGATGCGCCCTCGACTTCGGTCGGCAACCGCAACGGCCATATCATCCGTATCCGCGAGACCAACGACACGACCGAGGCGACCAGCTTCACCTGGGACGTCTATGCCTTCGGTGCGGGGGCGGACCTGGATCCGACCAACATCAACCTGTCGGGGCTGGATGCGACCAACGACTTCTCGTCGCCCGACGGCCTGTGGTTCAGCCTGCCGAGCAATGTCGCCGGGCAAGCGACGCCGGTGATGTGGATCCAGACCGATGACGGCGCCTTCACCGACGTCACCAACTGCATGATGCTGGCCGCGATCCCCGGCCGGGTCGGCGATGGCGGCACCCGCTCGGTGACGAGCAGCGCGGGCGGATCGAGCGCGACCGTCACCACGCGGATCGGCAAGGCGCCCGGCGTGACGCTGAAGCGCTTCCTGGTCGGCCCGAAGCAGTGCGAGATCACCGGCATCCACTCGACGCCGGACGGCACCTCGGTGTTCGTCAACATCCAGCATCCGGGCGAGGACGCCAGCACCCCGTCCGCGCCGACCAGCAACTGGCCGGACAGCCAGGGTGGTTCGGCCTCGGCGACCATCCGCCCGCGCTCGGCCACCATCGTCATCACCAAGAATGACGGCGGCGTGGTCGCGATCTGATCGCTTGATCGCATCGTGAGCCCGGAGGGGGCGGGAAGGTCATTGCCTTCCCGCCCCCTTTGCCGTTCAACGCCGCTCTTGAAAGGAATGGGCATGACGACGACACGGCGCGAGGTGGTGGTTGGCGCAGCGGTGATGGGGCTGGGCGCGGCTGTCCCGGCCGTGGCCCGGGTGCCGGGGCGCGACCGGCTGATCGCGGGCACCTATGCCAATGAGGGTGGCAAGGGGCTCTATCCGATCGTCGATGGGCGCGTCGGACAGCCGGTGTCGGGGATCGTCAACGCCTCATACGGCGTGGGCGGCGGGCCGGACGGCACCTTCTATCTGCTGCGCGAACAGGCGGATGGCCGCGTGAGCGGCTATGGCCCGGACTGGACCGCGCGGGGCGGTGCTTCGACCGGCGGCGCGGACCCGTGTCATGTCGCGATCGACCGGGCTTCGGCCTGCCTCGCCGTCGCCAATTATTCCAGCGGCTCGGTCGCCTTCTATCGGCTCGACCGTCGAACCGGCGCGACCGGCCCGGCCCAGGTCTTCCAGCACAACGGTCACGGCCCCGACACCGAGCGTCAGGCCGGGCCGCACGCGCATTGGGTGGGGTTCAGCCCCGACCGGCGCTGGCTGCATGCGATCGATCTGGGGACGGATGCGATCTTCGCCTATCGCTTCGACCCCGTCGCACGCACACTGGCCGAGCCGGTGGTCGCATGGTCCGCGCCAGCCGGGGCAGGCCCACGCCACATGGTCCGCCATCCGACCCTGCCGCGCGCCTATCTCGCCTGTGAGTTGACGCCGAAGCTGTTCGTCCTCGACACACTGCCCGATGGGCGTTTTCGTGACGCAGGCGAGCACGCGCTGCTCCCCGAGGGCATGAAGGGGCCGTCCTATGCCGCGCATATCGCGATCGATCGGGCGGGGCGGACGCTCTATGTCTCCAATCGCGGCGCGAACAGCATCACGGTCTTCGCGCTGGATGCGAAGGGCGAGCCCCAGCTGGTGCAGCACGTCCCGACCGGCGGAAACTGGCCCCGCTTCTTCCTGCTGCGCGAGGGGCGGGGGGAGATGCTGGTGGCGAACGAGCGTTCGGGCACGGTCGACGCCTTCCGTATCGGTCGGGACGGCCACCTGACCGCAATCGGCCGGAGCATCGCCATTCCGGGCGTGGTGTTCCTGGCCGAGGTCTGAGACGCCCGGACCTCACGACCGTCCGCTCCCCTCCCGTAAACGGAGGGGATGGGGGAGGGTAATGTGGCTCACCGAGACCATCGCTTGCGGCTCAGCCCCCACCCCAAACCCAGTTTCAGGTAAGCGATGCCCCACATCGTTTAGGTCATGCCGGGGGCATGACCGACCTGAACCCCCCCGCCGGGAGGAGGGGCTTCGCGCCAAGTTTCGCGGGTATCGCATTACGTTGTTGACGGTGGCCAGGCGTGCGGTCCGCGGCTAATCCCGAACCTTTCCATCCGAAGCAGCCGAAGATTTCATGCGCTTTTTCCAACCCTTGCTCGCCGGAGCAACCCTGTCCGGCCGTCTGCTCGCCTGTGTCGGGGCGGTCATCGGGATCGCGCTGACCATCATTGTCTGTGGCGGCCTGCCGCCGCTCGGTCCCGACCTGCCGATCATCGTCGCGCCCTTGGGGGCCTCGGCGGTGCTCGTCTTCGCCGTGCCCGCCAGTCCGCTGGCCCAGCCTTGGTCGGTGGTCGGGGGCAATGTCCTGTCGACGCTGGTCGGGGTAGCGATGTTTCAGGCGATCCCGTCGCTGCCCTTGGCAGCCGGATGCGCGGTCGGGGGTGCGATCCTGGTCATGTCGCTGGCGCGCTGCCTGCATCCGCCGGGCGGCGCGGCGGCGCTGACCGCCGTGATCGGGAGCCAGGGTATTCATGCGGCGGGCTTTTCCTTCGCCTTTGCGCCGGTCGCGATCAACTCGATCGCGCTGGTGGCGCTCGGCATGTTCTTCCACCGCGCGACGGGGCGAAGCTATCCGCACGAACCCGCGCTCGCCCCGCCAGTCGGCGACGCCTCGCGCATCCGGCCGGAGGATATCGACGCTGCGCTGGAGAATATGCACGAGAGCTTCGACATCGCGCGCGAGGACCTGGATATGCTGCTCGCCCATGCCGAACGCCATGCACGGGCGAGGGGTAGGAATGCACGTGGCGGGTGACGGGCGTGGCCTTAGACTTCGCTCAGGCTGAACGGAGGGGGATCAAGGCCCAGCATCCGTTCACGCTGAGCGAAGTCGAAGCGCACGCCCGGACCCGGCGGCTGGGCTCATGCCACACATGAAAAAGCCCGCCCCTCGGCCTGAGGGGCGGGCCTTTCCCATCACATGATCGAGGCGATCAGCGATACTTGCCGGTGAACGACACGCCGATGATGCGCGGTTCGTTGAACACGGCCGCCATATAATTCTCGATCACGCCCTTGAGGTTCTTCTCGTTCGTGATGTTGCGGGCGAAGACCGACAGGCTCCAGTCGTCGTTCGGCGCGGAATAGCCGATGCTCAGGCCGCCCTCGAAATTGCCGTTCGAGGTGAACTCCTTGGTCCGGTACAGGACGAAGTTCGTGTACCCTTGCAGGTTCCAGTCGGTCGCGATGAACGCCTTGCCGCCATCCGCCAGCGGCATGTCATACTTGGCCGCCAGATTGACGTTATACTCGGGCGCGTTGGGCAGCGGGTTGCCGTCGATCTGCGCGAAGAAGGCGGGGGCGCCGAACACCGTGCGGGTGACATATGGGTCGAGCACGGTGCAGACCTGCACGCCGTTCAGACCGCAGGTCTGGGCGAACACGCGCTTGTCGCGGATTTCCGAGTGCAGCAGGCTGACACCCGCTGACAGCGCCAGGTTGCGCACCGGCAACCATTGCGCATCGGCTTCCATGCCGTAGGCGACCGCCTTGTCGGCGTTGAACAGGACGCCATTGCCGTCCGAGTCATTGCCGTTCAGCTGGATGCCCTTCACGCGGTAGGCAAAGGCGGCGGCGTTCAGGCGCAGCGTATTGTCGAACAGCTTCGACTTGAAACCGGTCTCGAACGACAGGTTGGTTTCCGAGTTCGCGGTGGTGAAGTCCGAATTGAATACCGCCGAGCGACCCTGGATGGTCGGGCCACGGAAGCCCTGTGCCGCGCGGACATAGACGTTCAGGTTCGGATTGACCTCATACATGGCCGACAGATCCCAGCTGGGCTGGGTGTCCGACAGGCGCACGTCACGGCGACCGAGATAGCGCACGCCGTTATCCGGACGACCCGGCGCCTTGAGCAGCTGGGTGCGCTTGGTGTCCTCGCTGATCCGGCCACCGGCGGTCAGGGTCAGGCGGTCGGTCGCCTGATAGCTGACCTGCCCGAACACGCCCCATGAGGTGTTGACGTTGTGCAGGCGGACCCAGTTGTCCGGGTTGTTGGTGTTCGGGTTGCCCGGTGCCGCCGGATTATAGGCGGGCAGCAGGAAGAAGCGGCGCTGATAGAAGTCGGTGACGTCGCGGCTGTCGAAATAGATGCCGCCGACCTGCCACTTGAACGCGCCGGTCCCGGTCGAGGCCAGGCGGACTTCCTGCGTCCACTGGTCGAGACCCCGGACCTGCCCCTGGCTCAAGCCATAGCCGTTGGGCTGGCCATTGAACGGGAAGTTCGCGGCCGCGCCGCCATCGGTGTCGCCCTTGCTGAAACCGGCCGTGGTTTCATAGGCGGTGATCGAGGTCAGCTCGGCCGGCCCCAAATCCCAGGCGGCGCGCAGCGAGGCGCCTTGCGTATCATAGGACTGCGGATTGCCCTGACCCTCGTCATAGGCGACGCGGTCGCGCGGTTCGGCCGATACGTCGTGCGAACCCTTCTTCAGCGCGCCGCGATGGAACAGCGTCGAAGTACCGTCATACCAGCGGGCATGGCCCGACAGGTTGAACGACAGCGTATCGGTCGGCGTCAGGAGCAGCTGAAGGCGCACGTCGCGCTCGGTGAAGCCGCCCATGGCGTTGTTCTTCGGGGTCAGCGTGCCGTCCAGGCTGGTGCCCGCATAGCTATTGTCGACCCAGTTGTCGCGGTGCTGTACCAGCGCCGACAGGCGGAAGGCCAGCACGTCGCGGATCAGCGGGCCGCCGACACCGGCATCCATGCTGATCGTGTTGTAGCTGCCGATCGAGGCGGTCGCGCGGCTCTGGAAGCTCTGCGTCGGCTTGATCGTGTCGAACTTGATGATACCCGCGGTCGTGTTGCGACCGAACAGCGAACCCTGCGGCCCGCGCAGGACCTCGACCTGGTCGACGTCGAAGATCGGGTTCGACTTCAAGGCGACATGCTCCAGGACCACATCGTCCTGGATGATCGATACGGGCTGCGACGCGCCCAGATAGAAGTCGATATTGCCGAGACCGCGAATGTAGAAGCGCGGGAAGATACGGCCGGTGGTCGTCTCGGCATACAGGCCGGGCACGCGGCCCGACAGCGCCAGTATGTCCTCACCACCCTGCTGGAAGGTGCGCAGGTTCGACCCGCTGACCACGCCGACCGACACCGGCACGCGGTTCAGGCTTTCCGAACGACGCTCGGCGGTGACGACGACGTCGCCCAGGCCCTGCTGCTCGTCCGTTGCGGCGGTCGTGGCCGTACCCTGATCGGCGGCAGCTTGCGCCATGGCCGGCACGGCCGCCAGCGTTCCCCACGCAGCGCCCAGCAGCGCCGCGGTCTTGATAACCGATTTCATATAGTCCCCACGCTCCGGCGGGCGGTTCATGCCGCCCGACTGATTAAATTCTCCCGGTAGGGCGGGCGGTTAGAGGCGCATTATGGCGCTCGCGTGACAGAGGTGGTGCGGAAAAACCACAATGGCTCATGAATTTACGATCGGCCACGGCCATGGCCCGACCGCCATGGCGCGGCCGCTCTGGACCCTGTTGTCACAGAGTTGTAACCCGGTTTTGCTTGACGGAGGGCGTGCGTCTGGTCAGGGGGGCGGCGTTCGTGCCATCCTCGGTTCTTGACCCTTTCACGGTCCGGCGTTGCGTCGTGGCCCGATCGGTCATGGCCTGAAGACGTGCACGTTATCGGATCACTATCGGGGTTTACCGACTGATGTTCGCCTGGTTCCAACGCCTCCTGCCGAAGACGGGAAATTTCTTCGAGCTGTTCGAGGCGCAAGCCGCCACTATCCTTGCGGGGGCCGAAGCCACCGTTCGGCTGTTCGACAGTCAGGGCCACACCGCCGACGAGATCGCCGTCGTCGCCGCGCGCGAGCATGACGCCGACGAGATCACGCGACAGGTGCTGACCTCGGTCCGCTCGACCTTCCTGACGCCGTTCGACCGTGCCTCGATCACCTCGCTGATCGGCTCGCTGGACGATACGATCGACGAGATGAACGCGGCGGCCACCGCGATCGGCCTGTACCGGCTGACCAACTTCGCGCCCGAGATGCGCGAGATGGCGGCGGTCGCGGTCGAGGCGGCCCGGCTGACCGTCGAGGCGATGCCGCTGATGCGCGACGTCGCGCGCAACGGCGACCGCCTTCATGCGCTGACCGAGGAGCTGGTCCGGCTGGAAGGTCGCGCCGACGAGATTCATGCGGCAGGCCTGAAGCGTACGCTGGACGAATGCGGCGAGCGCGACACGCTGCGCTTCGTCATCGAAAAGGAAGTGTACAAGCATCTGGAGCGCATCCTCGACGCGTTCGAGGATGTCGCCGACGAGATCGACGGCATCGTCATCGATCACGCCTGAGGCGCGGATCATGCACGAACTCGCCTTTCCGCTGCTGGCCGGCCTGATCCTGGTCGCGCTGGCCTTCGATTATCTCAACGGCCTGCATGACGCGGCCAATTCGATCGCGACCGTGGTGGCGACGCGGCTGCTGTCGCCGGTCGCGGCGGTGGTGTTCGCGGCGTTCTTCAACTTCGCCGCCTATTTCCTGACCGTCGCCTTCCCCAGCCTGCACAAGGTGGCGGAGACGGTCGGCAAGGGCCTGATCGCCCAGGACGTGGTGACGCCCGCCGTCATCTTCGGCGCGCTGGGCGGGGCGATGGCGTGGAACGTCATCACTTGGCTGCGCGGCATTCCGTCGTCGAGCAGCCATGCGCTGGTCGGTGGGCTGGTCGGTGCGGGCGTCGCCCATGCGGGCATGGGTGCGGTCCAGTGGGCCGGTCTCAACAAGACGCTGCTCGCCATCGTGCTGTCGCCGCTGCTCGGCATGATGCTGGCGATGCTGGTCATGCTGCTGAGCAGCTGGGGCTTACGCCGCTCGACGGCGGGCGGGGCGGAGCGCAGCTTCCGCGCCCTGCACCTCGTCTCGTCGGCCGCCTATTCGCTCAGCCACGGCCTGAACGATGCGCAGAAGACGATGGGGATCATCACCGTCCTCCTCTATTCGACCGGCCGCCTGACCGGCCCGTTCGAGGTGCCACACTGGGTCGCCATCTCCTGCTACGTCGCCATGGCGCTGGGCACGATGACCGGCGGCTGGAAGATCATCGAGACGATGGGCAGCCGCATCACCAAGCTGTCGCAGCATCAGGGGTTCAGCGCCTCTACGGCGGGCTCGATCGTGATCTTCTGCGCTTCCGCGCTGGGTATTCCGGTGTCGACGACGCACACCATCACCGGCTCGATCATCGGCGCGGGCGTCGCCCGGCGCGCCTCGGCGGTGCGCTGGGGCGTGGCGGGCAACGTGGTGATCGCCTGGATCATCACCATTCCGGCCTCCGCCGTGATGGGGGCGGGCTTCTACCTGCTGACCCGGTTGTTCTGATCAAGGGGGAGGGCGAAGGTCCTCCCCTTTTTTCTTCCTGCCGCCGTTCGGCCTGAGCGGTGTCGAAGGGGGCGGTAAGGCCCAGCCCCAAAGCCAGAACGACTACTCCCGCGAAGGCCGGGATCCAGTTGCGGTGCGCCGTCGAGAGCGGGCCGCCATGGCCTCCCACGCAACCGCGCCGTACACTTTCAACAACATGGCAACTGGGCCCCGGCCTTCGCCGGGGAACAGATGAGTATTTAAGTGGGGTGCGGGGAGCGCAACCTCTGCGTCCTCAGCGCCTCTGCGCGAACCGAAATCCCTTGGCCTTCGACTTCGCTCAGGCTCAATGGAGGTAGGGGGCGAGCCTCGATCGGCCCACCCCCTCAAGCCTCACGACCCCGTAACCGGCCCCCCGGCCGCCTGGAACAGGGCGACCGTATCGGTCATCCGCGCTGCCTTGGCCTGGATCAGCTGCGACCGGGCCTGGGCGTCCGTCGCGGTCGCATTCAGCAGTTGCAGCGTCCCCACATCGCCAAGCGCCAGCTGCCGCCGCGCGAAGGTCAGCGCCTGGCCCGCCGCGTTGCTCGCCCGTTGGGCCGCATCCAGCGCCTGAGCATCGGTGGACAGGCCGGTCAGCGAGTCCGCGACATTGCCGAACGCCTGGAGCACCGCCTGGCGATATTGCGCCTTGGCCCCGTCCAGCGCCGCCTCCGCCGCCTTTTGCTGGTGGCGCAGCGCGTTGGCGTGGAACAGCGGCTGGGTAATGCCGCCGAGCAGCGCCCAGAAGGGATTGCCGCTCTTGAACATGTCGCCGAAATTCTGCGCCGAGCCACCGGCATTGGCCGACAGCTGAATGCTGGGCAGGCGGGCGGCGATGGCGGCGCCGACATCGCCGCCGGCACCCTGCAACTGCGCTTCGGCGGCGAGCACGTCGGGGCGGCGATGGACCAGCTCGGACGGCACGATCGCGGGCAGTTCGGTCGGCAGGGTCAGCTGCGACAGTTCGGGCAGCGGCGGCAGCGCCGAACCCGCCGGGCGGCCGATCAGCGTCGCGATGACGGTGCGCTGGGCGGCTTCGGCGCGGACCAGCGGGGGCAGGGCGCCCTCGGCAGTGGCGAGCGCGGCGTGCTGCGTCGCCACGTCGGAGGCACCGACCGCGCCCAGCCGCTGACGCTGTTGCAGCGCGGTCAGGATGTCGCGGTTCACCTGCACGGCGGTCTGCGCGGCGGCGACCTGTTCGGCCAGGCTCGCCCGCTCGATCAGGGCGGTGACGAGGTTCGCCGCCACCGTCATCCGCGCCGCATCCAGCTGATGCCGCTCGACCTCGGCCCGCGCCACGGCCGAGCGGACCTGCGCCCGGTTTCCGCCAAACGCATCGACGTCGTAGGAGACGCTGACCTGCGCGGTATGCAGTGTGTAGAGAAGCTGGTTCTCATCCGCGACCGCCGAAGACAGCGAGTCCGACACGCGATTGCGCTGCGCCTGATAGCTCAGGCTACCCTGCGGAAACAGCAACGAGCCACGCGTCGCCCGCGCCTGTTCCCGTGCCTGCCGCAAAGACGCTTCGGCGACCCCCACATCGTTGTTATGCGCCAGTGCCTCGGCGACCAGCGCGTCGAGCTGGGCATTGCCGAACGCGTGCCACCATTCGGGCGCGACGTTGGCCGACACGGTCTGCGCCGGGCCGGTCGCCGGAGCGATGACCGGCGCCGGGCTCAGCGGCGGCAGGCTGGCATGCGCGTCCAGGTCATGCGGGCCGACCGCGCAGGCCGAGACGCAGGCGAGCAGCGGCAGGGTCAGGAAACGCTTCATGCCGGAACCCCGGATTCAGGAGTGGTGGTATCGTCCTGGTCGTCGACCATCGGATCATGCTTCTTCTTGCGCTGCGACAGCGGCAGGCGGGTCGAATAGCGGCTGATCAGCACCGGCAGGACCAGCAGGATCAGCACGGGCGCGAGCGTCATGCCGCCGACCACGACCAGCGCGAGGGGCTTCTGCACCTGGCTGCCGATCCCGTGCGAGAGGGCGGCGGGCAGCAGGCCGATCGCGGCGACCAGACAGGTCATGACGACGGGGCGCAGGCTGTTCTTGACGGTGGTGGCCAGCGCATTTTCGCGCGGGGCGCCTTCGTCGATGGCGTTGTTGAAGGTGGTGACGACGAGGATGCCGTCCATCACCGCGATGCCGAACAAGGCCACGAAGCCGATCGCCGCCGAGATGCTGAACGCCGTGCCGGTCAGGGCCAGCGCCAGCACGCCGCCCACGACCGCCATCGGGATCGCCGAGAAGGCGAGCAGGCTGTCGCGCATCGAGCCGAAATTCGCATAGAGCAGCAGCAGGATGAGCACGAGGCTGATCGGCACCACGATCTCCAGACGGGCGATCGCGTTCTTCAGGTTGTCGAGCTCGCCCGCCCATTCCAGATGATAGCCCGGCGGCAGCTGGACATTCTGGTTGATCCGCGCGCGCGCTTCCTCGACCGCGCCGCCCAGATCGCGGCCCCGCACCGAGAATTTGATCGGCACGTAGCGCTCCTGATGCTCGCGATAGATGAACGAGGCGCCGCTGGTCAGCTTGACGTTGGCGACCTCGGACAGGGGCACCTGGATAGTCCCGTTGCCGTCGGGCGACGGCGCGCCGATGGTGATGTTGCGCACCGATTCCAGCGAGTCGCGCTGGGTCGGCTGCAACCGCACGATGATCGGGAAGTGGCGGTCGGTGCCGGGTTCGTACAGGTCGGCGGACGACTGGCCACCGATGGCGGCGGCCACCGTCTGGTTGATGTCGTCGGGCGTCAGGCCATAGCGGGCGGCCTTGGCGCGATCGACGTCGATCCGCACGGTCGGCTGGCCCAGGATTTCGAACACGCCGAGATCCTCGATGCCCTTCACCTTGGCCATCTGCGCCTTGATCTGGTTGGCCAGCTTTTCCAGCGTGACCAGATCGGGGCCGAACAGCTTGATCGAATTGGCACCCTTCACGCCCGAGGCGGCTTCCTCGACATTGTCCTCGATGATCTGCGAGAAGGAGAAGTCGACGCCGGGATATTTCTTGGCGAGCCGGGTCGACAGTTCGTCGATCAGCTTCTCCTTGGTCATACCGCTCGGCCAGGTGTCGAAGGGCTTGAGCGGCACGAAGAACTCGACATTGAAGAAGCCGGTCGCGTCGGTGCCGTCGTCCGGGCGGCCATGGGCGGACAGGACCGCCGTGGTCTCCGGATAGCTGGCGATGATCTTGCGCACCTCGTTGGTCACCTTCTCGCCCGCCTCCAGGCTGATCGAGGAGGGGAGGGTGGCGCGGATGTACATGTTTCCTTCTTCGAGGTGCGGCAGGAACTCGATGCCGAGCGAGCGCACGCCGACGACTGCCAGGACCATCATCAATGCCGCGCCGCCGAGCGTCACGACCTTGTTGCGCAGCGCGAAGGATGCGGCGGGTTCATAGACCGCACGCAGCTTGCCGACGATGAAGGTTTCGGTTTCGGCCAGCTTGTCCGGCAGCAGCAGCGTCGAGAGCACCGGCGCGACGGTGAAGGTCGCCAGCAGGCCGCCGCTGATCGCATAGGCATAGGTCTTGGCCATCGGGCCGAAGATGTGGCCTTCCACCCCGGTCAGGGTGAACAGCGGCAGGAAGCTGGCGATGATGATCGCGGCGGCGAAGAAGATGCCGCGGCTGACCTCGCTGGAGGCGCCCAGCACCGCGCCGAAGCGGCTGGCCAGGGTGTAGCGGCCCTGACCGTTCTCCACGGCGGCGGAGCGTTCGACCATGTGGCGGAAGATATTCTCCACCATGATGACGCAGGCATCGACGACGAGGCCGAAGTCCAGCGCACCCACCGACAGCAGGTTCGCACTTTCCCCCTGGAGCACCAGGATCAGGATGGCGAAGGCCAGCGCGAAGGGGATGGTCGCCGCCACGATGATCGCCGAGCGCAGATTGCCGAGGAACAGCCACTGGAGCGCGAAGATCAGGAGGATGCCGACCACCATGTTTTCCATGACGGTATGGATGGTCAGGTTGATCAGGTCGGAGCGGTCGTAGATCCGCTCCAGATGGACGCCGGGGGGCAGCACGCCGCTGTCGTTGATGTTGGCGACCTCGGCCTGCACGGCCTTGATCGTCGGCATCGACTGGGCGCCGCGCTGCATCAGGACGATGCCCTGCACGATGTCGTCGTCGTTATTGTACCCGGCAATGCCCATGCGCGGCGCGTTGCCGACCTTGACGGTCGCCACGTCCTTGATCAGCACGGGCGCACCGCCCGCCTCGCCGACCAGCACGTTCTGGATCGCGTCGGGCGACTGGATCAGGCCGATGCCGCGCACGATCGCGGCCTGTTCGCCGAAGTTGATCGTCTGGCCGCCGACATTGCCGTCGCTCTTGGACAGCGCCGCCAGCACCTGCGCCACGGTGACGCCGTGGGCGTTCAGCCGGTTCTGGTCGATCACCACGTCATAGGCGCGCAGCTTGCCGCCCCAGCCCGTCACGTCGATCACGCCCGGAATCCGCTTGAACCGGCGCTGGAGCACCCAGTCCTGCAGCGTTTTCAGGTCCATCACCGAATAGCCCTTGGGCGCAGAGATGCGATAGCGATAGATTTCGCCCACCGGCGAGGTCGGCGACAGCGTCGGCTGCGCGCCACCGGCCAGCGGCGGCAGCTGCGACAGGCGGTTGATGACCTGCTGGCGCGCCTGCTCGTTGGTATAGTCGTAGGTGAACTGGATCTTGATGTCCGACAGGCCGAACAGGCTGATCGCGCGGATCGCGGTCAGATGTGGGATGCCCGCCATCTGTACCTCGATCGGGATGGTGACGTTGCGCTCCATCTCCTCGGCGGACAGGCCTTGGGTCTGGGTGATGACCTCGACCATCGGCGGGACGGGATCGGGATAGGCTTCGATGTTGAGGTTGATGAAGCCGATGACGCCAGCGACGATCATCGCGAAGAACAGGCCGACGATCAGCAGTCGCTGACGCAGCGCAAAGTCGACGATGCGGTTCATTATTCGCCGATCCCCGCTTCGTTGACGAACAGCGCGCCCGAGGTGACGATCTTCTCGCCCGGCTTCAGGCCGGAGGTGATGGTGACCAGGCCGTTCGCCGAGTCGCCGGTCTGCACATCGCGCGCGACCAGCAGGCCGTCGGGGCGCATGATCCAGACACGGGCATTGTCGCCTTCATGGATGACGGCGGCGGCGGGTACGCGGATCGCCTCGCCCGCGTTCAGATGCTTGATCGCGAAGCTGGCGAACATCTGCGGCTTCAGCGCCTTGTCCGGGTTGGGGATGGAGGCGCGGACGGGCAGGCGGTGGGTCTGCGGGTCGAGCGCGGCACCGACCAGATCGATGGTGGCGTGGAAGACGCGGCCGGGCACGGCAGGCGTCGTCACTTCGACCGGATCGCCGACGCGGACATTCTCGGCATCGCTCTCGGCCACCTGCGCGACCAGCCAGACGCGCGAGGGGTCGGTGATGGTCATCACCGGCTTGTCGCCGCCCTGCGAGACATATTGGCCCGGCGCGACATCGCGCGAGGCGACGACGCCGCTGATCGGGGCGACCAGCGTGGTGATGTCGTGAATGCCCAAGCCCTGGCCCGCATTCTCCAGCCGGTTGATCTCGCCCTGCGACTTGCCGAGAATCGCCAGCTTGTCACGCGCGGCACCCAGCGAGGCGGCGGCGGTGCGCGCAGTCGCCTGCGCGGCGGCGAGATCGGCCTTGGCCTGCTGATAATCCTTCAGCGCGCCACCGGCGGTCTCATAGATTTGCTGCTGGCGGTCGGCGTTGCGCTGCGCCGCGACCAGCTGCGCCTGCGCATTCTGGTAGGCCGCGCGCGCCGAGAACAGGCCCGAGCGGGCATCGACGAAATCGCTGGTCTTGATCAGCAACAGCGGCTGGCCCTGGCGCACCGTCTGGCCCGCATCGGCCAGCACGCGCACCACCTGACCGGCATAGGGCATCAGCACCGGGGTCGAGCGGGTCGCATCGACGGTGATCGCGCCGGTCGCCATCGTCTGGTCGCCCGACGCGCCCAGCCCGACGCGCATCGTCGGCATCGCCGCCAGCTGGTCCTTCGACAGGCGCAGCGTGCCCGGCGGCGGCGGGGCGGGGGGCGTCTCTTCCTTGTGCGTCAGCTTGCCGATGACCGTGAACAGGACCAGCGCCCCAATCAGGACGGCGGCGGCGATGCCGACCCAGCGCCATTGCTGCGCGGAGGACAGGCGGCGGGTCTCGGGTAGCGTTGCGTCGGCGGGGTTGACGTGCATCGGGCTCTTTCGGCGCAAGAAGGCAGATATTAGCCTGGCCGATAGGGGCCGCCCTCTGACCCGGCCCTTACGGGTTCCTTACGAGACGTTCATGATCAGGCGCGGCCGGATCGTCCGAAAATCCACGAAAATTGCCCGAAGCGCCTGATTTCAAGACCTTGGCTGGAGGCTTGTCGATATGACCGCCCTGTCACCCGTCAGGAACAAAAGTCACGGTTCGTCGTTGAAAACAAACGGCTCGACATAAGGGAGGGTATAAGATGGCCAGTCACATGCCGCCGCCACGGATTTCTGACATGCCGCGCGAGCAGCGTCTGGACGCGCTCTATCGTCGTGCGGCCGAGGATCGCGCCCGGTACATGGCGATGCGTACCCGCAAGCCCGGCCTGCTCGACCGGCTGCTTCACATGTTCTGATCGATTTGCGTCGCGTGCGTCAGGGGGAGGTACGACGGACGCGACGACGGGGAATGGCCCGTGGGCGCAGACGCTTTTCGCGACGCATGTCACTGTGACCCAGCGCCATCATGATGATGACCAGCGAAGACAGCGCCGACACGGTCAACCAGATTTCCACCAGCGCACCCGCCATGCCGTCTCCCCATGCTCCGAACCGCGCCAACGCATCTGCTTCCGATCCGATCCCTTCACGCGCCGCAATATCCTTTGGTCCCGCCCGGACCGCTGCGATATAGCTGCCCGTCATGATCCGATCCGATCGCCGATCCTGGCCGCTGGCCATCTGGCTGGCCCTGCTCTCCGGTTATGTCGATGCGATCGGATTTCAGCAGCTTGGCGGCTATTTCGTTTCCTTCATGAGCGGCAACGGCACGATGCTCGCGGTCCGGTTGGCCGCACCGCACGGACCCTTGGCGGGTGCGGTCGCGATATTGGCGATGCTGTTGGCGCTGTTCGTCGCGGGCGTGCTGGTCGGTACGCTGATCCGACTGGCGCTGCCGCGCATCGGGCAGGTCGCAGTGCTGCTGCTGGTCGCCTTGCTGCTGAGCGGCGTCGCGCTACTGGGCGGATGGACCGCGCCCGCCATGGTGCTGGCGATGGGGGCGACCAACGCCACCTTCGAGCGCGATGGCGAGGTCAGCATCGGCGTCACCTATATGACCGGCACGCTGGTCAAGATCGGCCAGCATCTGGCGCACACCGTCGCGGGGCGGGAGCGTTGGGGCTGGTTGCTCTATCTGCTGCTCTGGTCCGGATTTCTGGTCGGTGCCGGTCTGGGGGCGCTGGCCTTTCCGCTCTGGGGACTGGCCTCGCTGGCGGCGGCGGTGGCGGGCGCACTGATCGCGGCGGGGGCGGCCTGGCGGCTCTGTCCGGCGGTCTGACGCACGCGGACACGGGCTCGCCGCCTTTTTGGTCGACCCGACTTGGATTTCACGCGAGAGCAATATAATTACAAGCGAAAGAGTCGGGCATCAGACCCGAAACAGGAGAGCTTATGCGCGTGATCGACCATCTGGTTGCCGGCGGACAGACCGCGACCGACGCCGCCGGAACCCGTCCCGAGGGTCGTCTGGGTGATGTCTTCGACCCCAATAGCGGCCAGGTTCAGGCCCGTGTGATGCTGGGCGATGCCGCGCTGCTCGAACGCGCCGTGGCCGCCGCCCAAGCCGCGCAGCCGGGCTGGGCCGCAACCAATCCGCAGCGCCGGGCGCGGGTGATGTTCCGCTTCAAGGAACTGGTCGAGCAGAATATGGATGCGCTGGCGCATCTGCTCTCCTCCGAACATGGCAAGGTGATCGCCGACGCGAAGGGCGACATCCAGCGCGGGCTGGAGGTGATCGAGTTCGCCTGCGGTATCCCCCACGCGCTGAAGGGCGAATATACGCAAGGGGCGGGGCCGGGCATCGACGTCTATTCGATGCGCATGCCGCTGGGCATCGGGGCGGGGATCACGCCGTTCAACTTCCCCGCGATGATCCCGATGTGGATGTTCGGCGTCGCCATCGCCTGCGGCAACGCCTTCATCCTGAAGCCGTCCGAGCGCGACCCCTCGGTCCCCGTGCGCCTGGCCGAACTGATGCGCGAAGCGGGTGCGCCCGAGGGCATCCTTCAGCGGGTCTCGGCATAGTTGCGCAGGACCGGGTATTGGCGCTGAGCCCGCTTAACCGCGCAGGCATCAGCGGCAGCGACGATTTCGGGATCAGCACGCAGCGCGGCGTTGGTTGGCAGGCCGAACACGTAATCGACGCCGGCCGGCTCGCAAAAGGCCATGACCTCGGGTCGGCCATAGTGCCCGTCGCCGCGGATGGTGATGTGCGTTTCGGGCCAGTGCCGGCGCAGATGGCGCACCAGGCGCCGGATGTGGCCGGCAGCTTCGGCGCCCGACGGTGTCTTGCCGGTGCGCAGTAGCATCGCCACCGGTCGGCCGGTGGCAGTGTCGTAGACATGGATCGGCAGGAAGCAGCGCTCGCCATGATGCCCGTTCCAGAAGGAGAGCTGCTGATAGCCATGAACAACATCACAGGTGTCATCGATATCCAGCGTCACCGCCGCCGGCGCGGCAGGGTAACTGGCGCAGTAGAGTGGATCGCCCCTTGGCATACAATTCCTTGGCAGCCTCCGTAAGAGGCGGAAGCCGACCGTCGATGGGCTCGATCAGCAGCGAGCTGCGGCGTCCCATCGCCGAGGAACGAAGCCACCCGGCCAAACCGACCGTTCCTCCGCCGCCCAATTCGACCGAGAAATGCGCGTCCGACTGCTCGGCAGCTTGCACTCGCGCGGCGAACTCCTCATCGGTGAGCCGCTCGCGCGTGCCAAATTCCGTCGGCCGCTCAAGCCGTATTCGCGCATCGTTGATGTTCTGGAGCGGCCAGGTGCCGCGCAAATCGGGGTCGCCCCACGGCGTCCGAGGAAGCGGCTGGCCGGAGGTCGCCTGCGCCCCGACCTGGCCGGGCTGCGCGCTTGCAGTAGCGGCGACCAGGCATGCTGACGCCACCAGGGCTATCCTCAACGATTTCATCAGTCCCTCCGGGTCGCTCCGGCGCTACGCTCTACTAACGGCGTTAGTCTGCACAAGAAGGGAGTATGGCCAGCCGCAATCTCGACCAGGGTGAAACCGGCCTTGCCTCAATGCGCAACGGAGGAGGAGAATCCGTTCATGATGATCACTCCGGTCACGATGAAGCCCATGCCGACAATAGCGGGAGTGTCGAGTTTCTGGCCATGGAACAGCCATGCAACCGCCGTGATGAGCACGACGCCCACCGCCGACCAAATGGCGTAGGCGATGCCGGTGGGAATGGAGCGGAGCGCCAGGGAAAGAAAATAGAAGGCGACGATGTAGCCCGCAGCCGTCGCCAGCGAGGGAACGGGCTTTGTGAAGCCCTCGCTCTGCTTGAGGAAAGACGTGCCTGCCACTTCACCGACGATTGCAATGATGAGGTAAATATACTGCACGGGATGCTTCTCCGATTCATCTCGGGGGCATGCATCCAGCCGGACGGACCAGCGCTCTTCCCCCGTACGAGGTTGGTCGACGCCGCGGCTTCGAAGAACCCGTCCCACGGGCGCAGGAGTTACCCTGCATTCCCCAAGTGGCGTGGCGTTTGAGGTGAAGATCGCCTGTATCCGAGCGCTAGACAAGGATTTTCTGCCGCAAGCGGCACCTGCGGTCGCGCAGACTGCTGGATCTGGACGGATCAGACCGCGAAGCCGCTGTTTCCTTGCCCAGGGGCGGCGTTTTTCAGCGCAGCGGACAGATCTGTCCAGCCGCTTTCGTTCAGTTTGAGCGTGGATCGCGATCATGCGCATAGCGGTGGCGCTCGCAATCGGCGGATAGCGGCGAGGATGGCGCGTACCATCGTGCCGGTGACAGCGACCTCGGCCAGCTGGAAGGTGATGGTGCGGGCGTGACGGACCACACGTGCCCCGATCTTGATCAGCTTCAGTTGCAGGCTGGTCAACGACCAGTCGGCCATGGCCTCGGGCAGCTCGATGCAGCGCAAGAAGGTGGCCAGGTTGTACGCCAGGGCGTGCAGTTGCAGCCGCACCTCATTGTCGCGGAACTTCCGGCACGACAGCCGCGTCCAGCGAAAGGCGTATTTGCCCTCTTTGATGTGCTGCTCGGCGGTGCCGCGCTGGTTGTAGAACCGCACCACCCAGTCCGGCTCCATCGGCAGGTTGGTGACGATGAAGCCGACACGCGGGAACAGTTCGCCCGGATGCCATTCGATCTTGGCGATCACCCGGCGTTCCTTGTCCCAGGACGCCGCCTGATACTCGAATTCCTCGAAGAACCGCTTGACCTTGGTCAGTGACGGCCGCCCGACAGGGCGCGTTAGCCGATGCGCGATCTTGTCCTTGAGGACCGCGTTTGCGGGCAGCCGGATGGCGTAGAAGAACCGCGCTTCTTCCAATCGCTCATAGATCGCCGGGATCGCGTAGGCAGCATCGGCCCGGAAGAACCTGCCACCAAGGTCGCGCTCCGCGTAGCGCGCAATGACGGGGTCGAGAACATCACGCCAGCCATCGGCGCTGTGGACGTTGCCATGGCGCAGGGCGCAGCGTTCCAGCATCCCGAACTGGTTGAACAGAAAGTTGGGGTGATAGCAGCTACAGTCGAAATGGCCATTCCAGGCGGACCCTTCCTGGTCGCCATGGGTCGGGCTGACCGAGCTGTCCATGTCCAGAACGATGTACTTCAGCCCGTTACGGTCATGGAACCGGTCGATCCATTGCCCGTTCAGGTCGGCCAGCGCGGCACGGTTCCCGGCCAGAGCCAGCGTCTCGGTCTCGAACCGTCCCATCTGCGATGCCGAGGCCGCTTGTGCATCGACCGCTCTGCCGCCGACAACTTGGCGCATGACCGGATCGCAGGCGAGACGGTTGGCGTCGTTGACATCCTCGTATCCGGCCAGCCGCCCAAAGACTGATTGCCGGAACAGGCCGTCGAGCCGATGGACCGTGTTCTTGCCAGAGCGAGTATCGCGCAGCGCCGCTGACGCCAAATCGGACAACCCGAGCGCGTCATCAAGCTCGCGCATCACCAGAAGGCCGCCGTCGGAACTGAGCTGCGTGCCGCGAAATTCCAGCCGCACGCGAGGGTCGAAATCCACCCGATCTGCCCGTTGCAAGCCCGCACCCTCTGGGTGATCCATGAAACGCGCCCCTCGCAGCCTTCAACACCATGTTTTATATAGGAAATATAATGGTCAGGACAGCGAAATCAGCGCCTTACTTGGGAAATGTGGGCTTCAGGTCGTGCACGGCGACAAGGCGATGGTCGACGCGATCCTCGACCATCCGGCGATCAGCGCGGTCAGCTTCGTCGGCTCGTCCGACATCGCGCATTACGTGTACCGGCGCGGCGTCGAGGCGGGCAAGCGCGTCCAGGCGATGGGGGGCGCCAAGAACCACGGCATCGTCATGCCCGACGCCGATCTGGACCAGGTGGTCGCCGATTTGTCGGGCGCGGCCTTCGGCTCGGCGGGGGAGCGGTGCATGGCGCTGCCGGTCGTGGTGCCGGTCGGTGACAAGACGGCGGACCGCTTACGCGAAAAGCTGATCCCGGCGATCGATGCGCTTCGGGTCGGTGTGTCGACCGACGACCAGGCGCATTACGGGCCGGTGGTGAATGCCGCGCACAAGAAGCGGGTCGAGGACTGGATTCAGACCGGCGTCGACGAAGGCGCCGAGCTGGTCGTCGATGGCCGCGGCTTCCAGTTGCAGGGTTATGAGGAAGGCTTCTTCATCGGCCCGTCGCTGTTCGACCGGGTGACGCCCGCCATGCAGAGCTACAAGGAGGAAATCTTCGGCCCGGTCCTCCAGATCGTCCGTGCCCCCGATTTCGAGACGGCGGTCCGCCTGCCGAGCGAGCATCAATACGGCAACGGCGTCGCCATCTTCACCCGCAACGGCCACGCCGCGCGCGAGTTCGCGGCGCGCGTCGAGGTGGGCATGGTCGGCATCAACGTGCCGATCCCGGTGCCGGTGGCGTATCACAGCTTCGGCGGCTGGAAGCGGTCCGCGTTCGGCGACGTGAACCAGCACGGCATGGAGGGCGTCCGCTTCTGGACCAAGGTGAAGACGGTGACGCAGCGCTGGCCGGATGGCTCGCCCGATGGCGGCAATGCTTTCGTAATCCCGACGATGGCGTAACAGCACGCCCCTCCCGTTTACGGGGGGGATGGGGGAGGGAAAGCCACAGGCGGCGGTCTCGGTGAGACTCCTTGCCCTCCCCAAACCCCTCCCGCCTGCGGGAGGGGCTTCAGAAGTGGAAGCAAAATGACCCAATTCGACCTCACCGACGAGCAGCGCGAGATCCAGGAACTGGCGCGCCGCTTCACCGCCGACCGCATCACGCCGTTCGCAGGCGAATGGGACGAGAAGCACATCTTCCCCCGCGACACGATCAAGGAAGCCGCCGAACTCGGCTTCGCCGCGATCTACGTGTCCGAAGAGTCCGGCGGCATCGCGCTCGGGCGGCTGGAGGCGGCGCTGATCATGGAGGCGATGGCCTATGGCTGTCCCTCGACCAGCGCCTTCATCTCGATCCACAATATGGCGTCGTGGATGATCGACCGATTCGGCGATGCGGATGTGAAGGGCCGTTACCTGCCCGACCTCGTCACCATGGAGCGCATGGCGAGCTATTGCCTGACCGAGCCGAGTTCGGGCTCGGACGCCGCCGCGCTGAAGACCCGCGCGGTGCGTGACGGCGACCATTATGTCGTCTCCGGCTCGAAGCAGTTCATTTCGGGCGGCGGCGAGAACGAGGTCTATGTCACCATGGTCCGCACCGGAGAGGACGGGCCGAAGGGCATTTCCTGCCTGGTGATCGACAAGGATACACCCGGCGTCTCCTTCGGCACGAACGAGCGCAAGCTGGGCTGGCATTCGCAGCCGACGCGGCAGGTGATGTTCGACAATGTCCGCGTGCCGGTCGCCAACCGGCTTGGCGCGGAGGGCGAGGGCTTCCGCATCGCGATGATGGGGCTGGACGGCGGGCGGCTGAACATCGGCGCCTGCTCGCTGGGGGGCGCGCAACGCTGCCTGGACGAGTCCGTCGCCTATGTGAAGGACCGCCGCCAGTTCGGCAAGGCGATCGCCGAGTTCCAGAATACGCAGTTCACCCTTGCTGACATGGCGACCGAGCTGGAGGCGGCGCGCGCGCTGCTCTATCTCGCTGCCGCCAAGGTGACGGACAATGCGCCGGACAAGACGCGCTTTGCGGCGATGGCCAAGCGGCTGGCGACCGATACCGGATCGTCGGTGGTCGACCGCGCGCTCCAGTTGCATGGCGGCTATGGCTATCTGATGGACTATCCGATCGAGCGCTTCTGGCGCGATCTGCGCGTGCATTCGATCCTGGAGGGCACCAACCAGGTGATGCGGATGATCGTTGGTCGGGATTTGCTCAAAGACTAAGCTGTTCCCCGGCGAAGGCCGGGGTCCAGTTTCTAAGCAGCCGGTGGCGCGCCTCATACGTTACCACAACTGGGCCCCGGCCTTCGCCGGGGAACGGGAAGGGGTTAAGGAAAGACATGACCCAGGATCTGATCGTCACTCGCGAAGGCCCGGTGGGGCGGCTGCGGCTCAACCGGCCCAAGGCGATCCACGCGCTGACCCGCGAGATGTGCGAAGGCGTGCTGGCCGCGCTGGAAGACTGGCGCGGCGATCTGTCGGTGGAGGCGGTGATCATCGACCATGCCGAGGGGCGCGGCTTTTGCGCGGGCGGTGACATTCGCCTGCTGGCGGAAAGCGGTGCGGGCGACGGCGAGGCGGCGCGGGGCTTCTTCCACAGCGAATACCGGATGAACCACCGGCTGTTCACCTATGCCAAGCCGATCGTCGCCTTCATGGACGGCATCACCATGGGCGGCGGCGTCGGCATTTCCGCCCCTGCCCGCTTCCGGATCGCAACCGAGAACACCCGGTTCGCCATGCCCGAGACGGGCATCGGCCTGTTCCCCGATGTCGGCGGCGGCTGGTATCTCTCGCGCCTGCCGGGGCGGATGGGCGAGTATCTGGCGCTGACCGGTCACCGGCTCGACGGGGCGGAGGCATACGCCTTGGGGCTGGCCACCCATTATCTGTCGTCTTCCACGCTGGACGAGGTCAAGGCTGGGATCATCGCCGCGCCGCAGGACATCGCCGCGACGCTCGACCGGCTCTCTACGCCCGCGCCCGACGCAAAAATCATTGCCGATGCCGCCGAAATCGACCGGCTTTTCGCACCCGATACGCTGGAAGAGATCATCGCCACGCTGGAAGCGGATGGCGGCGAATGGGCGGCGCAGCAACTCGCCGTGCTGCGCACAAAATCGCCCCAATCCTGCAAGGTGTCGCTGCGTCTGCTGCGCGAGGGGAGGTTGGCCACCGACTTCGCCGACGAGATGCGCCGGGAATACGGCATCGCCTCCCGCGTGGTGCAACGCCCCGATTTCGTCGAGGGCGTCCGCGCGCTGATCGTCGACAAGGACAATGCGCCGCGCTGGGACCCCGCCACGCCGGAGGGCGTGACCGACACGATGATCGACCATATCTTCGCACCCATGCCCGAGGGGCAGGCCTGGACACCCGACGACCGCTGAGAAGGACGCCCGTATGACCGACTATAACACCCTGATCGTCGAGCGCCGCGAGGCGGTGACCCTGGTGACGCTCAACCGGCCGCAGGCGCTGAACGCGCTCAATGCCGAACTGCTGTCCGAACTGCTCGACGTGATGCGCGCCTATGACGCCGATCCCGAACAGCGCTGCGCCGTCATCACCGGCAGCCCCAAGGCCTTTGCGGCCGGAGCCGACATCAAGGAAATGCAGGAGATGGACTTCGCCGCTATGTATGGCGGCAACCATTTCACCGGCTGGGACGACTTCACCCGCACACGCAAACCCATCATCGCAGCGGTCGCGGGCTATGCGCTGGGCGGTGGCTGCGAGCTGGCGATGATGTGCGACTTCATCCTCGCCGCCGACACCGCCAAGTTCGGCCAGCCCGAGATCAAGCTGGGCGTGACGCCGGGCATGGGCGGCTCTCAGCGGCTGGCCCATGCGGTCGGCAAGGCCAAGGCGATGGAGATGTGCCTGACGGGCCGGATGATGGACGCCGAGGAAGCCGAGCGTTCGGGCCTCGTCGCGCGCATCGTCCCCGCGGCCGATCTGGTGGATGAGGCGCTGAGGACCGCCGCGACGATCGCGGGCATGGCGCCGATCGCGGTCAAGGCCAACAAGGAGATGGTCAACGCCGCCTTCGATATGGGGCTGGCGCAGGGTGTGCAGTTCGAGCGGCGGCTCTTCCACGGCCTGTTCGGCTCGGCCGACCAGAAGGAAGGCATGGCTGCCTTCGTCGAGAAGCGCAGCCCCAACTGGACCAATCGCTGATGAGTCTCACGCCCCTCCCGTAAACGGGAGGGGATGGGGGAGGGCAAGGAGTCTCACCGAGACCATCGCTCGCGGCCTTGCCCTCCCCCGGTCCCTCCCGCCTGCGGGAGGGGAGCAGAAGAAAAATAATAAATTAGGAGAGCATCATGGCGCGGATCGCTTTTATCGGCTTGGGCAATATGGGCGGCGGGATGGCCGCCAACCTCGCAAAGGCGGGGCATGACGTCCGCGCCTTCGACCTGTCGGCGGACGCGCTGGCGGCGGCCAAGGCGGCCGGGTGCCTGCCGGTCGACAGCGCCGTGGCGGCGATGGAGGGCGTCGAGGCGGTCGTGACCATGCTGCCCGCCGGAACCCATGTCGAGCGTGTCTATGCCGACGCCGTCTTCGCCGCCGCACCTCCGTCCGCGATTCTGATCGATTGCTCGACCATCGACGTCGCCACCGCGCGCCGCGTCGCGGAGGCGGCACAGGGCAAGGGCATGATGGCGGTCGACGCGCCCGTGTCGGGCGGAATTGCGGCCGCCAAGGCGGGGACGCTGACCTTCATGGTCGGTGGTTCGGAACAGGCCTTTGCCCGCGCCGAGCCGTTCCTGTCCGCCATGGGCCAGGCGGTGATCCATGCGGGCGGCAACGGCGCGGGACAGGCGGCCAAGATCTGCAACAACATGCTGCTTGGCGCGACGATGATCGCGACCTGCGAGGCGTTCGTGCTGGCCGAGAAGCTGGGGCTGGAGGCGCAGACCTTTTACGACATCGCTTCGGTCTCGTCGGGGCAGAGCTGGTCGATGACCAAATATTGCCCCGTCCCCGGCGTCGGCCCGGAGACGCCCGCCGATCATGACTATCAGGGCGGCTTCGCGGCGGCGCTGATGCTGAAGGACCTGAAATTGGCGATGCAGGCGGCGCAGGATGCGGGCGCGACCACGCCGATGGGCGAGCGGGCGGCAGAACTTTACGCAGCGTTCGTGGGAGAGGGGCAGCCGCCGGTGGACTTTTCGGGGATCATCCGCACCCTCCGCTAAACCCCGTCTTCGCTCAGGCTGAATGGGCTGGGGCCAAGGAAAAGCCCATCGCGCCTTTTCCCCCTGACCAATGCGGCCTAAAGCCCGGAGGGTGATGGAAATACCCGCTCCCCTCCGCCTGCGTGTTGACCGCGATGCGCTCGTTTCCAACTGGCAGGCGCTCGACCGGTTGAGCGGGACGGCGGCGTGCGGCGCGGCGGTGAAGGCCAACGGTTATGGCCTGGGCGCGGGGCTGGTCGCCGAGACGCTGGCCAAGGCCGGATGCCGCGATTTCTTCGTCGCCAACTGGGCCGAGGCGCAAGGCTTGGCCTCGCTGGGCGTCACGCTGTCGGTCCTGCACGGCTTGCGCGCCGAGGACCTGCCCGCCGCGAAAGCCGGGTTCGCCCGCCCGGTGCTGAGCACGCCGGACCAGATCGCCCGTTGGCGCGACAGCGGCGGTGGCGTGTGCGACGTGATGGTCGATACCGGCATGAACCGGCTCGGTGTGTCGGTGCAGGCGGTGCGGGACGGCCTGCTCGACGGACTAACGATCGAGACGCTTATCAGCCATCTCGCCTGCGCCGATGAGGATGTCGCGATGAACGGGCAGCAGCGCGAGGCCTTTGCCAGCCTGAAGGGCCGCACCGGCGCACGACGCATGAGCCTCGCCAACTCGGCCGGAATCGGGCTGGGCGCGGATTATCATTTCGATCTGACCCGGCCGGGACTGGCCCTGTACGGCGGCCTGCCGCGCCCCGACATGGCGGGGCACCTCCGCCAGGTCGCCTGGCCCGAAGCACAGATCCTTCAGCGCCGCCATGTGCCTGCGGGCGAGACGGTCGGCTATAACGCCACCTGGACCGCGCCCGCCGATACCGAGGTGGCGATCCTCAATCTGGGCTATGCCGACGGCTATCGCCGCGCGCTGTCCGACCTTGGGGCGGCGGTGGCCGATGGGGAAAGGCTGCGCGTGCTGGGCCGGGTGTCGATGGACCTGCTGGCGGTCGACGTGACCACGCGCCCCGACCTGGCCGAAGGCGATTGGCTGGCCATGGACTATGACCTGGCCGCTGCTTCCGCCGCGTCGGGCGTGTCGCAATATGAGCTGCTGACCGGCCTGGGCCAGCGTTTTTCTCGTTAGAAAAAGGGGCCGCCTCTCACGAGGCGGCCCCAGGTCATCGATATGGTGGCGTTTAGAAGCGCGCCTCTACGCCCGCGTACAGGAAGCGACCGATGTTCGGATAGATCGCGTCGTTGCCCGTCGCCGTATTGCCGATACCCGTCAGCTCATAAGGCGGCAGCTGGTTGGTAATGTTGTCCACGCCCAGATACAGGCGAAACTTCTCCGTCGCGTTCACCCCAATCCGCGCGTCATGATAGACGATCGGGCTGTAATAGACGAACGGACGCGCATCCGGGTTAAGGGCCGGTCGACCTTGCGAGGCGAAGAACGTCTCGTACACCAGGCCCGACACGATCTGCCGACCGACATAGCGGGCGGTATAGCCGAAATCGATCACGCCGACCTTGCCGTTCAGGTTGAAACGAGCCTGCCACTTCGGATCGCCCAGCATGCTGTCCTGACGATCATAGCGTCCGGGCTCGGCGATGTACGTGTAGTTCAGCCGGTTAAAAATATAGGCAACCGTGAAGTTGGCATTCAGCGAAGCGTTCTCTGAGAAACGCTTGGCATATTGCACGTCGAAGTCGATGCCGTTGGTCTTCAAAGCTGCGAAATTATACGGCTGATTGATGAAGCTGATCCCGTTGCCCGCCTGGGCGAAGGTGAACTGCGACTGGTCGATGGTCCGCCCCGTCTGCCCCAGGAAGGTGCCATTCTGGACCGGATCAGAAGACTGGCGACGGAAGACCGCCGCGCAGAACTGATTGTTGATCCCGTTGGTATCGTCATAGCAGCGGTTGATGATCTGCTGGCCGGTCAGACCCGAAATGACGTTCTTTACCCGGATGTTGTAATAGTCGACCTTGAAGGTCAGCCCGGGGACCTGTTGCGGCTGATAGACCAGGCCCAGCGTGAAGCTGTTGCCGACTTCCGGTGTCAGGCCGATATTGCCTTGGTTGACGCCGGGAATGGTGGACGGAGACTGGTTGGTCCAGGGACGGATCAGCTGTGCACCCGTCGTCGGATCGGTGAAGGTGATCGTCGTCGGAATACCGGCCGCCGCGCAGTTGAGGACGCGGTTGGGATTCGAGGTGATGTTGTTGCTGGCGTTCGTACCACCCGGCTGATCGCACGGATCGGCGACCGAGACGAAGGTCGTCGACTGCGAAGCGTAGAGGTTGCTCAGGTTTGGTGCGCGCACCGAGCGAGAGAAGGTGCCCCGCAGGCGCAGGTCGCGAACGGGGGCCCAGATCAACCCGGCGTTCCACGCCCAGACCGAACCGGTGTTGCCGCCATAGTCGGAGACACGCCCGGCACCCTCGACCGTCAGCTCCTTGATGAACGGGATATTGGCGAGTAGCGGGAGGCGAAGTTCGCCATAAGCCTCCTTGATGTTGACGGCCGGCGGATCAAACGTCGCCGCCGGATTCAGGAAGGTCGCGCCCGATGCGGTGATCGCGTCCTGGCCCGAGAAGGCGTCCTCGCGACGATATTCACCGCCGAACGAGAAATACACCGGACCGCCGGGCAGATTGAAGAACGATCCGGTATTGCCCGAGATGAACGCGGTGGCGTTGATCTGTTCCGCCCACTGATTGCGGGTGGAGGTGTGCAGGATATAGTTGATCGCACGCGGGTCGGCCGCATTCTGGCCGAACAGGTTCAGCGGCACGCAACCCGGCGCGGCGTTGGTTCCGGCGGCATTGGCTGAGCAGATGATCCGCTGCCCCTGCGAGTTCAGGACGAAGTTGGAACCCGTATAATTGGCGGGTGCTACCACCGCGTTGACCGCGTTACGGTAATTGGCGAGCAGAACGTTGCCGCCGGTGCGATAGAAGTTTTCTGTGCGGCCGTAATTGCCTGCAACCTCGTAATACAGGTCGCCCGACGGCGTCAGATCGCCGCGCACGCCGATGACGCCGCGATAGGTGCGGCGGGTGTGGAATTCGGCACGAGTACCCAGATCGTTGTTGAAACGGTTGAGTGTGAACGACGTCGCGCCCGGTGCCAGAATCGTCCCCAGCGTGGCACGAGCCGCAGGCGTCAGGAACGGGTTGTTGACGCTGAACGAGCTCGTCAAGGTGCCGCCGGTGAAGCTCGGCTGGGTCGATTGCTGCGTCGCCTTGATGTTGGCGAAGCTGAACTCGACGAAGGGCTTGAAGGCGGGAGAAATCTCGCCGTTGAGGAGGATGTTGGCCAGGAAGCGGTCCAGGCCCGGCAACAGCATCGCGCCTTCGAGGCCCGATGCGGTGCCGCCGAACAGGACGCCGCCGCCGATTGCGCGATTGTCGGTGAGACCCGTCGTGGACGGCGAATCGCGGAGCAGCGAGCCATCGGGTTGGAACAGATAGTTATAGGCGATCGGGCTGCCGGTCGGTGAGGTCTGACCGGTGCAGATCGCTGCCCGCTGTGCCGCATTGGCCGCCGTGGCGGTGGTGGGGCACTGGGTTACGACGGTGCCGCCGATCGAGCGATTGCCGAACACGCTGCCGCGGGGCACGAAGGTCGTATTGGGAATGCCGTCGAAGTTGCGGTTCGGCGCGTTCGTGATCTGCGAGTTGATGAAGGCCGGCGTGCCGCCATAGGCCCCAAGATAGGGACGCTGGGCAAAAAAGACGGGATTGCTCTTGGAGTACTCAGCCGAGACGGTCAGGTTGAAGCGCCCATCGGCAAAGTTCGCACCGGTGATCCCGCTGACCAGATAGGTACCGCGATCACCATAGCTGGTAACGCCACCCTGCGCGCGCAGGCGCGTGCCGACGAAATCCCGCTTCAGCTTGAAGTTCACGACGCCAGAGATCGCGTCCGAGCCGTAGACGGCCGACTGGCCACCCGTGACGATGTCGACCGCTTCGACGAGGTCGAAGGGGATAGTATTGGTGTCGGGCGTATACGAACCCGGGACTGCAGTAACGACGCGACGGCCATTGACCAGCGTCAGGGTCCGCGCCGTGCCGATGCCGCGCAGGTCGAGCAGGTTGAGCCCGGCCGTTCCGATCGAGCCGGTCGAGTTCGCCTGGCTGAACGTGCTACGCAACTGCGGCAGTTGGCTGATCGCATCGCCCAGAGAAATATCGCCACGCGTGCCGAGCAGCTCTGCCGCGTTGACCGACTCGACCGGGATCGCGGCGTCGAACTTGTTGGTCAGGCGGATCCGCGACCCGGTAACCACGACGTCACCGTTATTCGCGCGGTTGTCCGGCGTCGCATCCTGCGCTGCGGTATCGTCTTCCTGAGCACCCGGCGCTGTGGTCGAAGTGGCGGTCTGAGAATCGGTCTGCGCGAACGCGGCGACCGGCATCAGGACCAGGGTGCTGGCCAGCGCAGAGGCGCCCAGCAGGGTACGCATATTCATTCTTTACCCCCAATATGACGGATCGTTCATGTCCGTTCATCGCAGGGAAAGAAATTTCCGACGGGAAAACAAGCGCTGACGCGACGCTTTCCGAAAATTGCGTCAGCATAGTTGCAGGGATGTGACAGCTTCGACACATCCCTGCAATCTAACGGTTAAACGCGAAATTTTCGAAAAGTGGCGTGTTTATCGCTCAACACACGTTTAGCGTTCGAGGCACATGGCGATGCCCATGCCGCCGCCGATGCACAGCGTGGCTAGGCCCTTCTTGGCGTCACGCTTCTGCATTTCGTAGATCAGGGTCGTCAGCACACGCGCGCCGCTGGCGCCGATCGGGTGGCCCAGCGCGATCGCGCCGCCATTGACGTTGACCTTCTCGGGATCGAGGCCCAGTTCCTTGCCGACCGACAGGGCCTGTGCGGCAAAGGCCTCATTGGCTTCGATCAGGTCGAGGTCGCCGATGGTCCAGCCCGCCTTTTCCAGCGCGCGCTTGGTGGCGGGGACTGGGCCGATGCCCATGACCGACGGATCGACGCCCGCCGAGGCCCAGCTCTTGATCGTGGCGAGGATCGGCGTACCCCGCTTCTCGGCTTCCTCGCGGCTCATCAGGACGATGGCGGCGGCGCCGTCGTTCAGGCCCGAGGCATTGGCGGCGGTGACGGTGCCGTCCTTCTTGAAGGCAGGGCGGACGCCCGACACGCTTTCGATGGTCGCACCGGCGCGGATATATTCGTCGTCGGCGACGACCGTCTCGCCCTTTCGGCCCTTGATGGTGACGGGCGCAATCTCGTCCTTGAAGCGGCCCTCGCCGCGCGCCTTTTCGGCCAGGTTCTGCGAGCGGACCGCGAACTGATCCTGCTGGTCGCGGGTCACCTGATACTGCTCGGCGAGGTTTTCGGCGGTGATGCCCATGTGATAACCGGCAAAGGCGTCGGTCAGGCCGTCATGCACCATGGTGTCGACCATGGTCAGTGGACCCATCTTGGTGCCGCCACGCATCGTCTGGGCATGGGGCGAGAGCGACATCGATTCCTGGCCGCCTGCGACGACGATCGTCGCATCGCCATTGGCGATCGCCTGCATCCCCAGCGCCACGGCGCGCAGGCCCGAGCCGCAGACCTGGTTGACGCCGTAGGCGGGGACCTCCTTGGGAATACCCGCGGCCATCGAGGCCTGGCGCGCCGGGTTCTGGCCCTGCGCGGCGGTCAGCACCTGGCCGAGGATCACCTCGGACACGTCTTCGCCCTTGATGCCCGCCTGTTCCAGCGCGGCGGTGATCGCCACCCGGCCGAGTTCGTGCGCGGGCGTGGCGGCAAAGGCGCCCAGGAAGCTGCCCACGGGGGTGCGCTTGGCGGCGGTAATGACGATCTCGGTCATGAAGGCTCCTTTAGGTTCGGATCTATCTAGGTGTTGGGAGGGCGGTGATCCAGTCGGCGAGCGGCTGCCAGAGCTGTTGCTCCGCACGGCCGCCGACGACCATACCAACATGGCCCGTGCCCCCCGCTCGCCGGTCGGACAGGCCGATGGCGGTGGCGGCGGGAACGATCCGGTCGGCGGTGGCGATGAATTCGACGCTAGGGGCGTCGCATTGCGATGGCGTGACGGTCGCCCCGGCGACGTGCCATCGTCCCTGGCCGGGACGATCCTCGGCGATCAGTTCCTCGAACAGCTCGCGGCCGAATGCGTGGGGCAGGGGGGCACCCTGGTTGGCCCAGTCCTCCAACCGGACGAAGCGGCGGGCGGCATCGCTGCGCGGATCGAGTTCGGCGAAGGCCGCATATTTGGCGATGGTGCGCGCCGGATCGAGCCGCCAGAAGCCCGCCTGCAACGCCTCCATGGGAACGAGGCCGAGCGCTTCGGAGGTCGGCTTGATCGCGGTCCATTGCGCGGCCATCGCGGCACGCCCTTCGTCGCCATAGCCGGTGAAATGCCATGGTGCGGCGATCGCGGCCAGCCCGGCGACCTTGCTGCGCGCCGCCGCAGCCATGGCGAGCGTACCGCCCAGGCAATAGCCGACCAAGACCGGCGGCTGTGGCAGGCACGCGATCAGAGGAAGCAGGAAGCGTTCGACATGGCCCGCAACGTCGATGTCGCGGTCCTTCACGCCCGGCGTTCCCCAGTCGACCAGCCAGGGATGGAAACCCCGCCCGCGCAGCCAGCGCATCAGCGAGCGGTCGCGAGACATGTCGAGGATGGAAGGCGGGTTGATCAGCGAGGGGATGAACAGCACCGGCCGTCCTTCGCCTCCCGCATCGCGCAATTTCACCCGGCCGCGCCGTCGCCGGATGGGCAGAGCGCGCATCGGTCGCTCGCGCTTCGCCTCCTGAAACCGGCGTAGTCCCGCCAGCGCGGCCTGCACCAGCTCGGGATTTTCCGCAGCTTCGCTGCGCAACATCGCCAGGAACAGCGGCAAGGGTCGCGGACCATGTTGCGATGCGAAATCCAAGGCGTTAGGCTGCGACAAAACCATGAAAGGCGGGGGTCCATGAAGAAGCAGGCATCGGACGGCGTCGTGATCGTCAAGAAATATGCGAACCGGCGGCTCTACAACACCGAAACCTCCTCCTACATCACGCTTGACCATCTGGCGGGCATGATCCGCGCGGGCCGCGATTTTAAGGTCGTCGACGCCAAGACCGACGAGGACATCACCCATAATGTCCTGACCCAGATCATCATGGAAGAGGAAAGCCGGGGCGAAACCATGCTGCCGGTGAATTTCCTGCGCCAGCTGATCTCGATGTACGGCGATTCGATGCAGGCGATGGTGCCCGGCTATCTGGAGGCGTCGATGGACAGCTTCCGCCGTAATCAGGAACAGTTCAAGTCGGCGGTCGAGGGCGCGTTCGCGAACACGCCCTTCGCCGACATGGCCAAGCGTAACCTTGCGATGTTCGAGGCGGCGACGCAAGGGTTCAAGCCGGGCGCGGCGGCGCCCGCGCCGACCCCGGCAGCGCCCGCCGCCAGCAAGGACGCCGAAATGGCCGCTCTGAAGGCGGAGCTCGCCGCGCTGAAGGACAAGATCGAGAAGCTGGGGGAATAGCCCCGAGCCTCCGTTCAGGCTCCCTTCTTCTTCCCTCTCCCCTGGACAGGGGAGAGGGTTAGCGGAGCTTGCCAGCGTGCTGGCTAGCGCAGCTTGGGTGAGGGGTTGAGCGAGCCTAAAGGCTCGCGCGCTCTTCGAGCGCTTCACCCCTCACCCAGCTCCGACTAGGCCTTTGCTCCCGCAAAGACCAAGTCTGCGCAACCCTCTCCCCTCCGTGAGGGGCGAGGGAAGAAGGGCATGGCCTTCGACCTAATTCAGGCGAAACGGGGATGGGTGCGTCGGGCGGTTGGAACTGCCGGCCCCCACAACGCGATCCGGGTTTCCCCGTCCTACGGCTGGCAGATTCACCGTGTCACGCGCGACGCGGTTCACGGGTTAGCTTAGCATGACACGCCGGGCAATATTGAACCCGCGCCCACCCGACTCCATATCGCCGCGCATGAGCGGGAATGAACACGCCATGCCCACCTGGCATGGCACGACGATTTGCTCGGTGCGCCGTGGCGGCCGGGTGGTGGTGGCCGGGGACGGTCAGGTTTCGATGGGCCAGACGGTCATGAAGCCCAATGCGCGCAAGGTCCGGCGGCTGGGCGATGGCTCGGTCATCGGCGGCTTTGCGGGCGCGACGGCGGATGCCTTCACCCTGTTCGAGCGGCTGGAGGCCAAGCTGGAGCGGCATAACGGCCAGTTGCTGCGTGCTGCGGTCGAACTGGCCAAGGACTGGCGGACCGACAAGTTCCTTCGTAACCTGGAGGCGATGATGATCGTCGCCGACAAGGACGTGACGCTGATCCTGACCGGCAATGGCGACGTGCTGGAGCCCGAGAACGGCATCTGCGCGATCGGATCGGGCGGCAATTACGCGCTCGCGGCGGCCCGTGCGCTCGTCGACTATGAACAGGATGCCGAGACGATCGCGCGCAAGGCGATGGCGATCGCCGCCGATGTCTGCGTCTACACCAATGACCGCGTCACGCTCGAAGCCATCGACGGCGCGAACTAATCCGAAAGCTCCCATGAACGACCAGCTGACCCCTAAGGCGATCGTCGCCGCGCTCGATGCGCACATCATCGGCCAGGCCGACGCCAAGCGCGCCGTCGCCGTCGCCATGCGCAACCGCTGGCGTCGCCAGCGATTGGGCGCAGATTTGCGCGACGAGGTAACGCCCAAGAACATCCTGATGATCGGCCCGACGGGGTGCGGCAAGACCGAGATCAGCCGCCGTCTCGCCAAGCTGGCCGACGCGCCCTTCGTGAAGGTCGAGGCGACCAAGTTCACCGAAGTCGGCTATGTCGGCCGCGACGTCGAGCAGATCGCCCGAGACCTGGTCGAGGAGGCGATCCGGCTCGAAAAGGAACGCCGCCGCGTCGCGGTGAAGGATAAGGCCGAAGAGGCGGCGATGAACCGCCTGCTCGATGCTTTGGTTGGCAAAGATTCCAGTCAGGCGACGCGCGAGGCCTTTCGTCAGCGTTTCCGCGACGGTCATCTCGACCAGACCGAGATCGAGATCGAACTGGAGCAGGCGCAGGCCACACCGTTCGAGATTCCCGGTGCCGCGCCGCAGATGATCAACCTGTCGGAAATGATGGGCAAGGCGTTCGGCGGCCAGCCGCTTAAGCGCCGCAAGCTGACCGTCTCGGCCGCCTGGACCAAGCTGGTCGAGGAAGAGGCCGACAAGCGCCTCGACCAGGACGAGGTCAGCCGCGCCGCGCTGGCCGATGCCGAGGCGAACGGGATCGTCTTCCTCGACGAGATCGACAAGATCGCGGTCAGCGACGTACGCGGCGGTTCGGTCAGCCGTGAGGGCGTGCAGCGCGACCTGCTGCCGCTGATCGAGGGGACGACGGTCGCGACCAAATATGGCCCGATGAAGACGGACCATATCCTTTTCATCGCGTCCGGCGCTTTCCACGTCGCCAAGCCATCCGATCTGCTGCCCGAATTGCAGGGCCGTTTGCCGATCCGGGTCGAGCTGAAGGCGCTGACCGAGAGCGACTTCGTCGCGATCCTGTCGGACACCAAGGCGTCGCTGCCTGCGCAGTACAAGGCGCTGATCGGCACCGAGGGCGTCGAGATTTCCTTCACCGAGGACGGCATCGCCGCGATCGCGCGGATCGCGGCCGAGGTGAACGGCCAGGTCGAGAATATCGGCGCGCGGCGGCTCCAGACGGTGATGGAAAAGCTGTTGGAGGAGATCAGCTTCGAGGCGGAGGATCGTCAGGGTTCGACGCTGACCGTGGATGCGGCCTATGTCGACAAGCAACTGTCGGCGGTGGCGCGGAATACGGATCTGAGCCGGTTCGTTTTGTGATCCGGGTGGGGGCTCGGTGAGACACCGAAGCCCTCCCCCATCCCCTCCCGCCTGCGGGAGGGGCGTGCCCAGGCCGTGGCGTATGCGTTGAGTCGCAACATTTGGTCTTGCCGCTCCCCTCCCGCAAGCGGGAGGGGATGGGGGAGGGCAGGCCGCAAGCAAAAACGCTTATTTCTTCACCCGATCATAGGGCACGAACCCGTCGAAGAAACACCATGCCGACGGGATCGACAGCCCTTGCTGCAACACCCGGAACCGATCGTTCCGACAGACCTGCGATCCCCAGCGGTCGATCAACAGCGTGTTGAACGGCTGAATACCAAAGCACTGGCCGCGGATCTTGGCCCGCCAGACGCGACGCCCCGCATTAATGACGATCACGCCCTTGTCGGCGATGACCGGCCCCGACATGGTCGTGCTGGTGTCGACGCATTGCACCGGTGGCCCCGCGACACGTCCCGCAAAGGGGTCGGACTTGGCCGCCGACAGGGTCAGGGTCAGGCCCAGCGCGGCGGCGATGGCGGCCTTGCCGCGCATCAGCCCTGCTTCCGATAGGGGATGAACTCATTGAAACTGCAACTGCCGGTAAAGAAGCCGGAGGTGCGGTCGACCGTCTGCGCAATGTCGCCCGAACAGAGCTGGCCCGTGGTCGTGCGGGTCACGAAGATGTTGTTGCCCGACCCGCCGACATCGCTGCACCCGCCCGCCGTCCGGCTGACATATTTCAGGCGCGGCGACACGGTATAGACGATGGTCGGGCCATACGATCGAACCTGCTGGGTTCGATACTGGCTGATGCACTGGGTCGGCGCGCCCGGCGTCAGGCCGCGCAGCGCCTTGTCGAGATCGGCACGCTCGGTCTGGGCGCGCTGCTCGACCTGTGCCTTTTGCGCCGGGGTGAGCGTACAGGCGCTCAAGCCCACCATGGGGATCAGAACAGGTAACAACGTCACGATACGCATCATTCCGTCTCCGTCTAAACGCCCCTGTAGCAATGAGTTAACCCTTGAACGCGTCCTTGGCTGCACGGCGCTGCGCCAGTTCGTCCGCGTCGACCGAGCGGAGAAAGGGGTTGGTGGCCCGCTCCAGCGCGATGGTCGTCGGAATGGTCGGCTCGCCCTGTTCGCGCATCGCGACGACATCGGCCAGCCGCTCGGCGATGGCGTCATTGTCGGGCTCGACGGCGGCGGCGAAGCGGGCGTTGGACAGGGTGTATTCGTGGCCGCAATAGACGCGCGTGTCGCCCGGCAGCCCTGCGAACCGGCGCATATTGGCGTGCATCTGCGCCGCCGTGCCCTCGAATAGCCGCCCGCATCCCATGGCGAACAGCGTGTCGCCGGTGAAGATCGTCGCCCGGTCGGCGATGTGAAAGGCGATATGGCCCGCCGTATGGCCCGGCACCGACCAGATGGTCGCCACCGCATCACCGACCGCGATGGTGTCGCCTTCGTCCAGCAGCATGTCGAGCCCGTCGATCTTCGCCGCCTCCGCCGCCGGACCTGCGACGCGGGCCCCTTGCGCCTTCAACGCGGCGGCACCGCCGACATGATCGGGATGCCAATGGGTCAGCCAGACCTGATCGATCGTCCAGCCACGCGCGGCCGCCGCCGCCGCGACGGGCGCGGCCTCGCCGGGGTCGAGCGCGACGGTCTGCCCGGCGTCATGGATCAGCCAGGCATAATTGTCGGAGAGGACGGGGACTCGAACGATTTCCATCGAAAGCCTCTTACCAGCTTCCGACATTGGGCATCGAGACCCAGGGTTCGGTCGGCGGCAGCGCACCGTCCTGCAACAGTTCGATCGAGATGCCGTCGGGCGTCTTGACGAAGGCCATATGCCCGTCGCGCGGGGGGCGGTTGATGATGATCCCGGCATCCATCAGCCGCTGGCACGTCGCGTAGATATCGTCGACGCGGTAGGCGAGGTGCCCGAAATTGCGACCGCCGGTGTAGATTTCGGGATCCCAATTGTGGGTCAGCTCGACCTCGGCCCGGCCTTCGTCGCCCGGCGCGGCCAGGAAGATCAGCGAGAAACGGCCGCGTTCATTGTCCACGCGGCGGACTTCCTTCAGGCCCAGCAGCTCGAAGAAGCGGATGCTGGCGTCCAGGTCGCTGACGCGGATCATGGTGTGGAGATAGCGCATCGGTGGTTCTGCCTGTTCAACGGGGCCGCTCGGGCGGGACAGTCATGCTATCCCGAACGGGAATGCATGACCTTTACGTGCGATAAGGGATTAGCGGGACGGGAATTGGGAGAGCGCCTTGGCCGTCTCGGCGCGGATCGGGCTGTCGGGCGGGGCGAGGCGGGCGGCCTCGCTCCACGCCTTGCGCGCGCCCGCCTCGTCGCCCGCGACGGCGGCGATGTTGCCCGCCTCCAGCTGGACGCTGGCATCGTCGGCGGAGCGGGCCAGCGCCTCGGCGATATCCTTCTGCGCGCGGGGCAGGTCCTTCATCCGCCGCGCCAGCGTCGCGGAGAGCAGCCAGGCGAGCGGATCGGCAGGCGCGTTGGTCAGCGCCGCATCCAGATCGACCCGCGCGGCGGCCATCTGGCCGCCCGCGACCGAGGCCCGCGCCCGGTCGAGCTGCGCCTCGCCCAGCGCGAAGCCGCTCAATTCGCCTGCCGCCAGCGCGGCATCCAGCGCGGCGCGGGCATGGGTGGCATCCCCGGCGGCCAGAAAGGCATTGCCCGCCTGCGCCCAGTAATTGGCGGCGCGCACGTCATGCGCGGTCTCGGCGGCGCGCGCGGCCTGTTCGAAGGCGCTGGCGGCGGCGCTCCAGCTGCGCTCGGCCGCAAAGGCGAGACCCAGGCATTGCTGCGCAAAATAGTCGCCGCCTGCCAGCCGCCATTTGCCCGCCTCGACCTTAGCCGCCGCGGGATTGGTGTCGGCCAGCGTCACGCAGCGCTGATAGCGCGCCTCGCGCGGGTCGGTCGGCAGGGGCGGCGTCTTGGCGGGGGCGGACTGGACGGCGGCGGCGAGCGCCAGGGGGAGCAGGATCATAGGCAGTGCAACACGTCCTCGACGGCCCGGATCAGCAGCGCGATATCGGCATCGCGCGACAGCCGGTGGTCCCCGTCCTTGATCAAGACAGTCTGCACATCGGCTGAACGGAACAGCTGCGCCAGATGGGTAGTCCGCTGCCAGGGCACATCGGGGTCGGCCATGCCCTGAAGCAGGCGGACCGGTCCGTCGAACGCGATGGAGCCGAAGGTGAGGCGATTGGCCTCGCCCGACGACCAAAAACGGCGGGTATAGATGGTGGGGGCGGGGCCGTAAGGATTGGGCCGCTCCAGCCGCCCGGTCTGGAGGATCGTCATCTTTTCCGCTTCGGAAAAGCCCCAATCGGTGAAGTCGGGCGCGGGCGCGATGCCGACCAGCGCCTGGACCCGTTCGGGGCGTGCCTTGGCGGCGAGCAGCATCAACCAGCCGCCCATCGACGATCCGACCAATATGGCGGGCCCCTTCACCACATCGTCGAGCATCGCGACCACGTCGTCCCGCCAGTCGGCCAGCGCCTGATCCTCGAACGCGCCCTCCGACTCGCCGCAGCCGCCATAGTCGAAGCGCAGGAAAGCCCGGCCGTTCGCCTGGGCCCATGCCTCCAGCGCCAGCGCCTTCGACCCCTGCATGTCCGAGGCATAGCCGGGCAGGAAGACGATCGCGGGGCCGGTCCCCGGCGTCCAGTGATGGGCGAGCTTGGGGCGGGGTGTGGGCGTGTCGGTCATGACCGGGATTTAGGGGGCGGGGGAAGGATTGGAAAGGCGACGGTGCAATGTCCCGCCCCCCGTTCAGCCTGAGCGTAGTCGAAGGCCAAGGGATGACCTCCCCATGGAGATGCCTGGAGTGGCCTTCGACTATGCCCAAGCTGAACGGAGGGGGGGAGTGCGCCGCGCGGCGAGGACTGCCAGTCCCTCGCAAGCGATCCCGAAAGTCTTCGGTCCTACGGCAGCCAGATTCACCGTGTCACGCGCGACGCCGAGTCAAACTAGGCTTGGCTGGTATCAACGGCAAGCGGCTTGAACCACCGCATTCCTCCCCAAGCTCGCTTGGGGAGGGGGACCGCCGCGAAGCGGTGGTGGAGGGGCAAGGCCCCCTCAGATCACATATTCCACGCTCTTCATCTGCGCCTGTGCGGCCTGTTTCTTGCGCCGCTTGGCGACCATCTCGGCATGAAGCCGGGCGACCGTGTCGCTCCCCGTCGTGGTGCACAGCCCCGGCACCACCGCATGGACGATCGCGCCCAGTCCGCCCAGGATCATGATCCCCCCGAACCGTGCCGCGACGCCGAAATGTTCGACATAGCTTTCGCCGACGCTTTCGGGATGTTCGGTAAACAGGCGACGGAACATGACGGGCGTTCTCCTATGGCCGTTGACGTCGATCCTATCATGACGATGGGAATGGGCCAAATCAGCCTTTGGACGGGCTGACGAAAATGTCCTCGATCGCGCAGCCGAACAGCTCGGCGATCTTGAAGGCGAGGGGGAGCGAGGGATCGTAGCGCCCCGTTTCGATCGCGTTGACGCTCTGGCGGCTGACCTCCAGCCGTTCGGCCAGATCCTGCTGGCTCCAACCGTGCTCGGCGCGCAGGGTGCGGAGGTGGTTGTTCACGTACGCGCCCGCCATTCCGTCAATGCGTTGACACAGCCGCCCAGCCCGAAGCCAGCGAACCAAAGGACGGTCGTCCAGTAACCTTGGGTGTGCTCCACAAGACCGAAGCCCTCCAGAAACCCCCATGCCGTCGAAACGGAAAGGGCAAAGCCGGTCGCGATGAGCGACTGCCGCACGAGAAGCATCCGGACATATTCGTCGCGCATCTCCACCAGCAAGCGGCCGATCACGACGAAGACGCCCATGATCGGCAGCGCGGGCAGAATGGCGACCAGATAGGCCAGCGGGCCTGAGGGCGGCGCATGACGAAACCACATATTCGCGCCGATCAGAGCGACGGCATAGAGCGTCATCGTCGCCAACAGGCGGCGGGTATATCGCTTCATTTCAGGTTGCAGGCGCATCACGAACCTCCCTCGTATGTGAAGGAAGCTTTACATGGAAAGTTCGCTTTACGTCAAGTGTCCTTTACGTCGCTGCCAGCTGCTCCACCATGTCCTGCGCCAGCAGGCTGAGCGTGTCGTCACGCGCGCCCATCACCACGATACGGTCGCCTTCCTGCGCTTCGGCCACCAGCGCCGCTGCCGCCTCGGCACGGTCGGCGATGTGACGGGCATCCAGCCCATGCGCGCGCAGGTCGGCGACGATGTCGGCGCTGGTCACCTCGCGTGCGACGGTGCCGCCGAAATAGGCCGGGTCGGGAATCGCCAGCACGTCGTCGGGCTTCATCCGCGCGGCGATGCTGTCGACCAGTTCGGTCCGCATGACCTTGAGCGGGCCATAACCGTGCGGTTGGAACAGGATCAGCAACCGACCGGGAAAGGCATGGAGCGTATCGAGCGTCGCGGCGATCTTGTCGGGGTTGTGGCCGAAATCGTCGATGACGGTAACGCCCTTCGCCTCGCCGACCTTCTCAAACCGGCGCTTCAGGCCGGTGAAGCGCTCGACCGCGCGGATCGCATCGATCAGCGGCACCCCCGCCGCCACGCTCGCCCCAATGGCGGCCAGCGCGTTGGAGACATTGTGGCGGCCTGGCATCGATAGCCGGACGTGATAGCCCGCCCCCCCGGTGATCAGGTCAAATTGAATCGCGAAGGGTTCGGGCTTCAGCGCCTCGGCGACCAGATCGGCCGCCCCCTCCACCGCGAAGGTGGTCAGGTTGGGGATGTCGGCCAGCAAGGCCGCCGTCTCGGCATCGCCCGCATTCGCCACGACATGGCGTGCGCGCGCCGCGAACCCACCGAACAGGTCGCGCAATTCCTCCAGCGACTTATGGTCCAGGCTGACATTGTTCAGCACCGCGATGGCTGGATTATAGAGTGCGATCGAGCCGTCGCTTTCGTCGACCTCGCTGACGAACGCCTCGCCGCCGCCGACCAGCGCGCTGGCGAAGGGGCTGTCGGGCGAGACGAAATCCTTCATCACCGCGCCGTTCATCGCGGTCGGATCGCGCCCCGTTTCGTGCAGGATGAAGGCGATCATGCCGGTGACGGTCGACTTGCCGCTGGTCCCCGCGACGCCGATGGGCAGCGCGCTCTCGTTGAACAGGCTTGCGAGCATCTGCGCGCGGGTGGCGCGGGCGCAGCCCAGCCGGTTGGCGGCAACGATGTCGGGCACCGTCTCCTCGACGGCGGCGGAGGCGATGACGAGCTGGTCGGCCGAGGTCACGCCCGATCCGTCCTGTGGGAACAGCGCGATCCCGGCGGCGCGCAGCGCGTCGAACTTGGCGGCGACGCGCCCCTGATCCAGTCCCCGGTCGGAGCCCGCCACCGTCCAGCCGCGCGCGCGCAGGATCATCGCCAGCGGCATCATCCCCGATCCGCCGATACCCACCAGAAAACAGGAATTGCCGTTGGTCATGGCGCCACGCTATCGGCGGTAATGCGGCACAGGGCAATGCCCCGCCGGATCGGCAGCCAAGGGGGTACGCCAGAATGAAGATCGGAATCCTCGCCCCCGCCAGCATCGGCAATCCTGCCGCCGAAGCCCCGGTCAGTGCCTTCGCCGCGATCGCCTATCCGGACGTCGACCTGATCTTCCACCCGCAATGCTATGAGCAGGACGGCCATTTCGCCGGGTCCGACGAACGCCGCGCCTCGGCCTTTCTGGAGTTCGCCAATGATCCCGGCATCGACGCGATCTGGTTCTTGCGCGGCGGCTATGGATCGAACCGCATCCTGTCGCGGGTCATGCCAAATCTGAACGCGGCGGCGGGGCACAAGACCTATATCGGCTATTCCGACCTCGGCTTCGTACTGGCCGCGCTCTATGCCCGGCGGATCGGACGGCCGGTCCATGGGCCGATGGCGAGCGACATTCGCCGCCAGCATGGCGACGCGACGGTGGCGCGCTCGCTCGGCTGGCTGGTGAGCGGCGACCGGCAGGGGCTGGAGCCGGGCCTCGACGGCCGCCCGGCAGCGGCGTTCAACCTGTCGATCCTCCATGCGCTGATCGGCACGCCCTGGCTGCCCGACCTGACCGACCATGTCCTGATGATCGAAGAAGTGTCCGAGCATCTCTATGCCGTCGACCGGATGCTGTTCACCATGGCCAACGCCACCCAGCTGAAGGGCGTGGCGGGCGTCCGGCTGGGCGCGGTCAGCAACGTCCAGGCCAACGAGCCCGAATGGGGCGAGACGCTGGAATATATGATCCAGCGCTGGTGCACCGAGATGGGCGTGCCCTATCTGGGGCGGGCGCGGATCGGTCATACGCAGGACAATCACCTCGTGCCGTTCGGGATCGCGTGAGGGAAGGCGATGAAGGCATGGCGCTTGGCCCATGCATCGCACGGACCGCGATGGCGCAGACGAACTCGTCCTCGTGAATCCGGGTCTCCGCCACCGGCACTACCGGTTCGTATTGACCTGTCACCTGCGCCCATCGACGGCAAGGTCACAATGATGGCGGCCTGCCCAATCGATCAATAGGGACTGGTTAGGCCGCGCGATATTGGCGAAGACATGATGTGGTTTGCCCCGTTATTTCGGGCTTCGCCCCTGTGGCTGATAATGATATGGGTCAGGTTTGTTGAAGTTCGTACCGCTTCGCTCCATTAAGCAGATCATGATCTGCCACTTATGCAGAATATAATTGTTGCGCGGATTTCCGAAACTTGAGGCTCCGCCGCTTCGTCTTTGCGCTGCGGGGGCAGTAGGAGAGACAAGATGGCCAATAGCAATGGCGGCGGCGGCCGCGAGAATAATCCGGGCAACTTTGCCAACGACCGTGAAAAGGCATCCGAAGCAGGACGCAAGGGTGGTCAGGAAAGCGGCGGCAATTTCAAGAACGACCCCGAACGCGCGGCCGAGGCCGGGGCAAAGGGTGGACAGGCCAGTCACGGCGGCGGCCAGCAAGGCTGACGCCCAGGTCCTGAACCTTGCGGCGGCGGTGGATACGGACCACCGCCGCCCTTTTTCCGGGCAAGCGCCTTGCGCCGGAAAAATCCGGTGAAGCAAGGTGTTAACCAATTACAACTAGCCGGGGGGCATGGAAATGCGCAAAATCTGCAGTGGATGCCGCGACGGTGTCGATTTCGAGATTCCGTTCACGATGGCATTCCAGCCGATCGTCGACACCATGACCGGTCGTCCCTTCGCCTATGAGGCGCTGATCCGGGGCCTCGGGGGTGAGGGCGCGTATAGCGTGCTGTCGCAGGTGAACGAGGCGAACCGCTATTCCTTCGACCAGGCGTGCCGGGTAAAGGCGATCGAAACCGCGATGGCGGCGGGAATCATGGACGGCGATGCGCGACTGTCGATCAACTTCCTGCCCAATGCCGTCTATTCGCCGATGGCCTGTATCCAGCTGACCCTGCGCACCGCCCGGGCGCAGGGGCTGCCCGTCGATCGGCTGATCTTCGAGTTCACCGAGAACGAGGAGATGGGATCGCCCGAACATGTCGCGAGCATCATCGACTCCTACAAACAGATCGGCTTTTCGGTCGCGATCGACGATTTCGGCGCGGGCCATTCGGGACTCGACCGGTTCATGCGCTTCGCCCCCGACGAGGTGAAGCTGGATATGGAACTGGTCCGCGACATCGACACCGATCCCCGCCGCCGCGCCATCGTGCGCGGAGTGGTCGGCATGTGCGCCGAACTCGACACGCTGCTGATCGCCGAGGGGATCGAGACGGCGGCCGAGGCCGCGACGCTGCGCGATCTGGGCGTGCGGTATCATCAGGGTTACTGGTATGCCCGGCCCGCGCTGGAGGTGCTGCCGGAGATCCGGGCGCAGGGCTGAGCGCCACCCCATATACCTGCCCATATACCTAATCGGGATTCTTCCCTATAGAGCCCCTCGCGCCGGGTTCCGCTGGCGCATCACCAGCCCTAATCGAAGAGAGTATCCATGTCCGCGATGTTCCGTATCACGCTGCCCGACGGTTCCGTCCGTGAGGTCGCGCCCGGAACTACTCCCGCGGACATCGCCGCCGCGATCGGTCCGGGCCTCGCCAAGGCGGCGATCGCCGCGCGCGTCGATGGCGAACTGCGCGACATCATGCGGCCGTTCGAGGGCGACTCCGCGCTGGCCCTGGTGACTGCGAAGGACGAGGCCGATGCGCTCGAACTCGCCCGCCACGACTATGCGCATGTCCTCGCCGAGGCGGTGCAGGCGCTATTTCCGGGCACGCAGATCACCTTCGGTCCGGCGACCGATGACGGCTTCTATTACGATTTCGCGCCCAAGGATCGCCCCTTCACCGAGGAGGACCTGCCCGCGATCGAGGCCGAGATGCGCAAGATCATCGCCAAGGACGAGCCGCTGATCCGCGAGGTCTGGACCCGCGAGCAGCTGATCGAGCGCTGGACGGCGCAGGGCGAGAGCTTCAAGGCCGAGTGGGCCGCCGAACTGCCCGATGACGAGGAACTGACCGTCTACCGTGCGGGCAAGGGCGAGGATGCCTGGCTCGACATGTGCCGCGGGCCGCACCTCGCCTCGACCGGCAAGCTCGATCCCAACGCGTTCAAGCTGACCCGCGTGTCGGGCGCCTATTGGCGCGGCGACCAGAAGAACGCGATGCTCAGCCGCATCTACGGCACGGGCTGGCTCAACAAGAAGCAGCTCGCCGAGCATCTGACCCGCCTGGAAGAAGCCGCCAAGCGCGACCATCGCAAGCTGGGCAACGAGATGGACCTGTTCCACCTTCAGCAGGAGGCGCATGGCTCGGTCTTCTGGCATCCCAAGGGCTATCGCATCTGGCGCGAGCTGGAGGCCTATATGCGCCGCGCGATCGACGCGGGCGGCTATCGCGAGGTGAAGACCCCGCAGGTGATGGACGCGCGCCAGTGGGAGCAGTCGGGCCATTGGGGCAAGTATCGCGAGAATATGTTCGTGATCCCCGACGAGGTGCCGAACGTCGAGGACGAAGGCCCGCTGGTGTCGGACGATGCGCAGTGGATGGCGCTGAAGCCGATGAACTGCCCGGCGCACGTCCTGATCTTCCGCCAGGGGATCAAGTCCTATCGCGACCTGCCGCTGCGCTTCTACGAGAATGGCTGCTGCCACCGCAACGAGCCGCATGGCGCGCTGCACGGCCTGATGCGCGTGCGCCAGTTCACCCAGGACGACGCGCATATCTTCTGCCGCGAGGACCAGATCGTCGAGGAAGTTCGCGCCTTTTGCGAACTGGCGGACCGGATCTACAAGAATTTCGGTTTCACTTACTCGATCAAGCTGGCGCTGCGCCCCGAAAAGCGCTTCGGCACCGAAGAGATGTGGGACATGGCCGAGACCGAGCTGCGCGACGCGGTCGTGCGCGCTGGCCTCGCTACCGAGCAATATGGCTGGGAAGAGCTGCCGGGCGAGGGCGCCTTTTATGCGCCCAAGCTGGAGTGGCATCTGACCGACGCGATCGGCCGCACCTGGCAGGTCGGCACCATCCAGTCGGACCGGGTTCTGCCCGAGCGACTCGATGCGTCCTATATTGGTGAGGATGGCGAGCGGCATCGCCCGATCATGCTCCACCGCGCGATCTTCGGCTCGTACGAGCGGTTCATCGGCATCCTGATCGAACATTATGCGGGCCGCTTCCCCGTCTGGCTGGCGCCGGTGCAGGCGGTGGTCGCGACCATCGTGTCGGACGCAGACGGCTATGCGGAAGAGGCGGCGGCCAAGCTGGCGGCGGCGGGCATCCGGGTCGAGACGGATCTGCGCAACGAGAAGATCAACTACAAGGTGCGCGAACACTCGGTCGCCAAGGTCCCGGTGCTGCTGGTCGTCGGCAAGCGCGAGGCCGAGGAGGGCAAGGTCGCCGTCCGTCGTCTGGGCAGCCAGGCGCAGGAGATCATGACGCTGGACGAAGCCATCGCGATGCTGCGCGAAGAGGCGACGCCGCCCGATCTGCGCGGCTGAATCAGCACTGAGTAAGGGGAAGGGCGGGACGTTTGTCTCGCCCTTTCAAATTCGGGCCCGATCGCTTATATTGAAATCGTAATTGCCACAGGAGAAATACCCATACGTCCTCCCATGATGCGCCGTCCGATGCAGGCGCCGCCGATGAACGGTCCTCGGTTCAACGAGTGGATTCAAAGCCCCAAGGTTCGCGTGATCGACCATGAGGGCGAGAATCTCGGCGTGATGTACACGCGCGAGGCGATGGCCCAGGCCCAGGAGCTCGGCCTCGACCTGGTCGAAGTGTCGCCGAACGCGGACCCGCCCGTCGCCAAGTTCCTCGATGTCGGCAAATATAAGTACGAGGCGCAGAAGAAGGCGAACCTCGCCCGCAAGTCGCAGAAGACGCAGGAGATCAAGGAGATCAAGATGCGTCCGAACATCGACGACCATGATTACGACACCAAGATGAAGAAGGTGGTCGAATTCATCGGCGAGGGCGACAAGGTGAAGGTCACCATGCGCTTCCGCGGTCGCGAGCTGAGCCACGGCCAGTTGGGCATGAACGTGCTCCAGCGCGTCGCCGAGCAGGTGGCCGAGGTCGCCAAGGTCGAAGCCTATCCGCGCATGGAAGGCCGCCAGATGCTGATGGTGCTGGCCCCGAAGTGATGCGCGGCGACTCGGGGGGGCTTCCCCGGGTTGCGCGATGCTTTTGAAAACCCCTGGTGGCCCGACGGGCTGCCGGGGGTTTTCGTTTTGGGCGTGCGTGGAGAATGTCGAATCTGAATCTCCGCTCAGCCTGAGCGACGAAGGTTCGAGCCTGACGACAATGCCTTGAATCAACGTGAGCCCCTCCCCTTCAGGGGAGGGGTTGGGGTGGGGCCTTTCCACGAACGCCGCGCTTGCGGAAGCGCCCCACCCCCGGCCCCCTCCCCTGAAGGGGAGGGGGGCATTTCATGTTGTCCTGCGCGTGAAGACTTCGCGTCTCACGCACCGCCATCCGAACAGCGTCGATCCGTTCCACCGTGTGGCGTGCACTTCGACTACGCTCAGTGCGAACGGAGCGGGGGACGTGTCACAGGCCCCAATAGCAAGGGGAGGGCCTCATCCGGCAATCGGCAGCGACGTGGTCGATTTGATCTCCGACAATGCCACCGTCGAGTTAATTTCCTGCACCCCGGGCAGGTTCGACAGTTTTTCAAAAAACAGCCGCTCATAGGATTCGATATCCGCCGCCACGATGCGCAGCATGAAGTCGACCGAGCCCATCAACACATGGCATTCCATCACCTCCGGCACCTCGCGGATGGCGGCGGTGAACTCGTCGAGATTGGCGCGGCCATGGGCGTTGAGCTTCACCTGCGCAAAGATCTGCGCCTTCAGCCCGACCTTGGCGCGATCGACCAGTGCGACCCGGCGCTTGATGATCCCGTCGCGCTCCAGCCGGTCGATCCGCCGCCAGCAAGGCGACGCCGACAGGCCAACGGCTTCGGCGATGGCGGCGGTCGACAGGCTGGCATCCTCTTGCAACAGAGCAAGGATGCGTCGTTCCCAGATATCGAGATCGTGAGACATTCCATCCTCTAATTCGATATTGTGGGGTCATATTAACCGATAAATCGACATTCGCCTAACCAATAGGATCAGTTTCGCCTCTCGCGCTGGGCTATCTCCATGTCAGAGAAAGTTCAGGGATACGAACGATGCTGCACCCAGCCCAAGACCGCCAGAGCCTGCCGCCCGAAGAGGTTGTGACGTTCCACGACAAGGACAGCGGCGCGAGCGGCGTCATCGTGCTCCACTCGACCACGCTCGGCCCGGCGGCGGGCGGGTGCCGGTTGTGGCATTATGCCGACGATCGCAGCGCGACGGTCGATGCGCTGCGGCTGGCGGAGGGCATGGCGTTGAAGAATGCGCTGGCCGATCTGCCCTTTGGCGGCGGCAAGGCGGTCATCCGCCTGCCCCAAGGGCCGTTCGACCGCGCCGCGATGTTCCGCGCCTTCGGGCGTCAGGTCGCCGAACTGAAAGGTCGCTATGTCACCGCCGAGGATGTCGGGACCAGCGTGGCGGATATGGCAGAGGTCGCCACGCGCACCCGCCATGTCGCCGGGCTTCCGGTTTCCGGGCAGAAGCCCGGTGGCGATCCCTCGCCCTGGACGGCGCTGGGTGTGGTTCAGGCCATGCGTGTGGCGGTGCGCCAGCGGCTGGGCGCGGAACTGTCCGACGTGACGGTCGGCATTCAGGGGCTGGGCCATGTCGGCTATGCGCTATGCGAACTGCTCCACGAACAGGGGGCCAAGCTGATCGTGGCAGAACCGCGCAGCGAGGTGGCGGCGCGCGCGGCCGACCGGTTCGGCGCGATGGTCATGAGCAGCCGGGCGCTGCTGTCGGCGCGCGTCGACGTGCTCTCGCCCTGCGCATTGGGCGCGGTGCTGGACGCCGATACGGTCGCCCAGCTGCGCGCGAGCGTGGTATGCGGGGCAGCCAACAACCAGCTGGCGAGCGGGGACATGGCCGAACGGCTGGCCGCGCGCGACATCCTCTATGCGCCGGATTTCCTGGCGAATGCGGGCGGGATCATCAATGTGGCGGGCGAATATCTGGGCTGGCGCACGACCGAGGTGCGGCGGCGGGTCCTGGCCGTCGGGCGGAAGATGGGGGCGGTGCTGGCGCTTGCCGAGCAGAACGGCATCACGCCGGACGAGGCGGCCCGTGCTATGGCGCTGGAACGGATCGCGCAGGTGCCGCGTGTGCAGGCCGTGGCGGCCTGAGGGACGATGGGGCTTATCCGTTGCAGTCTGATGGGTGGCAGGTCCGGCATCGGCCCAGCCGCCGGAGTCTGGCGTGCGCTTCGACTTGGCTCAGCGTGAACGGAGGTTGGGAATGGTGGCGGGGCGAGGGGGCAGGTCTGCCCTGACCATTATCGGTCTATTTTCCCATCCCCGTTCGGCCTGAGCGAAGTCGAAGGCCAAGGACCGACATCGCCAAGACATCCGGATCGTGCTTCAGCCTCCTCCAAGGCGAAGACTGGCGTTTTGCAACGTGCCACCCCGGCGAAGGCCGGGGGCCAGCTGCGGTCCGATCCAAGTCCCCGCCCGCGCTTTCCCACCTCTATCCCGGCCTTCGCGGAAATTGTGCGAACGAGCGGGCAAGGGTTACTCCGCCACGAGAAAATCACGGATTCCGCGGTTCCTCGTCACGCCTGCGCTGGGCGTTGATCGCGCGGTTCTCCCGCGCGCGCTGGACGAAGCAGCCGGTCGCGCCGCCTGCGCCGACCGCCGAGCAGCTGCCGATGCTGTTGACGCCCGCACCCTCGTTCAGCGTGCCCGTCGCCCGCGCCGCCCAGCTCTCATTCTCGGGCGTGACCTGCAGGTCGCGCAGTTCCTTGGGCACGCGGAACTGTTCCTCCGCGCCGCGCCGGACGCAGACCACGATCTCGTTGCCCTGATTGTCCGTAGGGCAGCGTTCGTTACCGAACAAGGTCAGCACGCCGTTGACCGGCGCATTGCGGGATACCTCGCCGGGGGCCTCGATCTTCTTGGGCGGAAGCGCGCCGGGGGCGGCGACCTGCTGTGCCGTCGCGGGGGCCGCGCCGATGCCTGCGATCGTCATCATGGCCAACATGCCGGCGGCCCGGGACCGGTTCGTCATCCTCTCTCTCCCGCAATATCGTTCAGAGGCGCTTGGCCGCCGCGATTGCGACCTTGCAGCCCGCCCGGATCAGTCCGTACATCACCGGATAGGCGATCGCCTCTTCCGCGCCCGCGCCCAGCGCATGGTCGCGATGCTCCAGTTCCTCGGCCTGGAAATCGGCGATGGCCTCCGACAGCTCGGGGTCGCTATCGCCCAGCTGGTCGCGCTGTTCCTGGTAATGCTTGTCGATCTCGGTCTCGACCGCCGCAGTGCAGGCCATGGCCGCCTTGGGCCCGATCGCTGCCGTGATCGCCCCCAGCGCGAAGCCGGCCTTGTCCCAAAAGGGCTGGAACAGGGTCGGGCGCACCCGGCGCTCGGCGATCATCCGGTCGAAAAAGGCGCGGTGGCGCTCTTCCTGCTCGGCCATGTGGTGGATCGCGCGTGCAAAGGGATGTCGGTCGCCCAGCACCGCCAGCTGCCCGGCATAGATGCGGGTCGCGCCATATTCCCCGGCCTGGTCCACCCGGACCATCGCCTTCGTCGATTCGCGCCGGTCGCCCGGCATCCAGCGAAGCTGACTCATCGCGCCTTCCTCATCAACAGCAGGATCGCCACCGCACCGCCCAGCGAGAAGATCGCGTTGAACCCGGCGAGCGAAATCCCGCCCAAGGTCCATTGCGCCACATCGCAACGGATGACCGGCGCCTTCAAAATCGCGTTCAGCCGGTCGGCGGCGCTCCCGCCCGTGAAATCCACCGTCGAGGTGCAAGCGGTAAAGCCCTGCCACCAGCCATATTCGACCCCGGCATGGGCGACACCGATCGCCCCCGACACTGCGATCAACAACGCGGCGAGCACGACAAGCGATCCCCGGATGCTGCGCTGGGGCACGAAGAAGGCAAGGAAGGCGGGCACCAGCGCGGCATAATGCGGCCAGCGTTGCCAATGGCACATCTCGCACGGGTACAGCCCGCCGATCAGCTGGCTGCCCCAGGCTCCCGCCAGCAGCGCGGCGGGCAGGGCGAAGGCGATGATGTTCGCCAGTCTCTCGTTGCGGGTGCGGGCGACAGCCATGATCACTTCACCGGCGGCTTGGTGGCGGCGGCGACCTGGGTCGGGCCGCCCAGACGCGCGACGGTCTTCAGCGCATAATAAAGCTGGAAGTCCTCGATCCCCTGTTTCTTCAGCGCCTCGGGCGTGGCGGCGAAGCGCGGATCGGCCTTGGTATCCTCTTCCAGGATCGAATTATCCGCCTTCACCTCGTTGATCAGGTGGCGGCGCAGATCGGCCTCGCGGAAGACGGGCCGCGTCTTGTAATCGGGATCGGAAATCTGCGGCACCTTGATGTCGGGCTCGATCCCGCCCTCCTGCACCGAGCGGCCCGAGGGGGTATAGTAGCGCGCGGTCGTCAGGCGGAGCGCCGTCTCGGGGCCGAGCGGCAGCAGCGTCTGCACCGATCCCTTGCCGAAGCTGCGCTCACCCATCACCAGCGCGCGGTGATGATCCTGCAGCGCGCCCGCGACGATCTCGGAGGCCGAGGCGGTGCCCGAGTTGGTCAGCACGATCACCGGCAGGCCATGCGCATCGTCGCCGGGCTTGGCGTAATAACGCTCGATATCCGACTTCTCGCGGCCGCGCTGCGACACGATCTCGCCGTGGTCGAGGAACGCATCGCTGACCGCGATCGCCTGGGTCAGCAGGCCGCCGCCATTGTCGCGCAGATCGACGACATAGCCCAGCGGCCGATGCCCCAGCGCCTTGTCGATCGCCATGATCGCCGCGCGCGTGTCGGCGCCGGTGTTTTCGGAGAAGGTGTTGATGTTGATATAGCCGACATCGCCCTTCACCTCCCACTTCACCGGGCGCTGGACGATGACCTCGCGCGTCAGGGTCAGCTCGATCGGCTTGTCGCGGCCGGGGCGTACGATGGTCAGCTTGATCTTGGTACCGGGCTTGCCCCGCATCTGGCCGATCGCCTCGTCCAGCGACTGGCCATAGATCAGCTTGCCGTCGATATGGGTGATGTAATCGCCCGACTTTACGCCCGCGCGGCCCGCCGGGGTATCCTCCTGCGGCGCGATGACCTTGATCGCGCCGTCCTCCATCGAAACGGTCAGGCCCAGCCCGCCATAATTGCCCTCGGTCTGGATCTTCAGGTTGTCGAAGTCGAGCGCGTCGACATAGCTGCTATGCGGATCGAGCGCCGCCAGCATCCCCTGGATCGCGCCCTTGATCAGCGTGTCGTCGTCGACCTTGTCGACATAATCGGCCTTGATCCGGTTGTAGACGTCGAGGAACCGGTCGAACTGGCGGACGGTCGAACTGTCCACCGCCGCCATCGCGGAGGTCGTGATCGGCACCATGGCCAGCGCGCCGACAAGGGCAGTAGCAGTCAGAAGCGGACGGTTCGGCAGCGGAAGTCTGAAAAGCGGGCGGGGCATCGAGGGTCCTGGACCAGATAAGCAGACCGCCTGTGTAGCGGGAAGCCGGACGCAATCAAAGCGCAACCGTGCTGAACGGGAGGTGAGCGCGGGGCGGGGAGCGCGCATGCAGTGCGGGCATATCGCTTGACGGATGGCTTCACTGGAGGCGACCCTGGATGCCGATCATCAGGAAGAAGCGTCATGCGTCATCTATTTGCGTTTTTATCTGCGGCGGCGGTCCTTTTCGCGACGCCTTCCGCCTGGGCGCAATGTTCGGTTTCCTCTGATGCCGGAGCGGTCGCAAAGCCGGTCGACGCATCCGTCCAGGCGGATGCGGACCTGATCGTTTCGATGAGCATGATGCCGAAACTCATGCATATCGACTATGCGAATGCGGCAAAGCAAAAACCTGCTTGCGATCTCGGAGCGTTCGATACCGGCTCCGCATCCTACCAGCTATATGGAGATGACAAGGCCGGCCGATTGAGGATTGCGCAGCCAGCTCATAAGGGCGAGCCGATCGCCCGGATCGTTGCGGTGACGAACATCCTCAAGGCGATCGAGGCATCGAAACAAGGTCGGCCAGCCCCGGTCGAGGGCTATCTGCTGGCGACGATGACCAAGGCCGAGTTCATCGGTTGGAAATACTATACGGGATTGCCCGATCCGGCGACGTTGAAGCGCGATATGGCTGAAGCGCTGAAAGGCGGCGCGACACCGATTTTCCGCAATGGAGCCGATGGCAAAACAGCCATCTTCGTTCCCAAAGGCTGACGAAGGCACGCCAGGGCCTCGGTTAAGCCGGAAATCTGCCATCACCCCAGAAGGGCGGCAATATCCATCGGGCGCCCGTCGCGGCGCAATTCGACCGTCACGCGCGGCTCGACACCGGCTCGTCCTCGTCCCGCACGGCCGAGGACCGCCCCCGCCGCGACATGGTCGCCGGCTTTGACCGCGATGCCGCCCAAGCCGGTGACCAGGCTGGTCCAGCCGGTGCCGTGATTCAGGATGACAATCCCGCCATAGCCCCGGAATGCGCCCGCATAGCGGACCTCGCCGCCTGCGGGGGCGAGGACCGGTGCATAGGGAACAGTCGACAAGGTGATGCCGCGCGCCCGCACGCCCGAATCCGAAATCTCGCCGAAGCCGCCCGTGACCCGTCCCTTCACGGGCAGGCGATAGGTGTCCGGCGGGATCACCGGGCCCATGACGCCTGCCCCGAGCGGACGCGAGACGGGGCCGGGGAGCGCGAGCAATTCGCCCGCCGTCGCCTGGGCCTCGCCACGCTCGGCCATGCGGTCGACGATGTCGCGCGCCGCCTCGCCCAGCGCCAGCGCGCGGTTGGATTCGTCGATGGCGACCTGCCCCAGTTCCTCGGCGCGGCCGCGATGGCGCGCTTCCAGGCGGGCCAGTGCCTGGCGTTCGGATTCCAGCTTGGCGGTGGTCTCCGTCAGCGCTCGCGCCGCCACCGTCACCTGCGCGCGGACCCGGCGGGTGGCGGCCAGTTCGGCGCGGACGGTGGCGGAACGCGCCGCGATGACGGGGGCGACGGTGGCGAAGACCGCGCGGACATGCGCCAGATCGGCGACCGAGCCGGGCTGCACCACCGCCGCGACCGGGGGACGCGCGGCCATGCTCTGCATCGCGGCCAGCAAATGCGCGAGCGGGGCCTGCGCCTTGGCCAGTTTTACCTGTTGCTGCTCCAGCAGCCCGGCGACCAGATCGACGCGGGCGCGGGCCGCCGTCACCTCGGCCTCCGCCGCTGCGACGCGGGCGGCCATGGCGCGTTCTTTGGCCTGGGCGATGGCGGCGGCGTTGCGCTCGGCTCCGGCCTGTTGCTCCAGCGCCTGGGCTCGCGCCTGCGCCGCCGCCGCACCCGCACGGGCATCGGCCAGGCGTCGCTGGTCGGCGGCGATGTCGGTCGCACCGAGCAGCGCAAGGGCCGCCAGCGCCAGCACGCCATGCCGCCGCCTCACGCGTTCAGCCTTCGCGGTGATAGGGGTGATTGGCGAGGATGCTGGTCGCACGGAACAGCTGTTCGGCCAGCATCGCGCGCGCCATCATGTGCGGCCAGGTCGCCCGGCCATAGGAGATGAGCAGGTCGGCGCGCGCCCGGTCGGCATCCTCGAACCCGTCCGCCGCGCCGATCATGAAGCGGCACTCGCGCACGCCATCGTCACGCCAGCGCTCCAGCCGACGCGCGAAATCCATCGAGGACAAGTTCTCGCCCTTCTCGTCCATCAGGACCAGACGCGCCTGTCCCTCCAGCGGCGGGACCTTGCCGCCGGTGTCGGGGAGTTCGGTGACCTTGGTCGGCCAGCCGATCCGCTTGATATAGCGGTCGACCAGCTCGGCCTCGGGCGAACGGCCGATCCGCCCGCGCGCGACGATATGCAGCAGCACGGGCGGACCTTGGCGTGAATCAGGGGTTACGGTCGGCCGGGCTGGCCGGGGGAGTCGGCGCATCGCCGAACGCCCACATGCGCTCCAGATTGTAGAAGCTGCGGACCTCGGGCCGGAACAGGTGGACGATGACGTCGTTCGCGTCGATCAGCACCCAGTCGGCGGTCGGCAGACCCTCGATCCGGACCGAACGGCCGAACTCGGCCTTGATCTTCTCGGCGAGTTTCATCGCCATCGAGGCGACCTGCCGGGTCGAGCGACCGCTGGCGATCACCATGAAATCGGCAATCGACGATTTGCCCGCGAGCGGGATCGAGATCGTCTCCACCGCCTGGTCGTCATCCAGCGACGCGAGGATCAGGCGATGCAGCGCCTCCACCTCGGCGGGATCGGACGGACGCGGCGATTGCGGGGAAGTGGCCAAGTGAGCTCCTGTTCAGGGGACGTTCCGGCCCATATGCCGAAACCAGTCCGGATCGCGGGCCCGAAGGCCCGTGGCGGAAGTCGGGTCGGGGCGGAAGCGCAACAGCACGAAGGCCGGCAAACTCCACATCGTCCAGTTCTTCGCCTGGCCCGGACGCCTCTGGAAACGCCTGAACCAGCCCAGCGCGGGTGTCGCGTGGGCGGCGGCATTGTACCCCGGACGGCCGATAACCGCAATCGGGATCGCGCGGGCAATATCACGCCACCCGCGCCAGCGATGAAATTGCTCCAGATTGTCCTCGCCCATCAGCCAGATGAACGTGTGGCCGGGGTAGCGGCGCTGGACTTTCCGCACCGTGTCGAGCGTGTAGCGGGTGTGCAGTTCCTGTTCGATCGCGCTGGCCCGGATCGGCGCGCGGCGCGCCATTTTCCGGGCCGAGGCGAACCGCGCGGCGAAGGGGGCCATGTCGCTGGCACCGTCCTTCAGCGGATTGCCCGGCGACACCAGCCACCACACTTCGTCGAGGTTCAGCGCGCGCATCGCGTCCAGCGTGATGCGGCGATGCCCCTTATGGGCGGGATTGAACGACCCGCCGAGCAGACCGATCCTCACCCTCTGATCTGCCCCGTACCGCGCCCGATCCACTTATAGGTGGTCAGCCCCTCCAGCGCGACGGGGCCGCGCGCGTGCAGCCGCCCGGTGGCGATGCCGATCTCCGCGCCCAGTCCGAACTCGCCGCCGTCCGCGAACTGGGTCGAGGCGTTCCACAGCACGATGGCGCTGTCGACCTGGGCCAGGAAGCGCTCGGCGACGCCGGTGTCCTCGGCGACGATCGCGTCGGTATGGTGCGATCCATGCGCGGCGATATGGGCCATCGCTCCCTCCAGGCCGTCGACCAGCGCGACGCTGGCGATCGCGTCGAGATATTCGGTATCCCAGTCCTCGGCCGTGGCGACGTCCAGTCCGGGCACGATCTCGCGGATGTCGGCATCCCCGCGCACCGTGCAGCCTGCGTCGACCAGCGCGGCGACCAGCTCGGCGGGGTGGCAATAGGCGCGGTCGATCAGCAGCGTCTCCATCGCCCCGCAGATGCCGGTGCGGCGCATCTTGGCGTCGCGCACGATCCGCGTCGCCATCGCATGATCGGCCGAGCCGTCGACATAGACATGGTTGATCCCGTCGAGATGCGCGAGCACCGGCACCTTCGCCTCGGCCTGTACCCGCGCGACCAGACTCTTGCCGCCGCGCGGGATCAGCAGGTCGATCAGGCCGTCGGCGGCCAGCATCGCGCCCACGGCGGCGCGGTCGGTGGTCGGCACCAGCTGCACGGCATCCGCAGGTCCCCCCGCCGCCGTCCAGCCCCGGACGAAAGCGGCGTGCAGCGCGCGGTTGCTGTGCACCGCCTCCGACCCGCCGCGCAGGATCGCGGCATTGCCCGCCATGGCGCAGAGGGCTGCGGCGTCGACCGTGACGTTGGGGCGGCTTTCATAAACGATGCCGATCACCCCCACCGGCACGCGGACGCGCGACAGGTTCAGGCCGTTGGGCCGGGTGCGCTCGTCGATCCGCTCGCCCGCGGGATCGGGAAGAGCGGCCACCGCCTCCACGCCCGCGACGATGCCCGCGATCCGCGCCTCGTCCAGCGTCAGCCGGTCCAGCATGGCAGGGGACAGACCGTTGGCTGCGCCCGCCGCCACGTCGCGTGCATTGGCCTCCAGCACCGCCGGGGTCGCCTCGCGGATCGCGGCGGCGGCGGCGCGCAGGGCGTCGGCCTTCGCCTCGGTCGGCATCTGCGCCAGCGTGACGGCGGCGCTGCGGGCGCGTTGGCCCATATCGGCGATCAGGGCGGGAATGTCGTTTTGGTCGGCCATGCGGGGGCGGTATCATGCCGGGACGACACACCCAAGCATCGGAATCTTGCTCACCTGCAAGGTGCGGTGATCTGTGAGTGTTTAGATCGAGATGACGTTTCATAGAAACAACATGAGCCCCTCCCCTGAAGGGGAGGGGTGAGTCCATCTCATGCCATCTTGCCCTACGCCGCGATCTCCAGGGCTTCGCCCGCCGCCGCGCCGAGCAGCCTCTTCTCCAGCGTCTTCAACCGGCTGCTATTGGTGATTTGATCCCCGGTCAGGTCGGTCAGGTAGAAGACGTCGACCGCGCGTTCGCCATAGGTCGCGACATGGGCGGAGTGGATCGTCACCTTCGACTGGAACAGCGCATGGGCCAGCTGATTCAGCAGCGCGGGACGGTCGCGGGCATGGACCTCGACCACCGTGAAGCGGTTCGAGGCGCGGTTGTCGATCAGGACGTTGGGCGCGATGTGGAAGGCATCGGCGCGCGGCCGTGCATTGGGCTTGGCGACCAGCCGGTCGGCCAGCTTGCTGCGATTGGCCAGCGCATCCTCGATCGCGCGGCGCAGGCGGGACAGCTGGCCGGGATCGTCGAACGGGCGACCCAGCGGATCCTGCACCAGGAAATTGTCGATCGCCATGCCGTCGCGCGTGGTGTGGATGCGCGCATCGATGATGTTGCCGCCCGCGACATGGATCGCGCCCGCTATGCGATAGAACAGGCCTGGATGGTCGGCGGCATAGATGGACACAAGCGTCGCGCCGCGCTCGCCGTAAACCTGCGCGTCGATCGACAGTTGCGCATCGCCCGCCGCCGCCATCTGGCGGGCATTATGGGCCAGCACATCCTCGGGCTCGGCGATCCAATAGGCCTCGGGCAGGCGACGGACCAGCGCGGCGAACTGCGCCTCCGGCCAGCCCAGTATCTCCGCCAGCCGCGCCTGCTTGGCGGCGATCCGCTCGGTCCGGCCACGCTGCTTGTGGCCCAGGCGCAGCACCTCCTCGGCGGCATCGTACAGGTCGGCGAGCAGCTGGCGCTTCCAGCCGTTCCACGTCCCCGGCCCGACCGCGCGAATGTCTACGATGGTCAGCAGGAGGAGCAGGCGAAGCCGCTCGGGGCTCTGGACCGTCTCGCAAAAGTCGAGGATCGTCTTGAAGTCCGACAGGTCGCGCTTGAACGCCGTGGCGGACATCAGCAGGTGCCAGCGGACCAGCCACGCCACCGTTTCGGTTTCGGCCTCGCTCAGGCCCAGGCGCGGACAGAGCCGCTCGGCCACTTCCGCGCCCAGGATCGAATGGTCGCCGCCGCGCCCCTTGGCGATGTCGTGGAGGAGGACCGCGACATAGAGGACGCGCCGCGACACGATCTGGCCGATGATCGCCGAGGCGACGGGATGCTCCTCGACCAGTTCCTGCCGTTCGATCTTCGCCAGCAGGCCCAGCGCGCGGATGGTGTGCTCGTCGACCGTATAATGGTGGTACATGTCGAACTGCATCTGCGCCACGACACGCCCGAAATCGGGCATGAAGCGACCGAAGACACCCGCCTCGTTCATCCAGCGCAGCACCAGTTCGGGGTCATGGCGGCTGGTCAGCACGTCGAGGAACAGGGCGTTGGCGCGCGGATCGTTACGGATGTCGTCGGCCAGCTTGGCATCGCGCGACGCCGCGCGCACCGCCAGCGGATGGACCTCCAGCTCGTAACGGTCGGCAAGCTGGAAGATCTCGATCAGCCGGACCGGGTCTTCCTGAAAGAAGCTGTCGCGCGGCAAAGCGAGCCGCCCGCGATCGAGCACGAAGCCGTTCAACCGGCGCGGGCGCCTGCGGATGGTCGGCAGGCCGAAACGATGGCCGCGCGCCGCGAACCGCTCGTCCAGATGCGCCAGGAACGCACCGGTCAGCGCGCCGACCGTCTTCACCTGCAGGAAGTAGAGCTGCATGAACCGCTCGACCTTGGCCTTGCCGGGCCGGTCGGAGAATCGCATCCGCTCGGCGATCTGGCGCTGCACGTCGAAGGTCAGCCGATCCTCGGCCCGGCCGGTAATGGTGTGGAGGTGACAACGCACCGCCCACAGGAAATTGTCGGCGCGGTGGAACTGCCGATATTCCTCGCGGGTGAACAGGCCCCGGTCGATCAGGTCGGCCGCACGGTCGACGTCATAGACGTACTTGCCGATCCAGAAGAGTGCGTGCAGGTCGCGCAGGCCGCCCTTGCCTTCCTTGACATTCGGTTCGACGACGTAGCGGGTGTCGCCCATCTTGCGGTGGCGCAGGTCGCGCTCGGCCAGCTTGTCGGCGATGAACTGGCGGTGCGAATCGGTCTGGATCTCGGCCTTGAAGCGGCGCGATGCCTCGTCATACAGCGCCTGGTCGCCGCACAGGAAACGCCCCTCCAGCAGGGCGGTGCGGACGGTGACATCGCCCTTCGCCTGGCGGATCATCTCGTCGATCGAGCGGCTGGAATGGCCGACCTTCAGCCCCAGGTCCCAGATCGAATAGAGCATCGATTCGATGACCTGCTCGGCATGCGGGGTCTGCTTGAAGGGGGTGAGGAAGCCGATATCGACGTCCGAATAGGGCGCCATCTCGCCCCGCCCGTAGCCGCCGACCGCGATCAGGGTCAGCCGCTCGCCCGCCGTGGGGTTGCTCAAGGGGTAGAGCGTGTCGGTGGTGAACTCGAACAGCACCTTCAGCACCTGATCGGTCAGATAGGCCTGCGCCGCCGCCGCCTCCAACCCGCGCGAGGGATGGAGCGACAGCCGTCGCGCCACTTCCTGCCGCCCGGCATCGAGCGCGGCGCGCAGGACGGGGGTGACGAGCGTGCGGCCTTCCGGCCCCGTGATGCCCAGGGCGGCGACCTGTTCGGCGAGCGCCCGGCGATCGACGATGGCGCGGCGGTTGGGCAGGGATTCGAAACGGCTGTGCATCAGGCCTTCATAGGGGCTGGTGATGAACAAAAGGAGAGGGGGCCGATTCAATCCTCGCCAAGCCGCGCTTGTCCGCGACCGGCGGGGCGGGTAGCGCCGGAGCCCGTGAACCGGGGGATGATCCGATGACGCGGTGGCAGGGCTTGGGCGGCATTCGGGCGGGGCTGTTCCTGTTGGTCTGGTTCTCCTGTGTCTGGTTCGGGTCCTGGGAGTGGAATCCCAACAATGCGACCCGGCTGTTCGCCGCGATCCGCATGGTCGAGAACGGCACCGCGACCATCGACCCCTTCGCGCCGCTGACCATCGACAAGGCGCAGTTCGGCGCGCATGCCTATCTCGACAAGGCGCCGGGCATGACGCTGATGGCGCTGCCCGCCGTGGCGCTGACCGATCTGGCCACCGGCGACCGGGCTGCGCGCCATGTTCTGTCCACGGTCGATCCCGGTTTCGTCGACTATCTGAAGCTGCGCACCCGCGTCGCCGCCGCCACGGGCTCTGCGCTGCTGACCGCGATCGCGGCCGTTTTGCTGTTCGACTTCGCACTGGGCCTGAGCGGCCGCGCAGGGGCGGGGCTGTTCGCCGCGCTCGGCTATGCGCTGGGGACGCCGATCTGGGGCTATTCCACGACCCTGCTCGGCCATGCGAGCGTGGCGGCGCTGTTCGTCATCGCGCTGATCGGGGTGGCGCGGGGCGGTGGACGCTGGCTGGCGGTGGCGGGGCTGGCGCTCGGCTGGGCAGTGGTGGTCGAGTATCAGGCGGTCCTGGCCGGGTCGGTCATCGGGCTGTGGGCGCTGTGGCGGTACCGGGCGACCCCGAAGGCGCTGCTACCGTTGCTGGCGGCGGGCGTGGCCGGACTGCTGCCGCTGTTCGCCTATAATCTCTTCGCCTTCGGGACGCCGTTCCGTATCGGCTATTCGGGCGTGGTCGGGTTCGAGGGGATGAACCACGGGTTGTTCGGACTGACCTTTCCCCGCATCGCGGTGCTTCGCGAAATCCTGACCGGCCCGACGCGCGGGATCGTCTGGGTCGCGCCGGTGCTGGTGTTGGCCCCGATCGGGCTGTGGCGGCTGGGCGAGGAACGGGCGACGCGCGGGCTGGCGCTGACCGCCGCCGGGGTCGCGCTGGTCGCGCTGCTGGTCAATGCGGCCTATGTCTATTGGGATGGCGGCAACGCCACCGGCCCGCGTCACGCCATGCCGCTGGCGGGCGTGATGGCGCTGGGGCTGGCGCCGCTCTGGACGATGGCGCGGCGGCTCTGGATGCGCGGCTTGCTCGCGTCGGTGCTGACGGGATCGATGGCGATCAACCTGACCATCGCATCGGCCGAAATCTTCGCCCCGCCGACCTTCCGCTGGGCTTGGTGGCAGGCGGTGATGCAGCAGCGCTTCCTGTTCGGCGACCTGCGCACCATCCCCTCCGAATGGTGGGGATGGACGAGCTGGCACGGCCTGTACCTCTGGGCGGCGGTGGCGGTCCCGCTCGCTTTGTGGCTGGTTCAGTCCTGCGCGCGCTTCAGCCCGCGTACCCGGTGCCAGATATAAAGGCCGATCAGCACGACCAGCACGATCCCGATCGCCAGGTCGGCACGGTGGAAGAACGCCTTTACGCGCGGGTCTGAATCCCACTTCTCGCCCAGCTCGCGTCCGACGATGGCCAGCACCAGGCAGAAGGGCCAACTGCCCAGGAAGGTATAGAGGTGGAAGGGGACGAGCTTCATCCGCGCCACACCCGCCGGAAAGGCGATGAAGGTGCGGATCACCGGCAGCAGACGCCCGATCAGCACCGCGATCGAACCATAGCGCGCGAAGAAGCGGTCGGCGGCGTCCAGCTCGCCCGGCCCGATCAGCAGGTACTTACCCCAGCGCTCGGCGACCGGCCGTCCGCCGCGCTTGCCGATCTCATAGGCGACGATCGAGCCCAAATTGCAGCCCAGCGCGCCCGCCGTCGCGGCGAGGTACAGGTTGAACTGCCCGGTCGACACCAGATAGCCCGCGAACGGCATGATGATCTCGGAGGGCAGCGGAATGCACGCGCTCTCGATCGCCATCAGCAGCATGATGCCCAGATAGCCACCGGTGGAAATGACCCAGATGGCGAAGCTCGCCAGCGCGGAAAGAATATGCTCGACCATGGGGGCAGCGACTTGCGCGATCGGGGGGCGGGGGTCAATCGGAACCGCATGAGGGGGCGGCCGGTTTGGGACGGCATGAAGACACTGACCCTGAACGACGGCCGCGCCATGCCCCAGCTGGGGCTGGGCACCTATCAGATCCCGGATTCGCAGGCGGCGCTGGTGGTGCGGCGTGGCCTCGATACCGGATACGGCCTGGTCGACACCGCCGCCATATACGGCAATGAGCGCGGCGTGGGCGACGGGCTTCGCGACGCGGACGCCTTCCTGACCACCAAACTGTGGAACGACCGCCACCGCGACGCCGAAGCCGCGCTGGACGAGAGCCTGGCGCTGCTGGGTGTCGAGGCGGTCGACCTGTACCTGATCCACTGGCCGGTGCCTGCCGAGGGCGCCTATGTCGAGGCATGGCAAAGCCTGGTCGCGCTTCGCGAGGCGGGCAAGGCGAGGTCGATCGGCGTGTCCAACTTCCTGCCCGAACATCTCGACCGGATCATCGAGGCGACCGGCGTGGTGCCCGCCGTCAACCAGATCGAACTCCACCCCCGCTTCCAGCAGCGTGAGGCGCGGACCTATCACGAAGCCAAGGGTATCGTGACCCAGAGCTGGAGCCCGTTGGGGCAGGGCGGTGAGCTGCTGAAGACGGCCGAGATCGCGAGCATCGCGGAGAAACATGGTCGCTCGACCGCACAGGTCGTGCTGGCCTGGCATCTGGCGCACGGCCTGTCGGTGATCCCCAAGGCGGCGGATGCGGCACATATGGCGGATAACTTTGCGGCGACCGAGCTGGTGCTGGACGATGAGGATATGGCGGCGATCGATGCGCTGGACGATGCCGATGGGCGGATCGGCCCGGATCCGAGGGTGATGTAACGGGTCGTACCGCGCCTCGGCGGCATTGAACCCGCCAATCCTGATTGACATCAAGATTGATATGAACATATTAAGATGTGTTCATATGTTGGTATATGCATGACACCGGATGAGGGCGCGTTACTGGCCGATGTGTTTCGCCTTTTGGGCGAGCCCAATCGGCTGCGGCTGGTGGTCGCGTGTCTGGATGGGCCACGCACCGTCAGCGAGCTGACGCAGGACGTCGGCGTAAGCCAGAGCCTGGTTTCGCAACATCTGCGGCTGTTGCGCGCCGGACGCTTGCTCAAGCAGAGTCGGCAGGGGCGCAACGTCCTTTACGAACTCCCCGACTGTCATATCCGCACCATGCTGACCAACATGATGGACCATGTGCTCGAACCCGATTCCCTAGACGAGGAGTAAGTCGAATGGCCGTCACCGTCGATCAAGTGAAGTGCGCCTGCGCCGATTGCGTCTGCATCGTCAGCGTCAACAATGCCATCGAAGCCGAAGGCCGCAGCTTCTGTAGTGACGCCTGTGCCCAGCATCATGAGGGCGGCACGGGTTGCGACCATGCCGGTTGCACCTGCCACGGCTGATCCCTTTCGAGGGCCGGGTGCCGATCGCGCCCGGCCCCTTGATTATCGACAATAAATCGCTGGCCGCCGCTTCACGATAGCGCTGCGGCGGCAAGTTTCAGGTCATCCACGAACCGCGCATATTCGACCTCCTTTGCCGCCGGATCGGGCAGGCGGAGCAGATAGCTCGGATGCACCGTGATGAAGGCCATGCCGCCATCGGGCAGCGTCAGAGCCTTGCCGCGCTCGCGGCCTATGGTCATGACTTTGCCGAACAGCGATCGCGCCGCCGTCGCACCCAGCGCTACCGTCACCCGGGGTTGAATGAGCAGACGTTCCTGTTCGACCCACCAGCGGCAGGCCTGGATTTCCCCGGCATTGGGTGAGCTGTGGATGCGGCGCTTGCCGCGCGGCTCGAACTTGAAATGCTTGACCGCGTTGGTGACATAGGCCGTCGCCCGGTCGATCCCGGCTTCCGCCACCGCGCGGTCGAACACCTGTCCGGCCGGGCCGACAAAGGGGTGGCCCGCCAGATCCTCCTGGTCGCCGGGCTGTTCGCCGACGAACATCAGGGCGGCATCGACCGGACCCTCGCCGAACACCGTCTGGGTCGCGGGCGCATGGAGCGGGCAGCGGGTGCAGGTCATCGCCTCGTCCCTGAGCGCCGCCCAGGCCGCCTGCGCATTGCCGCCGCGTCCGGTCCGCACATCCGTCTTGGCCGTTGCGATCATACCCGTCTCCCGCGCCTGCGCGCCCGCGATCAATTCTGAGACCAACGCGGTTTCCGGCATGTTTTTCCAGTATTTGCGCGGCATCTCCTTGAGCATCGCGCCGATCTTCACGCGGGCGGGATTGAAGATGCTGGCATAATAGGTCTTCCACACCGCCTCGGTCGGATCGCCCTCGGGCGCGTCGGCCCTGCTCGCGCCGGGACCTTCGGTGAGCGTCTTGCCGTCCCAGTGGAGCGACACCTCGGGCGTCAGGATCGACCAGCGCATCGTGGTGAAACGGTTGACGAAGAACGCCGCATTGGCACGCACGATATGATGCTCGGGCTCGAACCAGGCGACATAGCGCGGGCCGTCGTCATCCTCGGTCTCACGAAAACGCAGAAAGGCGCGCATCTTGTGGATGTCGCGCCGCACCGCCTTGGCCAGTCGGTCGAGGCGGCGGATCAGCGGATCGGCCTGATCCTCGATCAGCCGGGGTTGGCGGCGCAACCGGTCGAGCGCGGTGTGGAGCAGGGCGAAACGCTCCGGGTCGTTGGACAGGATGACGCTGCGCGCAAGGTCGATAAAGCCGCGCGATACGTTGAACCGGGGAGCAGTGGTGGCCGGATTGTCCTCGGCGACCGCGCCGAACAGATCGGCGGGCTGCTCGCCGACCTGCCACACGACCTGATCGGGCGGCACGCTGTCGGCGATCAACCCCCGCGCGGCGTCGCGCCAGGCGTCGAAGTCGTCAGGGGCGGGCAGGGTTATGATGCGCACGCTTCAGCCCCTCCCCTTCAGGGGAGGGGTTGGGGTGGGGCGTCCCCGCAAGCGTCGCCTTTGTGGAAGCGCCCCACCCCCGCCCCCTCCCCTGAAGGGGAGGGGAGCAGTGAGCGGGCACCTTCCTGCTTTGAAAGCGTTCTTCAAAATCAATCCCGCTCGTCTCCGCCGGGCGGGTTGGCCTTGGCTTCCTTCGCCTCGATGGGTTTGCGGGTTTCGTAGATTTCGGCAAGCTTCTGTTCGGTGGCGTCGTCGAGTTCCTTCTCGGCGGCGGGGAACATCTCTTCCTCTTCCTCGTCGATATGATGCTCGTAGCGATGGCGCATGTGGAAGAACTTCGACTCCCACTCGTCCGACGCGAAGTCGAGGTCCATCATCTCGCCCAGCAGATCGTCGATCTCCTTATGCTCGGACACCGAGTGGCGCGCATCGTCGCGCAGTTCGGGCTCGCCCAGCATGGTGGCGTAGAGCGACTCTTCCTCGGCGGCGGCGTGGCTCTGGATCTCGATGCGGAACGCTTCGAACAGCTTCTTGCGCTTGGCACCGTCGCCCTTGAGCTCGGCAAGTTCCTTCAGCATCTCGCGCTGCTTGTCGTGATCGCGCTTCAGATCGGCATAGATTTCGGCGGTGGCCATGATCGTCTCCTTCGCATGGCCCAACGGCGCAACATGACGCCCGTTTCACCCGCGAATCACTCTCATGGAATCAGGTGTACTCAGCCGAACAGTTCAAGCTGCTTGGCGCTAGGCTTGACCAGCGGTTTCAGGTCCGCCCGCTCGGCCAGCGCCACCGGGCGCCAGTCCTCGGCGATCAGGAAGGGGCGCAGCTTGGCGATCGAGACGGTCAGCCGCCCGACATCCTCCAGCCGCAGCTTGCGCCATTTACGGGTGGCGATGATCCGGTCCACCGCCTTCACGCCCAGTCCCGGCACGCGCAGCAGCATCTCGCGCGGGGCACGGTTCACGTCGACAGGGAAGTTCTGGCGGAATTTCAACGCCCAGGCGAGCTTGGGATCGATGTCGAGCGGCAACATCCCCGTCGCCTCGTCCGCCGCCGCCGCGACCTCATTCGGCTGATAGTCGTAGAAGCGCATCAGCCAGTCGGACTGGTACAGCCGATGCTCGCGCATCAGCGGCGGCCGTTGCAGCGGCAGCACGGCGGAGGCGTCGGGGATCGGGCTGAACGCCGAATAATAGACGCGACGTAAGGAGAAGCGGTCATACAGGGTCGCGGCACGACCGACGATGTCGCGATCGGTCGCGGCATCCGCGCCGACGATCATCTGGGTCGACTGGCCTGCGGGCGCGAAGCCGGGGGCGGATTTGTACTTCTTCACCGCATCGGTGCGATCCTCGATCGCGGTCTTCACATCGGCCATTGCCCCTTCGATCCGGGTGGCGTCCTTTTCGGGCGCGAGGCGGCGGAGGCCGCCCACCGTGGGCAGCTCGACATTGATCGACACGCGGTCGGCATGAACCCCGGCCAGCCGCACCAGCTCGGGATCGGCATCGGGGATCGTCTTCAGATGGATATAGCCGCGAAAGCCATGATCCTCACGCAGGGACCGCGCGACCTCGACGATCTGCTCCATCGTATAGTTGGACGACTTGATGATGCCCGAGGACAGGAACAGCCCCTCGATATAATTGCGCCGATAGAAGGCCAGCGTCAGGTTCACCACCTCCTGCGCGGTGAAGCGCGCGCGGCGGACGTTCGAGGACTTGCGGTTGATGCAATAATGGCAGTCGAAGATGCAGCTGTTGGTCAGCAGGATCTTCAGGAGCGAGATACAGCGGCCGTCGGGCGCGTAGGCGTGGCAGATGCCCATGCCCTCGGTCGAGCCGATCCCCTTGCCATCGCGGCTGTTGCGTTTCGACGTGCCCGACGACGCGCAGGACGCGTCATATTTCGCGGCATCGGCCAGGATCGCCAGCTTTTCACGGGTGTCGAGTTGCGCCATGTGTTCGATATATGTTCGCTCGCGCGGCGGGACAAGCGGCACGCCGCCAGTCATCCGTCGTACAGCCCGTCTGATCCAGATTGGCGGCATCGAGGGGAGATAAAGGATGCGTAAGGTGATGATAGCGCTGGCTTTGATCGGCGCCGCCAGCCCCGCCGTGGCGCAGGTCGTGACACGCGAGGCCAAGACCGCCGACTATGAATTCAGCTATGCCTATCCCGCCGCCGCTGGCCGGATCGCAGGGCTGAAGGCGTGGCTCGACGCCGACCGCGCGCGCATCCAGGCGAAGGCGGCGCGCGACGGGGCCGCCGGTCGTCGCGACGCGAAACAATCGGGCTTTCCTTATAACCGCTACTCCTTCGACAAGACGTGGAAGGTCGTGACCGACACACCGCGTTTTCTGAGCCTGTTGGGCAACAGCTATAGTCTCACCGGCGGCGCGCATGGCTCGCCCGCCTCCCATGAATTGGTCTGGGACAAGGCGGTGGGGCGGCGGCTGGACCCGAAGGCGGTGTTCACGTCGCTGCCCGCGCTCCAAACTGCGATCCGCACCGACTATTGCGCGAGGCTCAAGGCTGAGCAGGTGAAGCGTAATCAAGGCGATCTATCGTTGATGAACGCCTGCCCGCCGTTGAAGGACCTGACCATGCTGCTGGGCTCGACCAATGGCCGCGCGATTGACCGGATCGGGCTGATCGCCGACCCTTATGTCGCGGGCTCCTATGCCGAGGGGGCGTATGAGGTCACGCTGCCGGTAACGCGGGCCATCCTGGGGACGGTGAAGCCGGAATATCGCGGGGCGTTTGCGGTGCGGGGGTGATATGATCCGGTAGAGGCAATGGTGGAGGGGGGAAAGGGTGCGGCTGAATCAGGTGACGGTCGGTGCGACCGATTTCGAGGCCAGCGGCCGCTTCTACTGCGATCTGGGTCTGCGCCTGATCGTCTCGTCGCGCGGCGAATATGCCCGGTTCGAAATGCCGGAAGGGGATGCGACCTTCTCCATCCACCTGCAAAGCGACGTGTCCGGCGATGGGCCGATCATCTATTTCGAGGTCGATGACGTGGATGCTGCCGCCGCCCGATTCACGGCACAGGGCGGCACGTTGGAGTCGGGTCCGGAAGACCAGCGTTGGCTCTGGCGGGAGGCACGGCTGCGCGACCCTGCCGGTAATCAGCTTTGCCTGTTTCAGGCAGGAAGCAATCGGCGCTTCCCGCCATGGCGGATCAAGGGTCACCCCTGACGTCGCCCGCGTCCCTTGGTCATCGGATCGGGCTTTTTCGGCGGCACCCAGCCTTCGGGGCGTTCGGGGCGCGACTGGCTGGTGCCCAGGCCCATGGCGCCGGGTCGTTGGCGGGTCAGGCCGCTGGTGTCGACCGCGACATCCTCCGCGTCGCCGCGCAACAGGTTGATCCGGTCGCGCAGGGCCCGTGCCTCCTCGAAGTCGAGGCGTTCGGCGGCCGCTTCCATCTGGCGGCGCAGTTCTTCGAGGGTCGGGGCGGTCATGCCCGGACCAACGCCTCAGGCGGCGATGCGTGCCGCCTCGGTCTCGGCGATCCAGCCGCCGCCCAGCACGCGGTCGCCGTCATAGAGCACCGCCGCCTGGCCCGGCGACACGCCATATTCGGGCGCATCGAACACCAGCCGGTCGTCGACCATGCGGGCGGGCACCGGCTTGGCCATGGAGCGGACCTTGGCAAGAAGCGGGCCGTCGAGCGGTCCCAGCACGTTCATGGCCGTCAGCCGCGCCGCCTCCACCGCCAGCGCGACGCGCGGGCCGACGACGACGCGCTTGGTGTCGGGCTCCAGCCGGACGACATAGAGCGGCTCGGGGCTGCCGCCGATTTCCAGCCCGCGCCGCTGGCCGACCGTATAGTGGATCAGCCCGCGATGCTCGCCGAGCTTGGCGCCCGACAGATCGACGATATCGCCGCGCGTATCCGCTTCCGGACGCAATTTCTTCACCAGCCCGGCATAGTCGCCATCGGGCACGAAGCAGATGTCCTGGCTGTCCGGCTTGGCCGCGACGCCCAGCCCCAGTTCGGCGGCGATCTCGCGCACCCGCGACTTTGGCAGCGCACCCAGCGGGAAGCGCAGGAAGTTCAGCTGATCCTGCGTTGTGGCGAACAGGAAATAGCTTTGATCGCGGGCGGGATCGGCGCCGCGATGCAGCTCAGCGCCGTTCACCCCCTCGACCCGACGGACATAATGACCGGTCGCCAGACAGTCCGCGCCCAGATCGCGCGCCAGCTTCAGCAGGTCGGTGAATTTCGGCCCCATATTGCACTGGACGCAGGGGATGGGCGTGCGCCCGGCCAGATATTCGTCGGCGAAGCGATCGACCACCTGGGTGCGAAAACTATCTTCGTGATCGAAGACATAATGCGCGATGCCCAGGCGATCGCACACGGCGCGCGCGTCGCGGATATCGCGGCCTGCACAGCAGGCGCCCGCACGGCCCACCGCCTCGCCATGGTCGTAGAGTTGCAGGGTGACGCCAATCGTCTCGGCCCCCGTGGCATGGGCGAGCGCGGCCACGACCGAACTGTCGACGCCACCCGACATCGCGACCACGATCCGCTTGGCCCGGGGATCGCCCCCAAGCTGAAAGTCCACCATCTGCTCCATGGTGGCCCCCATACGCCTTTCGCGCGCGTCATGCAAAAAAGCGGAGCGTCCACCCGATTGATGAAGGGGCAAGCGTCGTAAAATAGGGAGAATAGTTTTGGGCCTTTACCCGGCTTTCATATCCCGTCGATAACAAGGCCACTCACCCACCGGGATTGGACCGCGCTTTTGGACCTGAGTTTCAACCGTTTCGATCGGGATACCGAACTGACGGTGCTGCCGCCGGACCTGGCCGTGCTGATGGTCGGTGCGACGGCGCGGCAGGCGGCCAGCCCGACCGCGGCGGTGCAGGCCGGTTTCGCCCGCGTGTCCCCCGATCCGATGCTGTTCGCCCCGCTGGACGGGGCGTTCAACGGGCCGATGGCGCGGGCCATCGTCGGATGGAACAGGAATGAATGATCCGTTAACCTTTCGATTTTAGGCGATGTTCAAGGGCACATGGTAGAGCGGCCCTGCAGACGACATGGGGTAGGGAGCCCCGACGAGGTTTGATGATGATCGAGAACCAGAAGATCCGCCCTGCCAAGGTAATCGGGCCGCTCGGCGAACCGCTGACGCTCGACAACCTGCCGCCGCCCAGCACCACGCGCTGGGTCGTCCGTCGCAAGGCGGAGGTGGTGGCGGCCGTCAATGGCGGGCTGCTTTCGGTGGACGAGGTCTGCGACCGTTATGGCCTGACCGTCGAGGAATTTGCCGGGTGGCAGCGCGCCATCGATCGCTCGGGAATGCCGGGCCTGCGCGTCACGCGCATCCAGCATTATCGCTCGCTCTACGAGCGCCAGCAGAAATACTGAGCCCCGACACCCAGGGCGGAATAAAAACGATCGCATCGTTGACTTTTTCAAAAACGCTTCGTCGAATTGCCGGTACGGCCACGGAACAATAGCCACATTCGCACGTCTTTTCCCCGTGTCCCGCTCGCGGGCCCAACGGAGGGAAAGACAATGGGTATTATCCTGTGGCTTATCGTCGGTGGTGTCATTGGCTGGCTGGCCAGCATCATCATGCGTACCGATGCTCAGCAGGGCATCTTCCTGAATATCGTCGTCGGTGTCGTCGGCGCGTTCATCGGCGGCCTGATCTTCGCAGGCGGTTCGATCAACAACGCCGGTCTGACGCTGACCTCGTTCCTCGTTTCGCTGCTGGGCGCTGTCGTCCTGCTGGCGATCGTGAACCTGGTTCGTCGCGGTCGGGTGCGTTAAACAACGCATTCGCTCATTGAGCCAGAAAGGGCCGTCCGGGAAACCGGGCGGCTCTTTTCGTGTGTCGGGTATGGTGCGGGCCGCTATCTGCCCGCCGGAAAGTTCGCCCCCATGCCATGAAGGCGATGGGGGCGTGATCGGTCAGTTCAGCAGGAAACGGACCGAGACATTGACGGTCACGTCGCGCTCACCCGGCGCGATGCTGGTCTTTTCCATGGCGTCCGAACGCATCGCCGAGGCGCGGAGCATCATCGGCGGCTGGGGGCCGCCCGCATCCGCGCCATTTTCGGTGATCGAGACGATCCGCGCGACGCGCAGGCCCGCCGCCTTGGCGTAAAGCTCGGCGCGGGCGCGCGCGCGCTGGATCGCGTCGGCCCGCGCTTCGTCCAGCGCGGCGTCGGGCTTGTCGATCGACAGATTGGGGCCGTCGATCTGGTTCGCCCCCTGCGCCACCAGCGCATCGAGCACGCTGCCCGACCTGGCGACGTCGCGGAACCGGACGCTCAGCGTGTTGGTCGCCTGATAGCCGGTGATGACCGGCGGCACATTGTCGCCATAACGATATTGCGGCTGGAGCTGCACGGTCGCGGTCTGGATATCGCGGTCGGCGATCCCGGCGCGCTTCACGGCGGCCAGCACCCGCGCCATGCGCTGCGCATTGTCGGACAGGGCGGCAGCGGCGGTCGCACCCTGGCTGACCACTCCGGCCCGAATAGTGGCCAGGTCCGGCACACGGGTCGTGCGCCCCTCCGCCGACACGTCCAGCACCGTCCCGGCGGCGGGCACCAGCGGTTCGACCGTGGTGGGGGCAGACTGGGTCTGCGCAGCGGCGGTCAGCGGCGCCAGCGCGGCGGGGGCCATCGCGGCCAGAAGCAGGTATTTCCTCATCGACATCTCCCTTGTGATGATCGTCTCACGACTATGGGCCAAGGCTTTGGCGCCTCATGGCAAAACAGGCGATGAACGCATGGCATCCACCTTGGAGCCGCCGCAATTCCGGCGTACCAAAAGACACTTGAGTGGTGTGCTATATTTCTATAACACAGCGGGGATGAGCGCATCCTGCACGGCAATGCGCGCACGATGGATGCGGTTCGGGGATCGATGACGAACATGAATTACGAGACGGGGGCGATCGGTGGCGGCCGGCATCTGGAGCTGGAGGGGCCGGTATCCACGCCGCGCAGGCGTTGGATCTGGATCGTCGTGGCGGTCATCGTGCTGGCGCTGGCGGGCTGGTTGCTGTTCGCGCCCAAGAAGCATGAGGCGGAACAAGGGGCCGGGGCGGGGACGCAGGTGCCTAACATCACCGTCGTCGTTCCTGGTCAGCAGGCGGTCAGCCGCGTGATCTCGGCCACCGGCACGCTGGCCGCGCGCCGCGAAATGCCGGTCGGCGTCGCGGGCGAGGGGGGTATGATCACCCGCGTCCTGGTCGAGCCGGGCCAGTGGGTCCGTGCGGGGCAGGTGCTGGCCACCGTCGACCGCTCGGTCCAGACCCAGACCGCCTCGGCGCTGAACGCGCAGGTGTCGGTCGCGCAGTCGGACCAGCAGATCGCGCAGGCCGAACTCGACCGTGCCCAGCAGCTGGTCGATCGCGGCTTCATCTCCAAGGCCGATCTCCAGCGCCGCACCGCGACCCGCGATGCCGCCGCCGCCCGCGTCCGCGCGGCGCAGGCGACTTTCCGCGAGGCGCAGGCGCGCAACGGCCGCCTCGACATCCGCGCGCCCGCCGAGGGGCTGATCCTGACACGCGCCGCCGAGCCGGGCCAGATCGTCAGCTCGGGCTCGGGCGTGCTGTTCCGCATGGCGATGGGCGGGCAGATGGAGCTGCGCGCGCAGCTGGCCGAGGCGGATCTGGTCGGCCTGTCGGTCGGCGCGCCCGCCACCGTGACCCCGGTCGGCGGCGACAAGAGCTTCAAGGGCGAAGTGTGGCAGGTCTCGCCGGTCATCGACCCGCAGACGCGTCAGGGTGTCGCGCGCGTCGCCCTTTCCTATGACCCGGCGCTGCGGCCCGGCGGTTTCGCGGCGGCGACGATCCGCGGCGGTGCGGGCCATGCCCCGGTCCTGCCGGACTCGGCGATCCAGAGCGACGACAAGGGCAGTTTCGTGTATATCGTCGGAGCCGACAACAAGGTCGCGCGCCGTGACGTCAAGATCGGTCAGGTGTCGGACGATGGCGTGACCATCGCCTCGGGCCTGAACGGGACTGAGCGGGTGGTGCGTTCGGCGGGTGGCTTCCTGGCGGCCGGGCAGCTGGTCCGCCCGATCCTTGCAGGCCAGGAGGCCAAGTAAGATGAGTTTCCGCAACATCTCGGCCTGGGCGATCCGGAATCCCGTTCCGCCGATCGTCCTGTTCGTCGCGCTGACGCTGGCGGGGATCGTCAGCTTCATGCGGATGGACGTAAACAACGACCCCGATATCGATTTCCCGATCGTCGTGGTCGTCGTGAACCAGCCGGGTGCGGCACCGACCGAACTGGAGACGCAAGTCACCCAGCGGGTCGAGGCGGCGTTGCGGAACCTGCAAGGCGTCGACCAGATCACCTCGACCGTGACCGAGGGCACGTCGCAGACGCTGGTCCAGCTCGACATCGGCACGCCGATCGACCGCGCGGTCAGCGATGCGCGCGATGCGATCACCCAGATCCGCTCGATGCTGCCCGACGGCATTCTCGAACCGCAGGTGATCCGCGTCGATTCGACCGATAACGACCTTGCCAGCTATTCGGCGGTCGCGTCCAACATGACGCCCGAACAGCTCAGCTGGTATATCGACAACAACGTCACCAAGGAGCTGTTGTCGGTTCCAGGTCTCTCCAAGGTCATCCGCAACGGCGGCGTGACGCGCGAGATCCGTGTGATCCTCGATCCGCTGAAGCTCCAGGCGCAGGGCCTGACCGCCAGCGAGGTCAACGCCCAGCTGCGCATGACCAACTTGAACGCCGCCGGTGGCCGCGCCGAAATCGCGGGCACCGAACAGGCGGTTCGCGTGCTGGGCAATGCACGCAACGCCTATGACCTGGGCCAGACCCAGATCAATGTGCGTGGCGGCCGCACCGTGCGCCTCGCCGACATCGCCACCGTGCGCGACCTTTACGCCGAACAGCGTTCGCAGGCGGCGGTCGACGGGCGGCAGGTCATCAGCTTCGACTTCCAGCGGGCCAAGGGCGCCTCGGACGTCAGCGTCTTCAACGGCGCCGTCCAGAAGCTGAAGGACCTTGAAAAGCGCAACCCGGAGGTGAAGTTCGTCCTCCGCTCCAACAGCGTGAAATACACCGAGGCGCAATATGAAAGCGCCATCCATGCGATGATCGAGGGCGCGGTGCTGGCCGTCATCGTCGTCTTCATCTTCCTGCGCGACTGGCGCGCGACGGTGATCTCGGCGCTGGCCATTCCGCTGTCGGCGATCCCGGCCTTCTGGTTCATGGACCTGCTGGGCTTCACGCTGAACCAGATGACGCTGCTGGCGCTCAGCCTGGTGGCGGGTGTGCTGGTCGACGACGCGATCGTGGAGATCGAGAATATCGTCCGCCACATGCGCATGGGCAAATCCGCCTATCAGGCGTCGATCGACGCGGCGGACGAGATCGGCCTCGCCGTGCTGGCGACCACCATGGCGATCGTCGCGGTGTTCCTGCCGGTCGCGCTGATGCCCGGCGTTCCGGGCCAGTATTTCAAGAATTTCGGCCTGACCGTCGTCGTCTCGGTGCTGATGAGCCTCGCGGTCGCGCGCCTGATCACGCCGATGATCGCGGCCTATTTCCTGAAGTCCGCAGGCCATGCCAGCCATGGCGAGGGCAGGCTGATGGACGCCTATATGGCGACGCTGCGCTGGTCGCTTCGCTATGACCGGCCGACCGATGGCGTGAAGCGCGGGCGTCTGCGTCGCCTGCTGGGGCGGTTCCGCGACCATCGCCTGTGGGTGATCGGCATCGGCTTCGGCGCCTTTGCGCTGACCATCGCGATGTTCGCCATCATCCCCAAGACCTTCCAGCCGCCGCAGGACAATGACCGGGCGGTCGCCAAGATCGAGATGGTGCCCGGCACGACGCTGGCCCAGACCGATGCGGTGGTGAAGCGGGTCGCGAACTTCCTGAGCAAGCAGCCCGACGTGGAGTCGGTCTATGCCCGCACCAATGTCGGCAATGGCCGCGTGGTCGCGACGTTGAAGGAGGATCGCTCGATGAAGAGCACCGACTTCGAACGCTCGCTGGCCCCCGAACTGGCCGCGATCCCCGATGCGCGCGTGTCGTTCCAGTCGCAATTCGGCTGGGGTTCGAGCGGGCGTGACCTGACCATCACGCTGGGCGGCGACGACCCGGCCGTGCTGCGCGATACGGCGAACAAGATCGTCGAGCAGATGGGCACCATTCCGGGCCTCGTCGCGCCGCGTATCGTCGGCAATGTCGACCGGCCGGAAATCGTCATCCGCCCGCGCCTCGACCTCGCGGCCAATCTGGGCGTGACGACGCAGGCGCTGTCGAGCGCGATCCGTATCGCGACCTTGGGCGATATCGACCAGAATTCGGCCCGCTTCTCGCTGTCCGATCGCCAGGTGCCGATCCGCGTCGCGCTGGACCAGAATGCGCGCGCGCGCCTGTCGACCATCCAGAACCTGCCGGTGCAGACCCAGACCGGCGGCTCGGTGCCCTTGAGCGTCGTCGCCGATATCGGTCTGGGCGCAGGGCCGACCCAGATCGACCGCGTGAACCAGCGGCGTCAGGTGACGGTCGGCGCCGACCTCGCCAAGGGCCTGATCAGCGGCGACGCGATGAAGAAGGTCCACGACCTGCCCATCATGAAGAACATGCCCATGGGGGTCGGCGAGATGGTGCTGGGCCAGGCCAAGATGCAGGCGGAGATGATGGCCAACTTCTTCACTGCCATCATCTCGGCGGTGTTCCTGGTCTTCGCGGTGCTGGTGCTGCTCTATCGCCGCTTCCTGCCGCCCTTCGTCAACATGGCGTCGCTGCTGCTCGCCCCGCTGGGGGGCCTGCTGGCGCTGTATTTCAGCGGCAATCCGCTGTCGCTGCCGGTCTATATCGGCCTGCTGATGCTGCTGGGCATCGTCGCGAAGAACTCGATCCTGCTGATCGACTTCGCGCTGGAGGAGATCGCCAAGGGCGTTCCCATCTATGAGGCGGTGGTCGATGCCGGGCACAAGCGCGCCCAGCCGATCGTCATGACCACGGTCGCGATGGTCGCGGGCATGGTCCCGACCGCGCTGTCGCTGGGCGGTGACGGATCGTGGCGCAGCCCGATGGGCGTGACGGTGATCGGCGGGCTTGCGCTGTCGACGATCCTGACCCTGCTGATCGTGCCCGCCGCCTTCAGCCTTTCGGTCGGTGTCGAACGCTGGATCGGGCCGCGCCTGGGCCGACGCCTGCTGACCTACAAGCCCGGCGACGAACTGGGCGGCGGGCCGGTGATCGAAGGGCCTGCGGGCGGACCCGCGCTGCCGCCCGCGACAGGCAAGCTGGGTTACGATCCGGCGGAGTGAGGGGCAAATATTCCTCCCCTGCAAGGGGAGGTGGCAGGCCGAAGGCCTGACGGAGGGGTGTCGCGCTCCCGATAGGGTTACACCCCTCCGACGCGCTTCGCGCGCCACCTCCCCTTGCAGGGGAGGAATAGAAGGTCGCCCCGCATTCGTTACGCTCGGGAAAGATTCCTCTTGAACAAAGCCGCGCTTCGCGAATTGTCCTGATTGATGGAACTCGCAATGCGATCGGGGGGTAGCCAGACCGTTCCAGCCGCCCTGCGGAAGATGCGGGTCTTGGCCACCGGACTGCTGGTCGGCATGGCGGCGCTGTATCTGGTGTCGCGTGGGCTGCAGCCGGTGCATCCCGCCTGGGGCTATGTCCGCGCCTTTGCCGAAGCGGCGATGGTCGGCGGGCTGGCGGACTGGTTCGCCGTGACCGCTCTGTTCCGCCATCCGCTGGGCCTGCCCATCCCGCACACCGCGATCGTGCCGCGCAACAAGGATCGGATCGGCGACACGCTCGCCAATTTCCTGCGCACCAATTTCCTGGTCCCGCGTGTCGTCGCGCGGCGCATGGTGCGGCTCGACGTCGCGGGCGCGGCGGGGCGCTGGCTGGCGCAACCGCCGCAGGAGGGCGGGCGTATCCGGCGCGGGGCGTCGCGCCTGTTCGCCGAAATGCTGACCGCCTTCGACCCGCAGCGACTGGGCGGCATGGTCAAGGCGGGGATTGGCGCGCGGCTGCGCACGACCGAGGTCGCGCCGATCCTGGGCCAGTTGCTGAAGGCCAGCATCGCCGAAGGGCGGCATCTGCCCCTGCTCGATTCCGTGCTGCGCTGGGCTGCCTCCGCGCTGGACGCCAACGAAGCGATCGTCCGGGCGATGGTGCATGAGCGGGCGGGTGCGATCCTGCGCTGGACCGGGTTGGACGAGACGCTGGCCGACAAGCTGATCGACGGGCTGCACAAGCTGCTCCACGACGTCGCCGAGGATCGCGAGCATCCGCTGCGCCAGAAGATCGAGGAAGGGCTCGATCGCCTTGCCTGGGACCTGCAATATGATCCCGACATGCGGGCGAAGGTGGAGGCGATGAAGGCCGAGCTGATCGCCAATCCAGCGATGCAGCGCTGGCTGGACGGCTTGTGGGAGCAGGCGCGCGAGGCCCTGCTGCGCATGGCGCGCGATCCGCAGGCGGTGACCGCCGGGCGGCTGGGCGATGCGATGCGCCAGCTGGGCCAGACGTTGCAGGACAATCCCCGGCTGGCGGCGACGATCAACCGCTTCGTGCGCCGCGCGACGGCGGGCATCGCAGCGGATTATGGCGACGGCATCGTCCGGCTGGTGTCGGAGACGGTGCGCGGCTGGGATGCCGACACCGTCACCTCACGGCTGGAAAATGCGGTGGGCCGCGACCTGCAATATATCCGCATCAACGGGACATTGGTGGGCGGCAGTGTCGGCCTGATCCTGCATCTGCTGGATCGCCTCCTATGAAAACGTCACGCTGTCGTATAATTACTGCCGCCAGTCGATTCGTCGTGGGAACGAAGCGCCTTGTCGATACACCCGCTTTCCCGCAAAGAGGCAGTTGATGAACGCCAAGGCCGATTATCAACATGACCCGGCCGACGGAGGAGCGCTGCGCTTCACCGGCAGCCTTTCGCTGGCGACCCTGGGCGACCTGCCCGATCGGCTGGATCGCGAAGATTCGACGGTCCGGCGTATCGACCTGTCGCAGGTGGACCGGATCGACACGGTCGGTGCCTGGCTGATCCACCGCTTCGCCGCGCGCAACGATGCCGCCATCGACGGTCTGGACGACGACCAGCGCCACTTGTTCGCCAAGGTGACCGAGGCGGATCAGCCGGTCGCAATGCGCCCCAAGCCGGTCAGCCCCTTCGCGCGCGTGGCGGGCGAGGTCGGCGATGCGGTCGTTGCCACCTTCCAGACGCTGTACGGCCTGCTCGGCTTCATGGGCGCGACGGTGCTCGCCGGGCTGGCGGTGATCCGCCATCCACGCCGCTTCCGCTTCAACGCGGTGGTGCATGAGTTCGAGACGGTCGGCGTCTCCGCGCTGGCGATCATCGGCCTGATGAGCTTCCTGATCGGCATCGTCATCGCGCAGCAGGGGGCGGTGCAGTTGCGCCAGTTCGGTGCCGAGGTATTCACGATCAACCTGGTCGGCCGCCTGACGCTTCGCGAACTGGGCGTGCTGATGACCGCGATCATGGTCGCCGGTCGCTCCGGCTCGGCCTTTGCCGCGCAGCTGGGCACGATGAAGCTGACCGAAGAGATCGACGCGATGCGCGTCATCGGTGTGTCGCCGATGGAGGCGCTGGTCGTGCCGCGCACCATCGCGGCGGTCACGCTGATGCCGCTGCTCGGTTTCTATTCGTCGTTGATCGCGATGATCGGCGGTTGTTTCCTCGCGGCGGTATCGCTGGGTATTCCACCCGTCACCTTCATCGCGCGCATCCGCGAAGTCGTGCCGATCACCGACCTGTATGTCGGCCTGATCAAGGCCCCGGTGTTCGGCGCGATCATCGCGATTGCGGGCTGTTTCCAGGGCATGCAGGTCAAGTCGGATGCCGAGCAGGTCGGCCTGCGCACCACCGCCGCAGTGGTGCAGGCGATCTTTCTGGTCATCGTGCTCGACGCCTTTTTCGCGGTCTTCTTCACCTGGATCGGATGGGATTGATGGCCGAGCAGGACGAACATCTGATCCAGGTCCGGGGCCTGCGCAACAGCTTCGGCGAGCAGGTCATCCATGACGGCCTCGATCTCGACGTGCGCAAGGGCGAGATTCTGGGCGTGGTCGGCGGGTCGGGCACCGGCAAGTCGGTGCTGATGCGCACGATCATCGGCCTCCAGACCCCCGATGAGGGCGAGATCACCGTGTTCGGCGAGCCGACCATCGGCCGTGAGGCGACCGAGGCGGTCGATGTGCGCAAGCGCTGGGGCGTGCTGTTCCAGGGCGGCGCGCTGTTCTCGACGCTGACCGTGGCCGAGAATGTCGCGGTGCCGCTTCGCGAATTCTACCGCGACCTGCCTCCGGCGCTGATGGACGAGATCGCGTCCTACAAGGTCGTGATGACCGGCCTGCCCGCCGATGCCGGGCCGAAATATCCGGCCGAGCTGTCGGGCGGCATGAAGAAGCGGGCTGGGCTGGCGCGTGCGCTGGCGCTCGATCCCGAACTCCTGTTTCTCGACGAGCCGACGGCGGGCCTCGACCCGATCGGTGCGGCGGCGTTCGACCAGCTGATTGCGTCGCTCCAGAAGACGCTGGGGCTGACCGTCTTCCTCATCACCCATGATCTCGATACGCTTTATGCGATCTGCGACCGGGTGGCGGTGCTGGCCGACAAGAAGGTGATCGCCGTCGGTACGATCGACGAGTTGATCGCGCTCGACCATCCGTGGATCGAGGAATATTTCAAGGGACCGCGCGGCCGCGCCGCCGTCGCCGCAAAGGATGAGGTGGCGGACATCCGCCCCCGTTCGGCCGAGGCCGATGCCGCGCGCCACCCCACCGAAGTCGACGCCCATGCCACGGGACAGCATTCCCAGGGCAATGCGGCCGATGCCCATGCGAGAGGCGAAGCAGGGACACGCTGATGGAAACCCGTTCGAACCACGTCCTTGTCGGCTCTGTCGTGCTGATCCTGCTCGCAGTGCTGGCCATCTTCACCGTCTGGATCGCCCGTCTGGGCGGCACGTCGGAGAAGGAATATGACATCTTTTTCCGCCAGTCGGTGGATGGCCTGGCCCAGGGCTCGGCGGTCACCTATTCGGGCGTGCCCTCGGGCCAGGTGAAGGAAATCGCGCTGTGGCGTCCTGATCCGCAATTTGTGCGGGTTCGCGTCGCGGTGAAGGACCAGACGCCGATCCTGCAGGGGACGACCGCGTCGATCTCGGCCAGCTTCACCGGCACCAGCACCATCTCGCTGGACGGTGCCCGCAAGGGCGCGCCGCCGATCACCTGTCCGCAGCCGGAAAACAAGACCGTCTGCCCCTATGGCGTGCCGGTCATTCCGACCAAGCAGGGCGGCATCGGCGCGATCCTGAACTCCGCGCCGCAGCTGCTGGAGCGGCTGTCGACGCTGACCGAGCGGCTGACCGGGCTGTTGTCGGATCGCAACCAGGCGTCGATCGCGGGCATATTGGACAATACCAACCGCCTGACCGATGCGCTCGCCGATCGCGGGCCTGAGATCGCCGCAACGCTGGCCCAGACCCGCGTGGCGATTCAGCAGGCGGGTGACGCGGCGCAGTCCATCGGCCAGCTGGCGGCGACCACCAACGGCATCCTGGCCGAGGATGTGAAGCCGACCATCGCCAATCTGAACCGCACCATCGCCTCGGCGCAGAAGAGTGCCGACACGCTGAACTCGGCGATCGGCGATGCGCGGCCGGGCCTGCAGACCTTCTCGAAGCAGACCGTGCCCGAGGTGGATCGTCTGGTGAAGGACCTGCGCGTGATGACCCAGTCGCTGTCGGCGGTCGCCGAAAAGGTCGACCAGCAGGGCGCAGGGTCACTGATCGGGCAGCAGAAGCTGCCGGACTATAAGGGCAAGTGAGGATGCCGATGAGGACCGTCATGAAGACTCCGCTGATCGTGATGCTCGCATCGCTTCCGCTCGCCGGCTGTATCAGCTTCGGCGCCAAGCCGCCGCCCTCGCTGCTGACGCTCCAGGCGCAGTCCGCGCCGAGCGTGGGGCAGACGCAGGATTCTGGACCGGCCAAGTCGATCACCATCCAGGTGCCGTCCTCGCCGCAGGAACTGGCGACCGCGCGCGTGCCGGTGCAGGAGAATGCGACCAGCATCGCCTATGTGAAGGACGCGCAATGGGCCGAGCCGCCGACGCGGCTGTTCGCCCGGCTGATGGCCGACACGCTGACCGCGCGGGCCGGGCGCATCGTCCTGTCGCCGCGCGACTCCATCGGCGATCCGGGCGACCGTCTGGGCGGTGAGCTGCGCCAGTTCGGCATGGACGCCACCCGTCGTGATGCGGCCGTGGTGTTCGACGCCACGCTGCAACGCGACGGCCAGACGAACATCGAAAAGCGCCGTTTCGAGGCGCGGGTGCCGGTCGGCAAGATTGACAATGAGAGTGTCGGCCCGGCGCTGAACCAGGCGGCGAACCAGGTCGCCCAGCAAGTGTCCGACTGGGTAGGGCGGTAAGAGCTGATCCTCCCCGCTAGCGGGGAGGGGGACCGTGCGTAGCATGGTGGAGGGGGATCGCCGCGAGGGATGACCTTTTTGGAAGCCCCCCTCCGTCAGGGCTTGCGCCCTGCCACCTCCCCGTACCGGGGAGGATTTTTGAATTTCAGCGGAACTTTCACCCCGCGGAAACGTGTCGCACGGGATGACGGCAATCTGCCGCATCCGTCACAATTTGCGACATAAACACACTGGACGGGGCCGTAACGGCACGGCACGTTCCCGGCCATGAAGCCTCGCGCCTGCGTCCTTCTCCTGGCCACAGCCGCCTTGTCCGGCTGTACGGTCGGCCCCGATTACCGCCCCGCCGCTCCGCAAGAGTTGGGGGTGCCCGCCATCTGGTCGGTGCCCGCCGCCAATGCGCAGGCGCAGGACCTGACCCGGTGGTGGCGGTCGTTCGACGATCCGCTGCTCGCCGAACTGGTCCAGCAGGCGGTGGTCGCCAATACCGATGTGGTCCAGGCGATCGCCCGGCTGCGGCAGGCGCGCGAAAGCCTGATCCAGAGCCGCGCGTCGCTGCTGCCCAATGTCTCCGGCTCGACCGGCTATCAGCGCAACGAGAATCTGCGCGGCGGCGGGCGCAGCTTCACGCTGCCCGACGGTACCGTTGTCGATACCGGCGGGGGCGGCAGCAACAGCTTCACCGTGGGACTGTCGGCCAGCTATCAGGTCGGCCTGTTCGGCGAGGTCCGCCGCACGGTGGAGGCGACCCAGGCGACCTATGAGGGCGCGGGGTTCAGCTATGCCGCCACGCTGCTGACCGTCGAGAGCGAACTGGCGCGCAATTACATGCTGGCGCGGGCCTATCAGGCGCAGCTGGCCAATGCGCGGGCGAGCCTGTCGTTGCAGGACGACAATCTGGAGATTGCCGGTTTCCGGGTGCAGGCAGGCCTCGTCTCCTCGCTGGATGCCGAGCAGGCGCGGGGCCAGCGGGCCCAGACCGCCGCGACCATTCCGTCGATCGAACAGCAATATAATGCCGCCGTGTCGCGGCTGGGCGTGCTGACCGGCCAGGCACCCGGCGCGGTCAAGGCGCGGCTGGCGGCGGTGAGGCCGATCCCAACCGGCCCCGCCGTGATCGGCACCGGCATTCCCGCCGATATCCTGCGCCGCCGCCCCGATGTCCGCGCGGCCGAGCGCAATCTGGCCGCCGCCACCGCGCGGATCGGCGTGGCGCAGGCCGCGCTCTATCCGGCGCTCGCCATTTCCGGGAACATCAACACGGCGGCGACCAGCATCGGTTCGCTGGGCGACGCGATCACCGGCAGCCTGTTTGCGGGCCTGACCCAGGCGATCTTCAACGGCGGGCGGCTGCGCAGCCAGGTGCGCAATGCCCAGGCGCTCGCCGACCAGAGCTATGCCGCCTATCAGGGCACCGTCCTGCTCGCGCTGGAGGATGTCGAGAACGCCATCGTCGCGCTCAACACCGCGCGCGAGCGGGAGCGGCAATTCGCCATCCAGCTAGACGCCGCGCGCAACTCGGCGATCCTGGCGCGCAGCCAATATCGCTCGGGCCTCACCGATTTCACCACCCTGTCGCAACAGGAGGCGGCGTTCCTGAACGCGCAGAACGGGCTGGTTCAGGCCCGGTCCGACGCCGCGACCGCGCAAGTCGCGCTGTTCGCCGCGCTGGGCGGCGGATGGGACGACACGACCACCCCCGAAGCGCCGCCGCGCCTCGCCACAACCCCGGACAACCGCTGATGGCCGACCAGACTCTCGACGATTTCCTGGGCGTGAAGCCACAGCCGCGCTGGCGCAAATGGGTGCAGTGGGGCGTGGTGATCGTCGGCGTGGTGCTGCTCGCGCTGCTGCTGAAAAGCTGTTTCGGCGGATCGAAGGAAGCGGGCTTCGCGACCGCCCCGGTCACGCGCGGCGACCTGACCGTGACCGTCTCGGCCACCGGCAAGCTGGCGCCGACCAACCAGGTGACGGTCGGCTCGCAGCTGTCCGGTCTGGTGACGAAGGTCGTGGTCGATGTGAACGACCGGGTGAAGGCGGGCGAGGCGCTGGCGCTGATCGATCCCGAACAGATCGACGACCAGATCCGCGCCGCCCAGGCGACGCTGGCCGCCAATGTCGCGCAGGTGGCGCAGGCGCGCGCGACCGTGTCGGAATCGCAGGCGCAGCTGGCGCGACTGGAACAGGTGTACAAGCTGTCGAACGGCCGTGTGCCCTCGGCCACCGAACTTCAGGCGGGGCGTGCCGATGCCCAGCGCGCGGTCGCGGCGCTGCGCGTCGCGGAGGCCAATGTCACCGCCGCCCGCGCCCAGTTGGCGCAGTCGCAGACCCAGCGCCAGCGCGCGATCATCCGCTCGCCCGTGTCCGGCGTGGTGCTGGCACGCCAGGTCGATCCGGGCCAGACGGTCGCGGCGTCGTTCAACACGCCGACCCTGTTCGTCATCGCCGAAGACCTGACCAAGATGAAGCTGGAGGTCGCGATCGACGAAGCCGATGTCGGCGAGGTGAAGGTCGGGCAGAAGGCCAATTTCACCGTCGACGCCTTTCCGGGGCGGACCTTCCCCGCGACGATCACCCGGGTCGATCTGGGGTCGAACCTGACGGTCAGCGCGGCGACCTCGTCCGCCTCCTCGACCACCAGCGCCGCCTCGACCACGGGGCAGGTGGTCAGCTATGCCGCCGACCTGACGGTGGGCAATCCCGACCTGCAACTGCGCCCCGGCATGACCGCGACCGCCGATATCGTGACGTCGGACAAGAAGAACGTCATGCTGATCCCCAACGCGGCGCTGCGCTTCAAGCCGTCCGACGGCGCGCAAGCGGGCGGCGGCGGCATTGCGGGCTCGCTGACCTTCCGCCCGCGCCGGGACCGCGCCGCACGCACCGCCACGGTTCAGCGCGGCGCGACCCAGACTATCTATGTCCGGGGCGACGACGGCAAGCCGCAGCCGATCCAGATCGTCACCGGCGACACCAATGGTTCGATGACCGAGGTGCTGTCGGGCGGCTTGAAGCCCGGCATGCAGGTCATTACCGGGCAGCTTGCGGGTGACGAGAGCGCCGCGCCCCGTGGCGGTGGCCAGCGGCGTCAGGGTGGCGGCCAGCAGGGCGGGGGCGGTGGTGGCCGCTGACGCCCCGCTCATCCAGCTTCGCGGCGTCACCAAGACCTATGGCATGGGGGCGACCCAGTTCCAGGCGCTGAAGGGCGTCGACCTGGACATCGCGGCGGGCGATTTCGTCGCCGTGATGGGGCCTTCGGGGTCGGGTAAGTCGACGACGATGAACATATTGGGATGTCTCGACGTGCCGAGCGGCGGAAACTTCCTGTTCCGCGGCCATCATGTCGAGACGCTGGACCGCGACCAGCGCGCCATGCTGCGGCGGCGCTATCTGGGTTTCGTGTTCCAGGGCTTCAACCTGTTGTCGCGCACCACCGCGCTGGAGAATGTCGAGCTGCCGCTGCTCTATCGCGGTGAGGACAAACGGACCCGGCGCGACCTCGGCATGGCGGCGCTGGAGAAGGTCGGCCTCGACAAATGGTGGGATCATACCCCCGCCGAGCTGTCGGGCGGACAGCAGCAGCGCGTGGCGATCGCGCGCGCCATCGTGACCAGCCCCGACGTCCTTCTTGCCGACGAGCCGACCGGCAATCTCGATTCCGAACGCTCGGTCGAGATCATGGAGTTGCTGACCGGGCTCAATCGCGACAGCAACATCACCGTGCTGATGGTCACGCACGAACCGGACATGGCGGCGTTCGCGCGCACGGTCATCCACTTCAAGGACGGGCTGGTCGATCGGATCGAGGCGCAGCACCGGCCGGGCGTCGTGCCGGAGATGGCCCCGTTCGACAGGGATGGGAACTGATGTTCGGCACCACGCTCATCCTCGCCATCCGCTCGATCCGGCGGCATGTGCTGCGCTCGTTCCTGACGACGTTGGGCATCATCATCGGCGTCGGCGCGGTCGTGACCATGGTGACGCTGGGCAAGGCGACGACGGCGGCCGTGCAGCAGTCGATCTCGTCGCTGGGCACCAACATCCTTCAGGTCCGCCCCGGCCAGGGCTTCGGACGCGGCGGCGGCGGCCCGCGTCCGCCCGACTTCAAGCCCGAGGATGTCGAGGCGATCGCCGACCAGATCGCGGGCGTCACGGCGGTGGCGCCGCAAGCGCAGACGACGGCGACCGCCATCTATGAAGGCGCGAACTGGTCGACGACCGTTACCGGCACGACGCTGGCCTATTTCACCGTCCAGCCCTGGCCGCTGGCCTCGGGCCGCACCTGGACCCCGGCCGAGCAGGCGGCGGGCAAGGCGGTGTGCATCATCGGCAATACCGTCCGCCAGAACCTGTTCCGCAGCACCGATGCGGTCGGCAAGCGCTTTCGTATCGGGGCGATCAGCTGCGACGTGATCGGCGTGCTGACGACGCGCGGGCAGGGGGGCTTCGGCGATCAGGACGACGTGGTGCTGATGCCGATCAAGGCGGTCCAGCGCCGCTTCACCGGCAGCCGCGACATCCGCCTGATGCTGGTCGGTGTCGATCAGGCCTATTCGACCTCGGCGGTGCAATCGTCGCTCACCGATCTGCTCCGCGAACGGCGCAACATCAGCGGCGGCAAGGACGACGACTTCAACATCTTCGACACCAAGCAGATCAGCGACACGCTGACCAGCACGACGACCATGCTGACCCGCATCGTCGCGGCGGTGGCGGCGATCAGCCTGGTGGTCGGCGGAATCGGCATCATGAACATCATGCTGGTGTCCGTGACCGAGCGGACGCGCGAGATCGGCATCCGCCTGGCCATCGGCGCGGTCGCGCGCGAGGTGCTGATGCAGTTCCTGGTCGAGGCGGTGGTGCTGTCCTGCCTGGGCGGGATCATCGGCCTGATCCTGGCGCAGGCGATCATCGCTCTGCTGGTGCCGGTGATGCAGGTGCCTTGGACCTTCGATCCGCAGATCAACATCATCGCCTTTGCCATTTCGGCGGTGATCGGGGTGGTGTTCGGTTACTTCCCGGCGCGGCGGGCGGCGGCGCTCAATCCGATCGACGCGCTTCGCCACGAGTGATCGTCCGCTCGGGGGCGTGGACGAGCTGGCGCAGGCGTTCCAGATCCTCGGGCGTGTCGATGTCGATCAGCTCGGCAGGCGTGGTCACGACATGCCGTCCGCCCGCGACCAGCTTGCGACCGCCCTCGTCGCCTTGCAGAGTCAGCAACGCGTCGAACCGGCCCGCGCCGAAAATGCCCGGCGGAGTGGGGTGCTCGCCATTGCTTGACACCACCACCGAGTCCGGCCCCTCGAACGCATCGAACAGGCGATAGATGTGCGCCGCCGTCACGCGCGGCATATCGGCCAGCGCGATCAGGATCGCCTGGGGCGACGTTGCCATCGCCTCGCGCACGCCCAGATGCAGCGAGTGGGACATGCCCCGACCGACCTCGGCGTTATGGATGACGCGATAGCCGCGTGACGCGAAATCGAGCTGGCATCCGTCCGTCACCACGATCCGCTCGGCAAAGGGGACGCTCTCCAACGCGGTGGTGACGTGAGAGCCGACCGGCTTGCCGAGAAACTCGGCTTCCAGCTTGTTCTCCATGCCAAAGCGGCTCGACCGGCCCGCCGCCAGCAGGACCAGGGCGACATTCTCAGGGTCGATCATGAAAGGCTCCGATCATGGCGGCTGCGATCGACAAAGCGATTTCGGAAGGGCCGATCGCGCCGATATCCAGCCCGACCGGGCCGTCGATCCGGTCGATTGCCTCAGGAGAAACGCCCATCGCCGCAAGTCGCTCGCGTCGTGCGGCATGGCTGCGCCGACTGCCCAGAGCACCGACATAGGCGGTGTCGCTGGCGAGCGCAGCGACCAGTGCAGGGTCGTCGATCTTGGTATCGTGGCTCAGAGTCACCACGGCGGTCGCGGGGCCGGGGGCATAGGCCGCCACCGCCTCATCGGGCCAGCGGTCGTCCAGCGTGACGCCGGGAAAGCGTTCCTCGGTCAGGAAGCGGGCACGTGGGTCGATGACGACCGTGGCGATGCCCAAAGTCTGCGCGAGTTGCGCGAGAGACTGGGCGATCTGCACCGCGCCGACGATCAGCAACCGGCGCGGCGGGTCGTAGCGGTTGGCGAAGACCTCCCCCGTCTCGATCGGGCGGAGGTCCGAATGGCCGCTGGTCAGGTCGGTGGTGACGGTCAGCGCCTGGCCCCGCTCGCGCGCCTCGGCGATCCGGTCGAAGAGTTCGGGGTCGAAGCCGTCCGCCGACACCGGCTGCACCATCACCGCGATCTCGCCGCCACAGGGCAGGCCGACTTCCCAGGCCGAGGCGTCCGCCACGCCGTAGCGCTTCACCTGGAACGGCGCGCCCGCGATGACTTCGGCGGCGGTGTGGAGAATGTCGTTCTCGACGCAGCCGCCCGACACCGATCCCTCGAACCGGCCATCGGCATGGACCAGCATATGGCTGCCGCGCGGGCGTGGTGCCGACCCCCAGGTCGACACCACCGTCGCGATCGCCATCGGCTCGCCCCGCCATTCCCTTGCGGCGGCGAGGACGCTGTCATGGTCGCTCATCAAAGCGCCGGAAGATGATCGAGCAGCTTATCGAGCGTTACCGGCATCTCGCGCACCCGCACGCCGGTGGCGTTGTAGATGGCGTTGACCACGGCCGGGGCCGCGCCGGAAATGCCCAGCTCGCCGATCCCCTTGGCATGGATCGGATTGGCATGGATGTCCCGCTCGTCGAGGAAATGGACTTCCAGCTGGGGCACATCGGCATTCACCGGCACATGATATTCGGCCAGGTCGTGGTTGACCAGCTTGCCGGTGCGCGGATCGTGGATCAGGTCCTCGGTCAGCGCGGTGCCGATGCCGAAGGTCATGCCGCCCAGGCATTGCGAGCGCGCCGTCTTGGCGTTGAGCACGCGCCCCGCCGCGAACACGCCCAGCATCCGCCGGACGCGGACCTCGCCGGTGACGACGTTCACGCCGACCTCGGCGAAATGCGCGCCGTAGCTCGCCTGGTTGAACTGCTTTTCCTGCTGGCCCGGCTTGATCTCGCCGATGGCAGACAGGCCATCCTTGCCGACCAGTTCGGCCAGCGGCACCGAGCGATTGTCGCCGATCGCCATGCCGTCCTTGAGCGTCAGGTCCTCGGGCTTCACGCCCATCGCCTTGGCCAGCCTCTCGCGCACGCGCTCGGCCGCGAGATACACCGCCGAACCAGCCGACGCCGCACCCCAGGACCCGCCCGAACCGGCGGCGGGGGGATCGTTGGTGTCGCCCAGCGACATGGTCACCTTCTCGACCGGCAGGCCCAGGATCTCGGCGGCGATCTGCGCCATGATGGTATAGCTGCCGGTACCGATATCGGTCATCGCCGAGGATACCGTCGCGCTGCCGTCCGGGTGGAGTTCGACCTTGGCGGCGGACTGCTGCAACTGGTTGGAGCGGCAGGCGGCGGCGACGCCCATGCCGATCAGCCAGTCGCCCTCGCGCCGCTGGCCCGGTGCCTGGCGCTGGTCCCAGCCGAAATGCTTCGCGCCTTCCTCCAGTGAACGCGTCAGGTTGCGCGAGGAATAGGGGACCTTCAATTCCGGGTCCTGCTGGGGGTCGTTGACCTTGCGCAGGGCGATGGGGTCCATGCCGATGGCTTCGGCCAGCTCGTCCATGGCGCATTCCATGCCGACCATGCCGACCGCCTCGCCGGGCGCGCGCATCGAGCCCGACAGCGTCCAGTTCAGCCGGACCACGTCATGATTGATCCGCCGATTTTCGCCGCCATAGAGGAAGTGCGTACCGATCCCGACGGGTTCGAAGAAATCCTCGTCGGGCAGGTTGGAGGTGATGGATTCATGGCCCAGCGCCACGATCCGGCCGCCCGCCTCGGCGCCCAGCCGCATCCGCTGTTCGGTATTGGAGCGGCGCACGGTGGCGTCGAACACCTGCTGGCGCAGCATCACCGCCTTGACCGGGCGGCCCAGCTGCTTGGCGGCGATGGCGGCGGCGACGCTCTCGGGCGCGATGCCCAGCTTCGACCCGAAGCCGCCGCCGATATAGCGCGAGATGATCCGCACCTTGGACTGCGCGACACCCAGCGCCTTGGCCAGCTGCTGCGCGTCGGAGGTCGGCATCTGGTACGCGCCGTAGAGCGTCAGCGCGCCGTCTTCCCACACCGCGATCGAGGCGTGCGGCTCCATCGCCGCCGAGTTCTGGCTGGGGGTGGTATAGGTCACGTCGACCTTGACGGGCGCATTCTCGAACGCCTTGTTGAAATCGCCCTGATCGTAATGGCCCTTGATCAGGCCATCAGGCGCAGGCTCGGCTTCGCCCTTGTTGGCTTCATAGTCGAACGTGCCGTCGAGCGGTTCATAGTCGACCTTCAATTGCTTGGCCGCGTCACGTGCCACTTCGAAGCTCTCGGCGACGACGATCGCGATGATCTCGCCGAAATAGTCGATGGTGCGCACGCCTTGCGTCGGTGCGCTCGTCTCGCCGCCCTGCTGCGAATTGCGGATGAAGGTGTGGTAGTCGGTAATGACGTCGATGACGCCGGGCATGGCCTTGACTGCATCGGCGTCGATCGCCTTGATCTTGGCATGGCCTTTGGTCGCGCTGACCAGCACGCCGTGCGCGACATTTTCGATGGCGTATTCGGCCGCATAAGTGGCGGTGCCCGTCACCTTTTCCGGGCCGTCCACGCGGTCGAGCGGTTTGGAAATCACCCCCTGCACGCCCGTGTCGAGCAGGCTGTCGGGATGCGGCTGATTCATGGTCAGCGCGTTCGTGTCGTCCTTGCCGAATCCGAACATGGGATCAACCCTCCTGCGTCAGTTCACGGAGCGTCGCGACCAGGGTGCGACGCGTCAGCGGAATCTTGAAGTCGTTCGAGCCATAGCCCCTGGCGTCCGCCAGCAGCGCGTCGGCGGCGGCGTGGAACGCGGCGTCGCTCGGCTCCTGTCCAACCAGCGCGGCCTCCACCGCCTCGTCGCGCCACGGCATCGGACCGAGCCCGCCAAAGGCGAGGCGCGCCGAGGCGATCTTGCCACCCTCGACCGCGACGATCCCGGCGACCGAGACCAGCGCAAAGGCATAGGACGCCCGGTCGCGCACCTTGCGATAGGTCTGGCGACCTGCGGGCGCGGGGGGCAACTCGACATGGGTGATCAGTTCGCCTGGCTCCAGCACATTCTCGATCTCGGGCGTGGCTCCCGGCAGGCAAAAAAAGTCGCCGATCGCGATCCGGCGGCGGTCGCCGTCGGGCTTTTGCGTGACGATCACCGCCTCCAGTGCGCGCATGGCGACGGCCATGTCGCTGGGGTGCGTCGCGATGCACTGGTCCGAGGTGCCGAGGATCGCCAGGATGCGGTTCTCGCCGCCGATCGCCGAACAGCCGCTGCCGGGCTCGCGCTTGTTACACGGGGTGGCGGGGTCGTAGAAATAATAGCAGCGCGTCCGCTGGAGCAGGTTGCCCCCGGTCGACGCCTTGTTGCGCAATTGCCCCGAAGCCCCGGCCAGCAAGGCGCGCGACAGTACGGGATAGCGCTCGATCACGCGGGGGTCGGCGGCAAGGTCGCTATTAGGCACCAGCGCACCGATGGTCAGGCCGCCATCCTCGCGCTCCTCGATCTCAGTCAGGGCCAGGCGGCTGATGTCGACCAACGTCTCGGGCGTCTCGACCTGCAATTTCATCAGGTCGAGCAGATTGGTGCCGCCCGCGATGAAGCGCGCGCCGGGCACCGCCCCGTCGCGGGTAGCGGTCGCGACCGAGTCGGCGCGGGCATAGTCGAACAGCTTCATGCCGCGACCTCCTTACCCACGTCCTCGTTGGGATTGCGGTCGCCCAGGCCCGCCACGTCGCGGATCGCATCGACGATATTGGGATAGGCGGCACAGCGGCACAAATTGCCGCTCATCCGCTCGGAGATTTCCTCCACCGTCAGCTCGGCCGCGCCCAAATCTTCGGTGACATAGCTGGGCCAACCCTTCTTCACCTCGTCCATCATGCCGACCGCCGAGCAAATCTGGCCCGGCGTGCAATAGCCGCACTGGAATCCGTCATGCCGCACGAACGCATCCTGCAAGGGATGGAGATTGCCCGGCTGGCCCAGTCCCTCGATGGTGGTGATCTCGTCATCCTGATGCATCACCGCCAGCGTCAGGCAGCTGTTCACGCGGCGTCCGTTGACCAGCATCGTGCACGCGCCGCACTGGCCATGGTCGCAGCCCTTTTTCGAGCCGGTCAGGCCCAGATGCTCGCGACACAGGTCGAGGAGGGAGGTTCGGACATCGACCTCGATGTCATGCGATTGACCATTGATTGTGAAATGCACGGGCGCATCCCCTTTGGGATTAGGAATGGATGAACAAACGCCATGATTTCCCTGCGTTTCCCGTTGCGAACCACTCTCATTGCCGCCGCGCTCGTCATGGGGCAGGGTGAGGCCATGTCCGCCGACGCCCCCAAGCCGCTTTCCTCGCCTCCCCTTTCGTCCCCGATCGTCATCGCGCATCGCGGGGCCAGTGGGGAGCGCCCCGAACATACGCTGGCCGCTTATGATCTTGCGATCGGCGAAGGCGCGGACGTGATCGAGCCCGATCTGGTGCCCACCAAGGACGGCCATCTCGTCGCGCGGCACGAGAACGAGATTTCGGGCACGACCGATGTCGCCGCCCACCCGGAGTTCGCCGATCGCAAGACGACCAAGACGATCGACGGGCAGGCCGAGACCGGCTGGTTCACCGAGGACTTCACGCTCGCCGAGTTGAAGACGCTCCGCGCTCGCGAACGCCTGCCGCAATTGCGCTCGACCGCCTATGATGGGCAGTTCAAGATCCCGACGCTGGAGGAGATCATCGCGCTGGCGAAGACCCGGTCGAGGGAGACCGGTCGCACCATCGCCATCTATCCCGAAACCAAGCATCCGACCTATTTCGCCGGAATCGGCAAGGGCACCGACGCCCCGCTAATTGCCGCGCTGGACAAGGCGGGCTGGAAGATGGCCGATGCGCCGGTCTTCATCCAGTCGTTCGAGGTGAACAACCTCAAGCACCTCAAGACCATGACCGGCATCCGCCTGATCCAGCTGGTTTCGGGCGAGGGCGGTCCGGCGGACAATGCCGCGCCCAGCTATGCCGCGATGATGACGCCCGAGGGCATGAAGCAGGTCGCGACCTATGCCTGGGGGATCGGGCCGGACAAGGCGATGCTGTGGAACGGCGATGCGCCTTCGTCCCTGGTGGCTGACGCCCATGCGGCGGGCCTTCGTGTCCACCCCTGGACCTATCGCGCGGAAAACCAGTTCGTGCGGGCTGGCTTTCGCAAGGGCGCCGATCCCAAGGCGCATGGCGATGTCGCGGGCGAAATTCGCGCCGCGCTGGGCCAGGGCATCGACGGTTTCTTCACCGATTTCCCGCAAATCGGGGTAGAAACGCGCAACGCTTATCTGCGCGCCCGCTGAAAGATACCAAGACCATGCGTAACCTCGTCCTGAAACTCGCCGTCCTGACCCTGCCGCTGGCCACCGGAGGCTGCGTCAAGACGGTCGCCAGCGTGGTGAAGGCCCCCTTCCAGGCGGCGGGGCAGGTGGTCGACTGGACGACGACGAGCCAGGACGAGGCCGACCGCAATTACGGCCGCAAGATGCGCAAGAAGGAAGCGCGCGAAGGCCGCGAACGCCGCGAATATGAGAAGCAGTGCCGCAAGCACCCGGAGCAGTGCCAGCAGGGTCAGCAGGGCTATGACGGCTACCGTGCCGCCAACGATTGATCGCTGACGGGCGGCGGCCATCCGGCGAGGATGGTCGCCACCGCCGCCAGCACCTGCGGCCGGTGCTGAACCCATAAATGGCTGGACGTGACCTCGACCGCCGGGGTCGTATCGTCGCGGCAGATCGTGCCTGCGACCAGCCCGTCGTTCCGGCTCCAGATCGCGGCGGAAGGGCAGGGCAGCGGACCCGCAATCGTCGCCGAGCGCGCGATCACCGCCGGGTCATCCACCCGCTCGCCGGTCAGCCGCTCGAACGCCCGCCAGACATTGGTCGCGCGGGGTGGCCCGGCATAGGGCGAGGCGATGGTGACGACGCCCGCGACCAGATCGGGGCGGGCTTGCGCCGCCATCCGCGCCATGATCCCGCCCAGGCTGATACCGATCAGCGTCACCGGCCCCTGATCGGATAATGACTCGATGCGGGCGATCAGTCGCTCGGCCTCCGCCCCGACGCTGCGCACCCCACGGTTGCGACCCAGCCCCCAGCCATGAACGCGGTAGCCCTTGGCGACCAGGTAGCGGCGCAGCACGATATTCGATCCATCGGTGTTGAACAGGCCCGGCAGCACCATCACCGTCCGCCCGTCTCCCTCCGGCGCGGCAGTCAGCGAGGCGCGGTGCCGCCACCAGGTCGCGCCCATCCACAGCGCGCGCGGCAATTCGGCGGCCCAGAGCGTCTTGGACGGCGGCGGGATCACAGCCACCACGTCACCGTCCAGGGAAAGGGCGTCCACCACCCCATCCGCACCCCCGCCGCCGCCAGTGCATCGCCGGTCCAGCTGTTGCAGGTATGGACGGCGCTGTAGCGCCCGCTCGCCTCATAAAAGGCGTCATACACATCATAGCCGCCATAATGCGCGCCACCGCGCCGCCAACTCGCCTGGATGAAGGCGATCAGGTGGCGATAGGCCTCGGGCGACAGGCGGATCGCCCGCACATCGTCGCCATTCGCATGGGGCAGCGGCAGATGGTCGACATGGATCAGTGTCCGGTCGCTGCCCAGCGCGGCGTGCAGGATCGTGCCCGGCTTCACGTCACGCCAGTGCGGCGTTTCGCGAAAGAAGCCCGCCTCGCCCCAGCCGATGGCGAGGAAGGGAAAACCGGCATAGCGCGGGTCGCGCAGGTCCTGCGGCCTTGCCCAGTCGCGCCAGTCCATCCCCGCCGCCTGTTTGGGTACGATGATCGCGGTGTGGATCGCGCTCGACTCGACGAAGATGGTGACGGCATCCGCGCCCGCCTTCGGCATCGGCGCGGTCGTCCGCGGGATCGCCCCCAGCGCCAGCCCCATGCCCAGATAGGCCAGCAGGATCAGGCCGATAGCGGCCAGCGCCCCCCTTGCAACGCGCCCCAGCCGTCGCCACGATATGGTTTCATTTGTCACCATCATCATGATAGGCTCCGCGAATGGCACAGGATACCCATGTTCTCGCCGCCCCGCCCGAGGGAGCCTCCGCCGACTGGACCATCCCGCAGGGGTGGGAGCATTACACCGCAGAGGAACATGCGACCTGGGACACGCTGTTCGCGCGCCAGTCCAGGCTGCTGCCGGGCCGTGCGTCGGAGGCCTATCTGCGCGGGCTCGACGTGCTCAAGCTGTCGCGGCCGGGCATTCCCGATTTCGAGGAACTGTCCGAACGGCTGATGAAGCTCACCGGGTGGCAGGTCGTGGCGGTGCCGGGGCTTGTGCCCGACGACGTGTTCTTCGACCATATGGCCAATCGCCGTTTCGTCGCGGGCAATTTCATCCGGCGGCCCGACCAGCTCGATTATCTGCAAGAGCCGGACGTCTTTCATGACGTTTTCGGGCATGTGCCGATGCTCGCCGATCCGGTCTTCGCCGATTATCTGGCCGCCTATGGGCGGGGCGGGCAGCGGGCGCTGGGCATGGATGCGCTGAAATATCTGGGGCGGCTCTATTGGTACACCGTCGAGTTCGGGCTGGTGCGCGAGGATGGCGACCTGCGAATCTATGGCGCGGGGATCGTGTCGAGCTATTCGGAAAGCCGCTTCGCGCTGGAGGACCCGAGTCCGAACCGGATCGGCTTCGACCTCGCCCGCGTCATGCGGACGGAATATCGGATCGACGATTTCCAGCAGAATTATTTCGTGATCCCGAGTTACGAGGAATTGCTGCGCACGACGCTGGAGACGGACTTCGCGCCGCTTTATGAGGCAATCAAGGCGTTGCCCGATATTCCCGTGGCGGCGATCGTCGACGGGGACGAGGTGATGACGCGGGGGACGCAGGATTATGCCCGGGCGAAGGGCGGATAGGGATTCCCTTGGGCTTCGACTTCGCTCAGCCTGAACGGGGGTAGGAAAAGCGGCTAGATACAAACTTCCGTTCAGCCTGAGCGAAGTCGAAGGCCACGCCCGGACCTTCGGAACCTTATCCCGCAACTCCGGTTCGCCATGTCATGCATGACCAGCCCAACAGAGCGGTGAAATACCCGTTGCTCGCCCAGCCCCATGTCCAGCTTTACGGCACGGTGGACGAGGTGATGTATGCCGGTTTCAAGGACCAGCTTGCCGCCGCGCCGACCGAGGGCCCGCTGGTCGTGTCGATCACCACGCTGGGTGGCGACCCGGAAATGGCGCGGGCCATGGGCGACTCGATCCGGCTGCTGCGCGACTATACCGGGCGCGAGACGCTGTTCCTGGGTAAGGTCGCGGTCTATTCGGCGGGGGCTACCTTCATGTCGGCCTTTCCGGTCGAGACGCGGTTCCTGACGCGCGGCACCCGGCTGATGCTGCACGAACGGCAAATGTCGGGTTCGATCGACCTGACCGGCCCGCTCACCAGCCTGCCCGCGATCCTGAAGGCCAAGCTGCATGAGATCGAGCAGTCGGTCCTGATCCAGGAAGAGGGCTTCCGCGCCATCGTCAACGGTTCGCAGGTGTCGTTCGAGACGTTGCGGGAAAAGGCGACCAGCAATTGGTATATCGACGCCGAGGAAGCGCGCGACCTGGGGCTGGTCCTTGATGTGATCTGACTCCGCGCCTAAATCGCGCGAAGACATTTGCGACAACCGGCCCTGTCATGTATCGGCTCTGCTAATCCTTTGCCGGTCCCGGGACCGGCCCATCCAGCGGGTTAGAGACCATGGCCGAATTTGCCCTGCCGAAGAACAGCGTCATCAAGAAGGGCGAAACGCACCAGGCGACCACCGGCGGCCGCCTGAAAAAGTTCAAGGTCTATCGCTACGACCCCGATTCGGGTCAGAACCCGCGCTACGACACGTTCGAGGTCGATCTGGACGAGTGCGGCCCGATGGTGCTCGACGCGCTGATCAAGATGAAGGCCGAGCAGGACAGCTCGCTGACTTTCCGTCGTTCGTGCCGCGAGGGCATTTGCGGGTCGTGCGCGATGAACATCGACGGGCGCAACGGCCTGGCCTGCACCACCGCGATCGAGGATGTGAAGGGCACGGTCCAGATCACGCCCTTGCCGCATATGGACGTGGTCAAGGATCTGGTTCCCGACTTCACGCATTTTTATGCGCAATATGCCTCGATCAAGCCGTGGCTGCAGACCGTGTCGCCCGCCCCCTCGGGCAAGGAGCGGCTCCAGTCGCCGGACGACCGCGCCAAGCTCGACGGTTTGTACGAGTGCATCCTGTGCGCCTGCTGCTCGACGTCGTGCCCCAGCTATTGGTGGAATAGCGACAAGTTCCTTGGCCCGGCGATCCTGCTCCAGGCCTATCGCTGGCTGGCTGACAGCCGCGACGAGATGACCGGCGAGCGTCTGGACGAGCTGGAGGATCCCTTCCGCCTGTATCGCTGCCACACGATCATGAACTGCGCGAATGTCTGCCCCAAGGGTCTGAACCCGGCCAAGGCGATCGCCGAGATCAAGAAGATGGAAGCCGAGCGGGTCATCTGATCCGGTTGCTTTCGATGAAAACGGAAAGGGGGGTCGGAGACGGCCCCCTTTTTCAATTCTATCTGGTCCGCCAAACACCCTCACCCTTCCGGCGCTGACGCGCCTCTCTCCCTCTCCCGATGGGAGAGGGAAGGGGCCCGCCCGCTGCAAGCGGGTGGGAAGGGTGAGGGTGGAGAGGGGTTGACGCCAGCCACCCCAGGGCAGACATCGCCCCCAACATGCCCGACATCCTCAACGCCTATCATCGCCTGGTCTCCGCCGAAGAGCTTCGCCCCGATCCCGAACAGGCGGCCGCCGCCGCCCGGCTCGAAGCCCTTGCGACCGAATTGGAAACCCCGCGCAAGACCGGGCTGTTTGCCCGCCTGACCGGCAAGGGGGCGCCTGTCCCGAAGGGCGTCTATCTCTGGGGGGATGTCGGGCGCGGCAAGTCGATGCTGATGGACCTCTTCTTCGACCATGTCGCGGTCGAGGCCAAGCGCCGCGTCCATTTCGCCGAGTTCATGCTGGAGGTGCATGCCCGCATCGCCACCGAACGCGCCAAGCAGGCGGGCGACCCGATCGCCCCCGTCGCTGCAGCCCTTGCCGAGGAAGTCCGGCTGCTGGCGTTCGACGAGATGATGGTGACGAACAGCCCGGACGCGATGATCCTGTCGCGGCTGTTCACCGCGCTGATCGAGGCGGGGGTGACGATCGTCACCACCTCCAACCGGCCGCCCAGGGATCTCTATAAGAACGGGCTCAACCGCGAGCATTTCCTGCCCTTCATCGCGCTGATCGAGGCGCGGCTGGACGTGCTGGCGCTGAACGGCCCGACCGACTATCGGCGCGACCGGCTGGGGCGGCTGGACACGTGGTTGGTGCCCAATGGCCCCAAGGCGACGATTACCTTGTCGGCGGCGTTCTTCCGCCTGACCGACTATCCGGTCGAGGATGCCGCGCATGTGCCCTCTGAGGACCTGAAGGTGGGCGGGCGCGTGCTGCATGTCCCCAAGGCGCTGAAGGGCGTCGCGGTCTTCTCGTTCAAGCGGCTGTGCGGCGAGGCGCGGGGGGCGGCGGACTATCTGGCGGTCGCGCGGCGCTTCCACACCGTCATCCTGGTCGGCATCCCCAAGCTGGGGCCGGAGAACCGCAACGAGGCGGCGCGCTTCGTCCAGCTGATCGACGCGCTCTACGAACATAAGGTCAAGCTGCTCGCCGCAGCCGATGCCCAGCCCGCCGAACTCTATGAAACCGGCGACGGCCGGTTCGAGTTTGAGCGCACGATCAGCCGGTTGGAAGAGATGCGCTCCGAGGATTATCTGGCCCAAGGCCATGGCTCGGAGGGGCCTTGATCAGGCCTTAATGCACTTGCGAACCATTATCGTTTAAAATCTTAAACTCTGTGGAATAACGGTTGCCCCGACGCCGCAATAGGCGTAGGCCGCGTGACCAATCACGTACGTCCACTACGGAGTAGGATTGGAATGGCTCGCAAGAAGATCGCGCTGATCGGCGCCGGTAATATCGGCGGCACGCTGGCGCACCTCGCCGCGCTCAAGGGGCTGGGCGATATCGTCCTGTTCGACGTCGTCGAGGGTGTTCCCCAGGGCAAGGCGCTCGACCTGTCGCAGTGCGGCCCGGTCGAAGGCTTCGACGCGAATATCAAGGGTTCCAACGACTACGCCGATATCGCGGGCGCCGATGTGATCATCGTCACCGCCGGTGTCGCACGCAAGCCCGGCATGAGCCGTGACGACCTGCTCGGCATCAACCTGAAGGTGATGAAGGCGGTCGGCGAGGGCATCCGCGACAACGCGCCCGACGCCTTCGTGATCTGCATCACCAACCCGCTCGACGCGATGGTCTGGGCGCTGCGCGAATTCTCGGGTCTGCCGGCGAACAAGGTCGTCGGCATGGCGGGCGTGCTCGACTCGGCGCGCTTCTCGCACTTCCTCGCCGAGGAGTTCGGCGTGTCGGTGAAGGACGTGAACACCTTCGTGCTCGGCGGCCACGGCGACACCATGGTCCCGGTCCTGGAATATTCGACCGTCAGCGGCATCCCGGTCAGCGACCTGATCGAGATGGGCTTCTCGACCAAGGAAAAGGTCGACGAGATCATCAAGCGCACCCGCGGCGGCGGCGGCGAGATCGTCGCGCTGCTCAAGACCGGCTCGGCCTATTATGCGCCCGCCACCAGCGGCATCGCGATGGCCGAGGCGTATCTGTACGACCAGAAGCGCATCCTGCCTGCCGCGGCTCACCTGTCGGGTGAGTATGGCATCGACAACCTCTATGTCGGCGTCCCCGTCGTGATCGGCGCGAACGGCGTCGAGAAGGTCGTCGAGGTCAAGCTGTCGGACGAGGCGAAGGCCAACCTTCAGGTCTCGGTCGACGCGGTCAAGGAACTGCTCGTCGCCTGCAAGGGTATCGACGAGTCGCTGGCCTGATCCATTCCATTGTGCCCCGGCGGAGGCCGGGGCCCAGTTGGGAAGGCATTCGAGATGGAGCGACCGGGCTATGTCTATATCATGGCCAGCGATCGCAACGGGACGCTCTATCTCGGTGTGACCAGCAACCTCGCCCGGCGCGTGCTTCAGCATCGCGACGGGGTGGTCGCCGGGTTCACGCGAAAGCATCGCTGTCATCGCCTCGTCTGGTTCGAGGCGCATGAGAGCATCGAATCAGCACGGCAGCGCGAGCTGCGGATGAAGGAATGGAAGCGGGCCTGGAAGTTGCGGGAAATCGAAGGGCTCAATCCCGACTGGGATGATCTTTACGACCGGATCGCACTGCCATGACCGTTTCCCCCACTGGGCCCCGGCCTTCGCCGGGGAACAAGAGGAAGAGAAGTTAGATGAGCATCCTCGTCAACAAGAACACCAAGGTCATCACCCAGGGCATGACGGGTGAAACCGGCACGTTCCACACCCAGCAGGCGCTGGCGTACGGCACGCAGATGGTCGGCGGCGTGACGCCGGGCAAGGGCGGCACTGAGCATATCGGCCTGCCGGTCTTCAACACCGTCGCCGAAGCCAAGTCAAAGACGGGCGCCGACGCGTCGGTCATCTATGTGCCGCCGCCCTTCGCGGCCGACTCGATCCTGGAAGCGATCGACGCGGAAATCCCGCTGATCGTCGCCATCACCGAGGGCATTCCGGTCCTCGACATGGTCAAGGTGAAGCGCGCTTTGTCGGGTTCGAAGTCGCGCCTGATCGGTCCGAACTGCCCGGGCGTGCTGACGCCGGGCGAGTGCAAGATCGGCATCATGCCGGGTTCGATCTTCAAGAAGGGCTCGGTCGGCGTCGTGTCGCGCTCGGGCACGCTGACCTATGAGGCGGTGTTCCAGACCTCGAACGCTGGCCTAGGCCAGACGACCGCGGTCGGCATCGGCGGCGACCCCGTCAATGGCACCAACTTCATCGACGTGCTGGAGCTGTTCCTGGCCGATGACGAGACCCAGTCGATCATCATGATCGGCGAGATCGGCGGCTCGGCGGAAGAAGAAGCCGCGCAGTTCCTGCGTGACGAAGCCAAGCGCGGCCGTTCGAAGCCGATGGCCGGCTTCATCGCGGGCCGCACCGCGCCTCCGGGCCGTCGCATGGGCCATGCCGGTGCGATCGTGTCGGGCGGCCAGGGCGGCGCCGAGGACAAGATCGCGGCGATGGAAGCGGCCGGGATCAAGGTCGCGGCCAGCCCGTCGGAGCTCGGCTCGACGCTGCTGTCGGTGCTGAACAAGTAAGGCGTATCGCGTCACCCCGGCACAACCGCCGGGGTCCGTGGCGGCAGGCGGGCCGCTCGCGGCTGCGGACCCCAGGCGGATGTGCCGGGGTGGCGATCATGAAGAAGACGGGCGGTCGAGGAAGCGTCTCATGGGCTACGAAGGCCAGGAATTCAGCGACATCGCGGCGGGCGTCAGCCCCGCCTTCATCGAAACGCTCTACGCCAAGTATCAGGCCGACCAGTCGTCGGTCGATGCGGGCTGGCGGACCTTCTTCGAGGGTCTGGAGCAGGGCGTGGGCGCCCCCAGCTGGCAGAACAAGCGCTGGCCGCTGACCTCGACCGACGATCTGACGGCGGGTCTCGACCCGACCCAGATGGAACCGGCCCCCAAGCCCGCCAAGGGTGGGAAGCCCGCTCCGGCAGCCGCCGCCGCGGCCCCCTCGACTGCCGACATCGTCAAGGCGGCGGGTGACGCGATCCGCGCCCAGCTGCTGATTCGCACCTATCGCGTGCGCGGCCACCTTGCGGCGAATCTCGACCCGCTGGGCCTGTCGGGCCTGCGCGAGCTGCCGGAAGATCTGAAGACCGAATATCACGGCTTCACCGACGCCGATATCGATCGCAAGGTCTATCTCGGTGGTACGATGGGCTTCGAATGGGCGACCGTTCGCGAGCTGGTCGACACGCTGCGCAAGAATTACTGCGGCAATATCGGCCTCGAATATATGCACATCGCGGACGTGGAGGAGCGCCGCTTCCTCCAGGACCGGATGGAAGGTCAGGACAAGGCGATCGACTTCACCGTCGATGGCAAGAAGGCGATCCTGAACAAGGTCATAGAGGCCGAGCAGTGGGAAAAGTTCCTCGGTAAGAAGTATGTCGGCACCAAGCGCTTCGGCCTGGACGGCGGCGAGTCGATGATCCCCGCGCTCGAATCGGTCATTAAATATGGTGGCCAGATGGGCGTGCGCGAGATCGTGTTCGGCATGGCGCATCGCGGCCGTCTGAACGTGCTGGCCAATGTCATGGCCAAGCCGCTGCGCGTGATCTTCCACGAATTCGCCGGCGGTTCGGCCAACCCGGATGATATCGGCGGTTCGGGCGACGTGAAGTATCACCTGGGCACCTCGACCGACCGCGAGTTCGACGGCCACAAGGTCCATATGTCGCTGGTCGCCAACCCCTCGCACCTCGAGGCGGTGAACCCGGTCGTGCTGGGCAAGACCCGCGCGATCCAGACGATCGCCGACGACCTGACCGATCACTCGGCGTCGGTGCCGGTGCTCATCCATGGCGACGCCGCCTTTGCGGGCCAGGGCATCGTCTGGGAGTGCCTCGGCTTCTCCGGCATCCGTGGCTACAACACCGGCGGCTGCGTCCACTTCATCATCAACAACCAGGTGGGCTTCACTACCTCGCCGCAGTTCGCGCGCTCCTCGCCCTATCCGTCGGATGTGGCCAAGGGCGTCCAGGCGCCGGTCTTCCACGTCAATGGCGACGATCCCGAGGCGGTGACCTTCGCCACCAAGATGGCGATCGAGTTCCGCCAGAAGTTCCACCGCGACATCGTGATCGACATGTGGTGCTATCGCCGCTTCGGTCACAACGAAGGCGACGAGCCGGGCTTCACCCAGCCGCTGATGTACAACAAGATCCGCTCGCACCCCGGTGTCGCCGAGACTTATGCGAAGCGTCTTGTCGCCGAGGGTGTGGTCGATCAGGCCTGGGTCGACGAGAATATCAAGCAGTACACCACGCGCTGCGAAGGCGAGTTCGAGGCGGGTCAGAGCTATAAGCCCAACAAGGCCGACTGGTTCGCCGGTCGCTGGTCGGGCCTGTCGGCACCGAAGGAAACCGACCAGGGTCGCCGCAACGTGGAGACCGGTCTCGACAAGAAGCTGTTCGACGCGATCGGCCGCACGCTGACCACGATCCCCGAGGGGCTTCAGGTCCACAAGACGCTGAACCGCGTGCTCGACGCCAAGCGCCAGATGTTCGCCACCGGCGAGAATTTCGACTGGGCGACCGGCGAGGCCTTGGCCTTCGGTTCGCTGCTGTCGGAAGGTTACGGCGTCCGCCTGTCGGGCCAGGATTCGGGTCGCGGCACCTTCTCGCAGCGTCACGCGGTCTGGGTCGACCAGACCGACGAGCACAAGTATGTGCCGCTGAAGACAGTCGAGCATGGCAGCTTCGAAGTACTGGACAGCCCGCTGTCCGAATATGGCGTGCTTGGTTTCGAGTATGGCTATGCGCTGGCCGACCCGAAGACGCTGGTCATGTGGGAGGCGCAGTTCGGCGACTTCGTCAACGGCGCGCAGATCATGATCGACCAGTTCATCACGTCGGGCGAGTCCAAGTGGCTGCGTGCTAACGGCCTGGTGATGCTGCTGCCGCACGGCTATGAAGGTCAGGGTCCGGAGCACTCCTCGGCCCGTCCCGAGCGCTTCCTCCAGTCTTGCGCCAACGACAATATCCAGGTTGCGAACTGCACCACCCCGGCCAACTATTTCCACCTGTTGCGCCGCCAGATGCACCGCAATTTCCGTAAGCCCCTGATCGTGATGACGCCCAAGTCGCTGCTGCGTCACAAGCTGGCGGTGTCGAAGGCCGAGGACTTCCAGGGCGAGAGCCACTTCCGTCGCCTGCTGTCGGACACCAATGGTGCCGCCGACGAGGCCACGACGCGGCTGGTCCTGTGCACCGGCAAGGTCGCCTATGATCTGATCGAGGCACGCGACGCGGCGGGCGACACCACGACCCAGATCGTGCGCGTCGAGCAGCTGTATCCGTTCCCGAGCGACGCGCTCGCCAAGCGGATCGCGCGCATGCCGAACCTGCAGGACGTGGTCTGGGCGCAGGAAGAGCCGAAGAACAACGGTTACTGGTTCTTCGTCGAGCCGCTGATCGAGGAGTCGCTGGCGGCTGCCGGTGCGAGCGTGAAGCGGGCGCGTTATGCGGGTCGTGCGGCGGCGGCTTCGCCCGCCACCGGCCTGATGAAGCGCCACACCGCCGAGCAGGGCGCGCTGGTCGCCGATGCGCTGGGCCATAATGTCCGCGAGGAAATCCGCCGGACGCGCGCCGAGGGCAGCAACACCACCGCCAAGCCGACCACGGCGGCTGTGGACTGACTTACCGAGTTCCCCGGTTCGTGACCGAGCCGGGGAGGGATGAAATCTGGCGCGGGCGTCTTGCCCGCCCGCGTAAGAGCCCCGGTCGATGGACCGGGCGGAGGAAATGGAAATGGCGACTGAAGTTCTGGTCCCGGTACTGGGCGAATCGATCTCCGAAGCGACGCTGGGCGAATGGCTGAAGCAGCCGGGTGACGCGGTGGCGGTCGACGAGCCGATCGCGAGCCTGGAGACCGACAAGGTCTCGGTCGAAGTGCCCTCGCCGGTGGCGGGTGTCATGGGCGAGCATGCCGTGAAGGTCGGCGACACGGTGCAGGTCGGCGCGCTGCTGGCGACCGTCGAGGCCGGTGGTTCGGCTCCGGCCAAGACCGAAGCTGCGACCCCGGCCGTGACCGCAGCCCCGGCGGCGGCTCCGGCTGCCGCCGCTGCGCCTGCCGCTGACGAGTCGAGCGACTCGCCCGCCGCGCTGTCGCCGTCCGTGCGTCGTGCGGTGCTCGAGCATGGCCTCGACCCCGCAACGATCAAGGGCACCGGCAAGGACGGCCGCATCACCAAGGAAGATGTCGCCGCCGCCGCCGCCAACAAGTCGAGCGCACCGGCGCCTGCCGCCGCTGCTCCGGCCGCTGCCCCCGCCGGTTCGGCGCGCAAGGAAGAGCGCGTGAAGATGACGCGCCTGCGTCAGACGATCGCCAAGCGCCTGAAGGAAGCGCAGAACACCGCCGCGATGCTGACGACGTTCAACGACGTCGACATGACCGCGGTGATCGAGGCGCGCGCCAAGTATAAGGACCTGTTCGAAAAGAAGCACGGCGTCCGCCTGGGCTTCATGGGCTTCTTCGTGAAGGCCGCGACCATGGCGCTGAAGGACATTCCGTCGGTCAACGCTTCGATCGAGGGCGATGAGATCGTCTATCACGATTATGCCGACATCTCGGTCGCCGTCTCGGCCCCTAACGGCTTGGTCGTGCCGGTCATCCGCGATGCACAGGACCTGACGGTCGCGGGCATCGAAAAGACGATCGGCGACTTCGGCAAGCGCGCCAAGGACGGCACGCTCAAGATGGACGAGATGAAGGGCGGCACCTTCACCATCTCGAACGGCGGTGTGTTCGGCTCGCTGATGTCGACCCCGATCATCAACCCGCCCCAGTCGGCGGTGCTGGGCCTCCACCGTATCGAGGAGCGTCCGGTCGTCGTCGACGGCCAGATCGTCATCCGCCCGATGATGTACCTGGCGCTGTCCTATGACCACCGCATCATCGACGGTCGCGAGGCGGTGACCTTCCTCGTCGCGCTGAAGAACGCGATCCAGGATCCGACCCGCATCCTGATCGACCTCTGATTGCTTTGTGATCTATACGGGCCCTCGAACGGTCGAGGGTCCGTCCTTGCTGTGACAGGCGGGTGCGCCCGCAGGCTGGACCCCGAGAGCCGGGGAACGGGAGAGACAAATGGCTGAGTATGACTATGACGTCCTGGTGATCGGCGCTGGCCCCGGCGGCTATGTCGCGGCGATCCGCGCGGCGCAGCTGGGCCTGAAGACCGCATGCGCCGAAGCGCGCGAGACGCTGGGCGGCACCTGCCTCAATGTCGGCTGCATCCCGTCCAAGGCGCTGCTCCACGCGTCCGAGCTGTTCGAGGAAGCATCGCACGGTGCCCTCGCCAAGTTCGGTGTCGAGATCGAGGGCGCCAAGCTCAACCTCGACCAGATGCACGCCGAAAAGGCCAAGGCGGTCGGCGAGCTGACCGGCGGCATCGAATATCTGTTCAAGAAGAACAAGGTCACCTGGCTGAAGGGCAAGGCCGCGTTCCAGGATTCGAGCACGGTCAAGGTCGGCGACCAGACCGTCACCGCGCGCGACATCGTGATCGCGACCGGCTCGGTCGTGACCCCGCTGTCGGGCGTCGCAATCGACCAGAAGGTCGTGGTCGACTCGACCGGCGCGCTGGCGCTGCCCAAGGTGCCGGAGCATCTCGTCGTCATCGGCGGCGGCGTGATCGGGCTGGAGCTGGGCTCGGTCTGGCGTCGTCTGGGGGCCAAGGTCACGGTGGTCGAATATCTCGACCAAATCCTGCCCGGCTTCGATGGCGAGGTCCGCAAGGAATCGGCCAAGCTGTTCAAGAAGCAGGGCATGGAGCTGAAGACCTCGACCAAGGTGACCGGCGTCACCGTCGAGGGCGACCGCGCGACCGTGTCGGTCGAACCGGCGGCTGGCGGTGCGGCGGAAACGCTGTCGGCCGACGCCGTGCTGGTCGCGATCGGCCGCAAGCCCAACACCGACGGGCTGAACCTGGAAGCCGCCGGCGTGAAGCTGAACGGCCGTGGCCAGGTCGAGATCGACCATGACTTCGCGACCAATGTCGACGGCGTCTGGGCGATCGGCGACGTGGCACCGGGCCTGATGCTCGCGCACAAGGCCGAGGACGAAGGCGTCGCGGTGGCCGAGAATATCGCGGGCCAGACCGGCATCGTGAACCACGACGTCATCCCCAGCGTCGTTTACACCATGCCCGAGATCGCCGGTGTCGGCCTGTCGGAAGAAGCCGCCAAGGAGCGTGGCGAGGTCAAGGTCGGCAAGTTCCCCTTCATGGCGAACAGCCGCGCCAAGACCAACCGCGACACCGACGGCTTCGTGAAGGTCATCGCCGACGCCAAGACCGACCGTGTGCTGGGCGTGTGGATCATCTCGTCGCTCGCGGGCACGATGATCGCGCAGGCCGCGCAGGCGATGGAATTCGGCGCGACGTCGGAAGACATCGCCTATACCTGCCACGCCCACCCGACCCATGCCGAGGCGCTCAAGGAAGCCGCCATGGCGGTGCAGGGCAAGCCGATCCACATCTGATCGGGCTTTACCGGATCAACGAGGGGGGCGGGCATCGCGAGGTGCTCGCCCCTTTTGTTATGGGGGAAGCGCAAGATCGGTCGAGCGCCGGTGGTTGGGTAGCGTCTAACTGGACCGGCCACGGAGGACAGGATGATGACGGCGGCGCTTTGCCACTATCAGGGCCGGATGCAGCGGGTGCTGGATCATATCGATCGGCATCTCGACGATGACCTTGACCTGGATACGCTCAGCGGCGTCGCGGCCTTCTCGAAATATCATTTCCACCGGCAGTTCGCGGCGACCTTCGGGCTCACGGTGCATCGCTATGTCCAACTCGCCCGGATGAAACGGGCATCCTATCGGCTGGTTTATCGGGATGCGCAAAGCGTGACGGAAATCGCGATGGATGCCGGTTACGAAGCGCCCGATGCCTTTGCCCGGGCCTTTCGGCAAAGGTTCGGGCAATCGCCGTCATCCTTCCGGACAGCGCCCGACTGGGCGCCGTGGCTCGTGGCCTTCGGGCCTCTCGGCAAAGCGAGAAGCACGTACATGCAGAACGCCTATACCCCTGACGATGTGATGATCCGCGAGGTGAGTCCGACCCCGGTGGCTATCATGGAGCATCACGGCGATCCGGCAACGATCGGTGCGACCGTCCAGCGCTTCATTGCCTGGCGCAAGGCGGCGGGCCTGTCGCCGAAGGTTAGTGCAACCTTCAATATCTTCCACTCCGACCCGCGCACCACGCCTCCTGCTGAATACCGCATGGACCTGTGCGTCGGCACCGATCGCCCGATCGATCTCCGAGGGGAGCAGATCGAAACCGGCACCATTCCCGGTGGCCGTTGCGCGGTTCTGCGCGTCGTCGGCCATACCGATAACCTCGAGCCCGCCGCACTCTATCTCTACCGCGAATGGCTACCGGCCAGCGGTGAGGAGGTGCGCGACTTCCCGCTCTATTGCCAGCGTCTCAGTCTGTTCCCCGAGGTTCCGGAGCATGAGGCAGTGGCGGAGCTGTTCCTGCCGCTGAAATAGGGGGCCGCCACCGTCCTCCCGTACCACGCCCACGGGGGCCGGTTGCGGATCGATGACGTGACATACTGGCGTTGACCAAATTGCATGCGGGCGTTCGCCGGGATCGTATCGCGAGTTTTTGCGAGGATGCCCCATACCAAAAGGGGCGGCAGGCACTCACCGTGCCGCCGCCCCCATGTCTGGCACGCTTGACAGGGCCGACGCTTACGCCTCGCTGCGGTCCCCGTAATTGGCCAGTTCGTCACCCATGATGCGGGTGACGTGCAGCACGTTGGTCGAACCCGGCGTGCGGAACGGGACGCCCGCCATCAGCACGACCTGGTTGCCCGCCTCGGCGATGCCGTGGCGCAGCGCCATGCGCTTGGACTTGGCGACCATTTCCTCGAAGGATTCGACGTCGCGGGTGTGGACCGCGTGAGCGCCCCAGAGCAGGCCCAGCCGACGGGCCGTCTCCAGCTGCGGCGTCAGCACCAGCAGCGGCACCGAGGGACGCTCGCGCGCGATGCGGCGCGCGGTCGAGCCGCTGGTGGTGAAGCAGATGATCGCCTTGGCCGACACGGTGTCGGTGATCCGAGCCGCAGCCTCGGCCAGCGCGTCGGCGGTGGTCGGATCGGGGGTCATCGCGGTGAAGTGGACGCGGTCGCCATGGCCGGGGTCGTTTTCCACCGACACGCCGATCGCGTTCATCATCGCGACCGACTCGACCGGCCAGGAGCCCGCCGCCGACTCGGCCGACAGCATGATCGCGTCGGCGCCGTCATAGATGGCGGTCGCCACGTCCGACACTTCGGCGCGGGTGGGCGAGGGGCTCAGGATCATCGATTCGAGCATCTGCGTCGCCACGACCACCGGGCGGCCCATGCGGCGCGACACCTCGACGATGCGCTTCTGGAGCGGCGGGACGGCCTGGGGCGGCAGTTCGACGCCCAGGTCGCCGCGCGCGACCATCACGCCGTCGCACTGCTCGACAATCTCCTCCAGACGGTCGATCGCCTGCGGCTTCTCGATCTTGGCGAGGAGCGCGGCGCGTCCCTTGATCAGGCCGCGCGCCTCCATCAGGTCCTCGGGGCGCTGAACGAAGGACAAGGCGATCCAGTCCACGCCCTGCTCGACCGCAAAGGCCAAGTCCGAACGATCCTTCTCGGTCAGCGCGGCCATGGGCAGCACCACGTCGGGGACGTTCAGCCCCTTGTTGTTCGACAGCGCGCCACCGACCTCGACCAGCGTGGTGATCTTGTCCGCATCATGGAAGGCGACGCGCAGCACCAGCTTGCCGTCGTCGAGCAGCAGGCGCGCACCCGGTTCGATCGCGGCGAAGATTTCCTTGTGCGGCAGCTCGACACGGGTCGCGTCGCCCGGTGTCGGATCGCGATCGAGGATGAAGGTGCTGCCGGTTTCCAGCATGACCTTGCCCTCGGCGAACTTGCCGACGCGCAGCTTCGGGCCCTGAAGATCGGCCAGGATCGTGGTCGGGCGGCCGAACCGCTCCTCCAGGCCACGGATCGCCTGGATCAGGGGGATCTTCGACTGCTGGTCGCCATGGCTCATATTGATTCGGAAGGCGTCGGCGCCAGCCTGAAACAGGGTGGCGATCGTCTCGGGATCGCTGCTGGCCGGGCCGAGCGTGGCGAGGACGCGGACTTTGCGCGAACGAGGTGGGAGGGCCTTGGTCATGTTCACATCCTGCTTCTTTGCGGCCAGTGTCCTAAAGCCTAATGCGTTACGATCAACCTAGGAGCGACGAATATGAGCGATACGCTGGATGCGTTGAATGCAATCGATGACGCGGCGGCTGCGGCGGCGTTTCGTCGGCTGGTGATGCATTTGCGCCACCGTACCGATGCGCAGAATGTCGACCTGATGGGGCTGGCGGGCTTTTGTCGCAACTGCCTGTCCGACTGGGTGGGCGAGGCCGCCGGGGTGGACAAGGCCACCGCGCGGGCCGCGATCTATGGCATGCCCTATGACCAGTGGAAGGCCGAGCATCAGGCCGAGGCGACGCCGGAGCAGCTGGCACGCATGGCCGAGAGTGTGAAGAAGAACCGTTAAGCCCCGCTTGAGCGACGGCGCGGAAGCGCCTAGACCGCCCCCGATCCCGACATCCGCGCCGGACCGACCTTGCCGCCAGGCGGGGCCCGTGTCGTGGCGGCGGATTCCTGGGAGCGGACAGGATTTCAAGAGGGTTAGAAGACCATGGCGGACGAGAATTTCGACAGCAGCGGCAATGTCACGGCCGACGAGCTGCGCCTGCTGATCGAGCGAGCCGAGCGGCTGGAAGAAGAAAAGAAGGGCATTTCGGACGACATCAAGGATGTCTTCGCCGAAGCCAAGGCGCGCGGCTATGATCCGAAGGCGATCAAGAAGATCATGGCGATCCGCAAGAAGAAGCGCGAAGAGTATCAGGAAGAGGAAGCGATCCTCGAAGTGTATATGAAGGCGCTGGGCATGATCTGATCCCGGTTTCGGGTTTGGATATGCGAAGGGCGGCGGGGCTTGGCTCCGCCGCCCTTTCTGTTGGCGCGGGCGGTGGGGCGTGGCCTTCGACTGCGCTCAGGCTGAACGGAGCGTGGGAGGTTGGCCTGGCAAAATATTCAGCCTTAACTTCCGTTCCGCCTGAGCGAAGTCGAAGGCCAAGGGCCGACCCTCACCCCATCTCCGCCGCTTGGGTGGTCCAGCCCAGCCGCGGGATCGTGATCGACCGCTTCCCCGTCAGGTCCGTCCGGCACACGAACAGGTCGCGGCTCTCGATATAGGCGATCAGCCGCTTCACCCGGCCCAGCGAGCTGGTCCCGTACGTCTCGGCGATCTTCGTATCCGGCGGGCAGGGCAGGCCCTCTCGCGCCGCGCGGGCGACCAGCAGGAACGCCCCCAGCATGTCGTCGGGCAGCATCGCGGCCAGCGCCAGCGCCTCCTGCCAGTCGGGATCGTTGACGTCGAAAATCCCCGCCCGCGCGCAGGACAGTCGCCGCGCGAAGCCGTTCAGGTCGAGCGGCGGCCGGGCCAGCCCTGCCATCCGGCAGCGCACTTGGAAATCCTGGAACAGGACAGAGGCGGGGCGGAAGGTCGATTCGGGGTCCTCGACGATCGCGCGGAGCACTTGTTCGTAGATCGCCTCGACCTCGGCCTCGTCCATCTCGGGCGCTGGCGGCGCGGCGGTGGTCGGCAAGGGCGGGCGGCCGAGATCGGCCATCAGCTCCTCGGCGGGCACCCGGCGCGGGCGCGGGTCGAAGGTCATCGGCAGGGTCGGCGCCTCCTCGACCGGGGCGAAGAGCAGTTCCTGCAAATCGGGCGGCGGCGCGTCGGGCAGGGGGGTCAGCTTGGGACTGCCCGAACGGGCCGAGGTCTCGACCGCGCCGATCTTCACCGTGATCGGTCGCCGCGAAACGGCGGGGCCGAGCGCCAGGAAGGTGCCGCGCGCCAGATCGCGGATCGAGTCGGCCTGGCGCCGCTCCATGCCGAGCAGATCGGCGGCGCGCGCCATGTCGATGTCGAGGAAGGTGCGGCCCATCAGGAAGTTGGACGCCTCCGCCGCGACGTTCTTGGCGAGCTTGGCGAGTCGCTGGGTGGCGATCACCCCCGCCAGCCCGCGCTTGCGCCCGCGACACATCAGGTTGGTCATCGCGGACAACGAAGCGCGGCGGACTTCCTCGGTCACTTCACCGCCGGTGGTAGGGGCGAAGAGCTGTGCCTCGTCCACGACGACCAGCGCGGGATACCAATGCTCGCGCGGGGCATCGAACAGGGCGTTCAGGAAGGTCGCGGCGCAGCGCATCTGACCCTCGATCTCCAGCCCCTCCAGGCTGAGGACCACCGAGGCGCGGTGTTCGCGAATCCGCGAGGCGAAGCGCCCGACCTCGCGCTCGGCATAGTCGCCTGCCTCGATCACGACATGGCCATAAGCCTTGGACAGGGTGACGAAATCGCCCTCGGGATCGATGACCACCTGTTGCACCTGACCCGCCGACTTTTCCAGCAGGCGGCGCAGCAGATGCGACTTTCCCGACCCCGAATTGCCCTGCACCAGCAGGCGGGTCGCCAGCAGTTCCTCAAGATCGATCGGCACCGACGAGCCGCGCTCATCGGTTCCCATATCCACGCGTACCGTCATGACTGGCGTTTGGCCGATCAACGCCCCAAGGAGCAAGGCATTTGATTCCTTACGAGGAGCGCCAAGCCCATGGCCCTGTCGACCGCTGCCGAAATCGCCCGCCGCACGCTGGGCAAGCCCGCGCACGAACTGGACGAAGAGGAAGCCCAGGTCATCGCCGATATCGAGTCGGGCCAGCTCAGCGCACGCGACGCCGCCGATGTCGCGGACGAAACCTCGACCTGGGGCGAGAAGCTGGCGGACCGGGTGGCGGCGGTCGGGGGAAGCTGGGGCTTCATCATCGCCTTCTCGGTGATCCTGCTGGGGTGGATGCTGCTCAACTCGGACGTGCTCAGCCATTTCGGCATGGCGTTCGATCCGTACCCGTATATCTTCCTGAACCTGATGCTTTCGACGCTGGCGGCGATCCAGGCGCCGGTCATCATGATGAGCCAGAACCGGCAATCGGCGAAGGACCGGCTGGCCGCGAGCCTCGACTATCGCACCAATTTGCGCGCCGAGATCGACATATTGAGGCTGCACCACAAGCTGGACAACGCCGTCACCGAACGGCTCGATACGCTGGAGGCGAAGATCGACGGGTTGGCAAAGGCCCTTGGGCAGTCGTAAAGAGCCCGATCATCTCAAGAGGCACCGATGGCAGGCCACAGCAAATTCAAGAACATCATGCACCGCAAGGGCGCGCAGGATAAGAAGCGCTCGGCAGCATTTTCCAAGCTCTCCCGCGAAATCACCGTGGCGGCGAAGATGGGCACGCCCGACCCGGACATGAACCCGCGTCTGCGCGCCGCCGTCAACGCGGCCAAGGCGGCCTCGATGCCCAAGGACAATATCGCGCGCGCGATCGACAAGGCCTCGCGCGGCGACGGGGAGAATTACGAAGAGGTCCGCTATGAGGGCTTCGGCCCCGGCGGCGTCAGCCTGATCATCGAGGCGCTGACCGACAATCGCAACCGCACCGCGACGAACGTGCGCACCGCGGTGTCGAAGAATGGCGGCAATCTGGGCGCGGGCGGCTCGGTCAGCCATGGCTTCGACCGGATGGGCCTGATCAACTATCCCGCCAGCGCCGGTGACGCCGAAAAGGTGTTCGAGGCGGCACTGGAAGCCGGTGCGGAGGACGTGACTTCGTCCGAGGACGGCCACGAGATCTGGACCGCGCAGGGCGATCTGCACGAAGTCGCCAAGGCGCTGGAGCCGGTGCTGGGCGAGGCCGAAGGTGCCAAGCTCGCCTGGCGTCCGCAGACCATGGTCTCGGTCGACGAAGCGGCGGCGGCGACGTTGTTCAAGCTGATCGACACGCTGGACGACGACGACGACGTCCAGACCGTCTGGGGCAATTACGAAGTCTCCGACGAAGTGATGGAAAAGCTGGCCTGATCCCAAATCCTCCCCAAGCTTGGCTTGGGGAGGGGGACCGCCGGGCGAAGCCCGGTGGCGGAGGGGCAAAGACGGCGTACACTGACCCCTCCGGGAAAGCCCCAGATGACCCCACCCCCCGCCATCATCCTCGGGCTCGACCCCGGCCTCGGCACCACCGGCTGGGGGGTGATCGCGGTGGAGGGCAACCGGCTGCGCCACGTCGCCAACGGCCAGATCAAGACTGAGCCGTCGATGCCGCTCCCCCGGCGCCTCGCGAACCTGCACGCCGCGCTCTATGATGTGATCCGCCAGCAACAGCCCGACGGCGCGGCGGTGGAAGAGGTGCTGGGCAACAGCAATGCGCAGTCCACGCTGAAGCTGGGCCAGGCGCGTGGTATCGTCCTGCTGTCGGCGGCGCAGGCCGGGCTGATCGTCGGCGAATATCACCCCAGCATCGTCAAGAAGGCGACCGTCGGCACCGGCGGCGCGGACAAGAAACAGGTCCAGGCGATGGTCGGACATTTGCTGCCCGGCGTAAAGCTGACCGGCCCGGATGCGGCGGACGCGCTGGCGGTAGCGATCACGCACGCGCACCATCTGGCGAGCGCGCGGGCGATGCAGCGGCGTAGCGGCGGGGTCTGACACGCAGAGGCATCGGTCCAAAATGGACCGGATGCGTGCGGGACGGACTTTTGGTCCGCCGATGATTGGAGCATGATGGCTATTGCCTCATCCGCAAGCCGGATAGGGTCAGTCGTGGCGTTCGCGTTCGTTCGAAGTCGTTCGGGAGGACACGCCGTGAATAGCCGATATCGGGATATACCCGTGATTGCTTCGATCATGATCGTTGGAGCGGCAGCGCCCGCCGCCGCGATTCCGATCCAAGCTAATGGTGAATCTACGCCGACGAGCGGAGACAAGATCGATACCCAAACTGAAAGCGGAAAACGTCAATTTGCGCAGGACCAATGCAAAGGCCAGCAACCACCCGAAATACCTGTCGACAAATTTCCAGATAGCAGGCGTTTGAGCGAAGTTGTCGGTGTCTATGAATGCTGGCAGGCGAGGGTCGATAACGATCAGTTTTTCCATTTGAATGATTTATATGGGCGTTGGGTCGTCGAACTGGTCGATGATGACGGCGATGTCCGCGACTACAAGAAAGAAAGGCATAGCTGGGTCAGCCGCTTCTTCATGGGGCGGTCGCGGGGCGTCGTGACGTCGGTGCGTATCCGGATGCGCGACCCCGATATTGAATTCAACTTGCCCTTGGTGGCGGTCGATTACAGCGGCCAAAGCAAGCAGGGCGAGGCTTTTGTCACCTCACTGACCGGATCGGACATGAGCCTGCCGGACATCCGCCTGTCCTCCAACTCCAGCGTCACGATCGAGGCCATCGCGCGGGTCGCGGACGAGGTCGATATTCAACCTACCGGGCTTGTGCTGTCGGCCGTGCGAGATTCGCTGGCAGTGGCGGCGCCGGGGGGATCATTGCTTACTTCGATCAACCGCGAACAGGTTCAGCGGGTATCTTCCGCCTATGATGCGGCGCTGTCACGATTGTTGTCGACCTCGATCACCGAATCGATGTCTGCTGGCCGGCTGATGAGCGAGTGGTTCCCGGGGGCTTCAATCTTCGTCGCGATTTATCTGCCGGAAAAAATCCGAACCAGTCGCTGGAGTGCAAATGAAGAGCTGGCAGCCACCATCGGGCGCCGCCGTAAACTCGTTTACCGGATCAGCATGACTTGCCCCCGGCTTACGGTCTTCGATGTCATGAACGCCTGTCAAAAGGGCAATGAGAGCGGACAGCCGCTTTCCCCCGATCTGCGTACCTTGATTCGTCGCTCCGATGCTCCGAAAGATCCCGGCCATCCCGGCTTCGGCGGGGAGGCCTATCACGAGGCCGTCTGGCGGCTGCATGAACGGGTAAGCCCTTATCAGGTTCTGAATTTTCGTCTGGGTGTCGGCAAGACGCTGCGTCAATATCTCAGCGACCAGGAAGGGTTTCTGACCCTTTCAAAGGATCTTCTGACAATCTCGGCGGATGAACTCAGGGTAACGGCTGATTTTGCAAAGAATGACGAGGCGTCCACCGCGACATTTCCGGCCGAGTCGAATGCGAGCAAGGCTGCCGACCGCTTCTGCGCAGCGGTTTTCGACAGGCTATATTCTGCGGGACTATCGCGCCTGGATTCCCAGATCGGTCTATGGGCCGTGGTAACCGGGGTCAGCGATTTTGCGCCTTATCGTAGCGTTTTTCAGCGCGCGCCGGTTTGCCTCGACAATCTGCCAGGCTTTGGATGGCGGTATTTCCGTGCGCCGGAAAAACGCGTTGACCCGGCCAAGGGGATGACGGTCACGAAGAGTTCTTCTAACGAAGGGGCATGATCGCGCATCTCAAGGGACGTTTGGACTCCACCGGCATCGACCATGCGGTGATCGATGTCGGCGGGGTCGGCTATCTGGTCGGCGCTTCGGCGCGCACCCTGTCGTCTATCGGCCCGGTGGGCGAGGCGGCGATGCTGCATACCGAGATGCTGGTGTCCGAGGACTCGATTCGGTTGGTCGGGTTCGCCAGCGCGGACGAGCGTGACTGGTTCCGGTTGTTGACGGGCGTACAGGGGGTGGGTTCGCGCGTGGCGCTGGCGATCCTGTCCGCGCTGGAGCCCGCCGATCTGATGCGGGCGATCGCCAGCGGCGACAAGGCGATGGTTGCGCGGGCGAACGGCGTGGGGCCGAAGCTCGCCCAGCGGATCGTGATGGAGTTGAAGGACAAGGTCGGCGGCATCGTGCTCGCGCCCGGTTCGGGCGGCGGGGTGGCCGCGTCGGCCGGGGCTGGCGCGGATGCGGTGTCGGCGCTGCTCAACCTGGGCTTCCGGCCCGCCGAGGCCAATGCGGCCGTGGCGGCGGCGGAAGAGGAGTTGGGGGCGGGGGCGTCGCTGGATGCGCTGGTGCGGTTGGCCTTGCGCAAGGCGGCGAAGTAGCGGGGCGGGGATGTCCCGTGGGCTTCGACTTCGCTCAGCCCGAACGGTTATTGTAAATCCGACCCGCCCCCAAACCCCGTTCAGCCTGAGCGAAGTCGAAGGCTAAGGCTAAGGGAAGCCATCACGCCAACAGCCCCGGCACCTCACGCCCCGCAAAATGCGCCTCCAGGTTCTCCACCACCATTGCCGCCATAGCCGCACGCCCCTCCCGCGTCGCGCTCCCCTGATGCGGGGCGAGGACGACATGGTTCATCCGGCGCAGCGCATAGGGCACGTCGGGTTCGTCGGCGAACACGTCCAGCCCCGCCCCCGCGATACGATGCGACTCCAACGCCGCGATCAGCGCATCCTCATCGACCAGGCTGCCGCGCGCGACATTGACCAGCACGCCGTCCGCCCCCAGCCGATCCAGCACACCCGCATCGACCACCCGCCGCGTCTCGTCCCCGCCCGGCGCGGCGAGGAACAGCACGTCGCTTTCCGCCGCCAGCGTCGCCAGATCGGGCACGAAGCGCCAGGCCACGGGCTTCGCCGACCGCGCGGTGTAGAGGATCTCGCCACCGAACGGCTCCGCCCTCTTGGCGATCGCCTGTCCGATCCGGCCCAGCCCGAAAATCCCGATCCGCCGTCCGCTGGCGCGCCGACCCAGCGGCACGGTCCAGTTGCCCATCCGCATCGCCCGGTCGTTCGCCGCGATCCGCCGGTCGACGGCCAGCCACAAGGCGATTGCCTGATCGGCGACATCCTCGGTCAATATGTCGGCGGTGATCGCGATGCGGATACCACGCGCCGCGACCGCGTCATGGTCGATCCCGTCATGGCCGACGCCGTGGATCGCGATGATTTCCAGTTCCGGCAGCCGGTCCAGCAGGGCGGCGTCGACCGTCATCTGCCCACCGCCGACGATCGCTCTGGTGGTCGGCGGCGGTGCATCGCGGTGCAGCGTGAAGCGTTCGGCGAGCAGCAGCTCCAGGGCGGGCGAAACGGCGGTAGCCAGAAAAAGATCGTGCGGCATGACCCTGATGTAGCGCGTTTCCGTCCGTGAGTCCGCTATCCGGGGTTAAGCCACCGCACGGGTGATTGTCCCGGCCGCGCATAGCCTGCTATGTTCGTGCAATGTTCGCGGAGCTTCTCGACAGCCATGCCCCCCAGCCGCTAGGGCTGACCTCGTGACCGACCAAGACCGCCTGTTATCCGCCAGCCGCCGTCCCGAGGATGTCGACGCCGCGCTACGTCCCAAGAGCCTGGACGAATTCGTCGGGCAGCAGGCGGCGCGCGACAATTTGCGCGTCTTCATCCAGGCGGCGCGGGGGCGCGGCGATGCGCTGGACCATGTGCTGTTCTTCGGCCCGCCGGGTCTGGGCAAGACGACGCTGGCGCAGATCATCGCGCGCGAAATGGGTGTGGGTTTCCGCGCGACCTCCGGCCCGGTGATCGCCAAGTCGGGCGACTTGGCCGCGCTGCTGACCAATTTGGAGGACGGCGACGTCCTGTTCATCGACGAAATCCACCGCCTGCAACCGGCGGTCGAGGAAGTCCTGTATCCCGCGATGGAGGACCGGGTCCTCGACCTGATGATCGGCGAGGGACCGTCGGCGCGTTCGGTGCGGATCGACCTGCCGCGCTTCACGCTGGTCGGCGCGACGACGCGGCAGGGATTGCTGACCACGCCCTTGCGCGATCGTTTCGGCATTCCGGTCCGCCTGCAATTCTACACGGTCGAGGAACTGACCCGCGTCGTCACCCGCGCCGCGCGGCTGCTCGACCTGCCCATCGCCGAGGACGGCGCGGTCGAGGTCGCGCGGCGCTCGCGCGGGACTCCGCGTATCGCCGGGCGGCTGCTGCGCCGGGTGCGCGACTTCGCCAGCGTGGCGGGGCATGAGATCGTCCACGCCGCCGCCGCCGACCAGGCGCTCAACCGACTGGAGGTCGACGCACTGGGCCTCGACGCGATGGACCGTCGTTATCTGACGATGATCGCCGACGTCTATCGCGGTGGGCCTGTCGGCGTGGAGACGCTCGCCGCCGGCCTGTCCGAGCCGCGCGACACGATCGAGGAGGTGATCGAGCCGTTCCTGATCCAGCTCGGCCTGCTCGCCCGCACCGCGCGGGGGCGTATCCTCAACCCCGGCGGGTGGAAGCATCTGGGACTGAACCCGCCGGTCGGATCGCAGGATGGACTGTTCGACGCCTGAGCGGGCGGAGGCTGTAAATCGCTGAGATTGCATCCCACCTCCGTTCAGCCTGAGCGAAGTCGAAGGCCAAGCGGAACCGGCAGCCAAGCAACCCGGTGCATCACTCGCGCGGAACCAGTGGCCTTCGACTTTGCTCAGGCTAAACGGGGACGGGTATCGCGCTGAAAACGGACCCCCGCCGGTCGAAAGACCGATAGGGGCCAGGTGGGTGTCTCTCTATGCTGCGTTCGGCCCGGCATCTCGTTCGGTGGCAATCACGACCGCGCAACCCTATGACTCATCACGCAAAAGCGCAGAGCCACGGGCTTTGGGGATGATCGAACCGTCCGGAGAGGCAGGGCCGAGCCCGGGTAACGAACCCCTTTGGCTTCGGTTGCGCGCGAAGGACGATCAATTTCCAATCTATTCCTCCCCTTGTAGGGGAGGAATGACCGATAATGGCCTGATAGTATTACCCCCATAATACACTTGAACCCGGCGACCATCCCCTCCACACTATGGATGCGTATTTGGAGAGTTTGAGAATGGCCACGACCGCCGATACCGTGACCCAGGAAAAGGGGCTGACGCTGACGCCGCCCGATCCCGTGCCGACGGTGGCGCCCGCCCAGGCCGCCGGGCTGGTGCCGGTCGACGACAAGACGCGCACCCAGTTGGAGCAGAAGGTCGACGGCTTCGTCGCCGAGCTGATCGCGCAGGACGTGAACAGCCCCGAATTCGGCCGCCGCGTCGATGCGATCACGGCGATGGGGCAGAAGGAAATCCGCGAGGCGGCCAGCCAATCCAACCGCTTCCTCGATCGCCCGGTCAAGGCGATGGACGGCGAGACGGGGGTGGGCAAGGACCTGACCGAGCTGCGCCGCGTCGTCGAAAGCCTCGATCCCGGCCGCCAGGGCAATCTCTCCGCGCCGCGTAAGCTGCTCGGCATCCTGCCCTTCGGGAATAAGATGCGCGACTATTTCGACGGCTATCGCTCGTCGCAGACGCATATCGCGGCGATCCTGAAGAGCCTTTCCTCGGGCCGCGACGAACTGCTGATGGACAATGCCGCGATCGATACCGAACGCGCGAACCTGTGGTCGGCGATGGGTCGGCTGGAGCAGATGATCCATCTGTCCAAGACGATGGACGCCAAGCTGGAAGATACGGCCAACGAGCTGGATCATACCGATCCCGCCAAGGCCAAGGCGATCCGCGAGACCGCGCTGTTCTATACCCGTCAGCGGACCCAGGACCTGCTGACCCAAATGGCGGTGACGGTGCAGGGCTATCTGGCGCTCGATCTGGTCAAGAAGAACAATGTCGAACTGGTGAAGGGCGTCGACCGCGCCTCGACCACCACCGTCTCGGCGCTGCGCATCGCCGTCACCGTGGCACAGGCGCTGGCCAATCAGAAGCTAGTGCTCGACCAGATCACCGCGCTCAATACCACGACCGCCAACATCATCGATTCGACCGGCAAGCTGCTGCGCAGCCAGACCGCGCAGATTCACGAGCAGGCGGCGGCCTCGACCATTCCGCTGGAGACTCTGCAACGTGCGTTCCAGAACATCTATGACACGATGGATGCGATCGACAGCTTCAAGCTGAAGGCGCTCGATTCGATGAAGACGACGGTCACGACGCTGGGCAATGAGGTCGAGAAGTCGAAGGGCTATATCGCCCGCGCCGAGGGTGCGCAGAATCCGCAGCTGACCGGCGGGTCGTCGGCGTCGTCGTTCAAGCTGGAGGCGCTGTAATCCCGTGACCACTCCCCGCTCGAGCGAGGTCGATGCCCAGATCGAGCGTGCGCGCGAGGTGATGGCGCGCATCTCGCAGGATTATCGCGGGTCCGCGCAGGCGACGATCAAGCGCGCCCGGCGCAAGACGCGCTCGGCGTTGCAGCGGCTGATCCTGATCGCCATCGCCAACGCAGTCATCCTGATCGCGGCGATGGTGACGGGCCTGATCCTGCCCGGCGGGATCGGCATTTTCGGCGCGTTGGCGGCGATGATGCTGATGCTGGCGGCGACGCTCGCCATCGCGCTCGCGCCCGCCCCGCGCGCGCCGACGCCCGCCAAACTGGCGCAGGTCGATATCAAGGCGCTGCCCGCCCAGACCGAACGCTGGCTGGAGGCGCAGCGACCGCTACTGCCCGCACCCGCCGTGCAGCTGGTCGACCGGATCGGGCGGCGTCTCGATACGCTCTCGCCGCAACTGGCGGGCGTCGACAATGAGACGCCCGAGGCGATGGAGGTCCGCCGCCTGATCGGCGAGCAGCTCCCCGCCTTTCTGCGCGATTACGAACGCGTGCCAGAGCCGCTGCGCCGGGTCGAACGCAATGGGCGGACGCCGGATGCGCAGTTGGTCGATGGTCTGAAGCTGATCGAACAGGAAATCGGCGACATGACCCAGCGGCTGGCCCAGGCCGATCTTGACAGCCTGTCGACCCGCGGGCGATTTCTGGAAATGAAATATCGCGAGGAAAGGGCGGACTGATGCGGAGCGCGGCGGTGGTGGTGACGATGATGCTCTCCACCGCCGCGATGGCGCAGGATGGGCCGAGCAAGGCGGACTGGGACGCGATCAACGTGTCGCTGAAGCAGTTGAAGGACGGCCGCTATCTCGACGCGGCGGACATATTGCGGTCGCTGGCCTTTGACGCGGCAGGCAAGCCCAAGCCCGGTATCTTCTACAGCCAGTGGCGAGAGGCGCAAACGCGGATGACGGCCGAGCCGGCAGGTCCCGAGCCCCAACCGTCGGACGGACCCGAGGCCAAGGCGGCCGCCGAGCGTATGGTCGCCGCCACGCCGCGCGATGCGATCGCGGAGATCGTCGCGCGGGCGGCCAAGACTCGCGTGGTTATCCTCAACGAAAATCATGGCCTGCCGCGCGATCGCGCCTTTGCGCTGGAAGTTGCGCGGGCCTTGCGTCCGCTGGGCTATTCGCTGCTCGCGGCGGAAACCTTCTGGAACGCGGACGATCAGGCGCCGATGGCTCGGTTGGCGAAGGATGGCTTTCCGGTCCACAGCTCGGGGCATTATACCCAGGATCCGGTGTTCGGTGACTTCGTCCGGCAGTCGCTAGCCATGGGCTATCGCCCCGTGGCCTATGAAGAGATGCAAAGCGGCAAAGGCCTGAGCCGCGCCGAGAGCATCGCCCGGCGTGAGGAGGCGCAGTCCAGCAGCCTGGCCAAGGTGCTGGCTGCCGATCCCAAGGCCAAGATGTTCGTCTATGTCGGCCACAGCCACGTCGCCGAGGAGCCGATCGACGGCTCCGGCAATGCCAAGCAAAGCTGGATGGCGGCTCTGCTGAAGGCCAAGACCGGCATCGACCCGCTGACCATCGACCAGGTCACGCTGGGGCAGAGCGCCAGCGGCTATAATGGCCTGGCGCGCCGGGTTTTGGCGGCCAAGGCATCCGGCCGCTCGGTCGTACTGTTCGACGGCGACCGTCCTATGACGGTCGGCCAATATGCCGGTGCGGTCGATTTGCAGGTCTATCATCCGACCACGCGCATGGTGAAGGGCCGCCCCGACTGGCTGGCGGCGATGGGGCGCAAACCGATGGCGATCCCGGCGGGCTTCGTGCCGCAAAAGGGCGAGCGGCTGGTGCAGGCATTCATCGCGGGCGAGAGCGACGATGCAATTCCGGTCGATCAGGTGCTGGTCCAGGCGGGCAAGGACGCGCCCGTCCTGCTGGTGCCCGGCGACAAGCCCCTGCGGCTGGCGATGCAGGACCCGGCATCCACCACACCCTGACTCGGCTTTCTTCCCCTTGCAGGGGAGGAACGGGTTCATGACCTCTGGCACTCGCGCCGAACAGCCTATCCCACAAATGAAAAGGGCTGCCGGGACGTCATCGCGACGGCCCCGGCAACCCCTAAACATGGTCAGCGGCCGGAGAGCTCCAGCCCGGGAGACCATGCGGGCCTCAAGACATCAGGCGCGACCGTTGATTGGGGGAAAATACCCCCCGAACCGCGCCTATCGATATCAGAGACCGGCCCCCCGAACGAACTGAACCGACCCCCTTGCTGAACCATGAGACATCGGATCACCTCCTTTCGCTAGTTAAAGCCAATGCGCCCTTTCAAAGTGCGCAACGCCAATGTGCGTAGGCGAACGCCAATAAACAAGACTTGTAATGCGATGATGTTTGGCCGAGCATCCTGCGCCCGCCAAATCGCGGGACTCAGCCCCGGCAATCCTCGATCACGCGTCCGATCTCCGCATAGGCGGGGATGACCAGCGGCACCTGGCCGCTCTGCTCGATGGTGAACCGGCCCCGGCTGAACGCCATCGCATCCAGCAGCGGATCGGCGACCGGCAGCGACAGCTCCGCTCCGCCCGCGACCGCATGGGCTGTCAGGCTGCGCGTCGTGCTGGAGGTGCGGATCGTGACTGCACCCGCGACCGACGCGGGGCGGCCGAGGCGGATTTGGCGGGTGCGCGGATCGCAGGCCAGGGTCAGGCGCGTGACGCCGGCCGTGCCGAATATCGCGACCGATCCCTGCGCGGCGCGCTGATACCGCCAGTCACCGGGCGTCAGCGGCCAATCGCGCCAGTCACTCCCTAGCACCGGGCGCGGTGCGGGCGGGGCGGGACGGGGGGGCTGGCGCACCGGCGGGGCGGCCTCGGGGCGCGGGGCGGCGGGGATACAGCCCGACAGGGCGGCGGCCCCGATAATCGGGGCGAGGGAAGCAAGGGAGAGGCGACGCATCGCATCCAGCCTATGCGGGAGGGGCCCCGGATGCTCAACCCCGTGCTGCGACGGGACGTGCCGATGCGGCGGGCATCGGAACCGAGATCGGAACCGGCTCCGGCTCCGGCGGTTCATCCGGCTAAACGGAGGTTAATATGGCCGAACACGACACGCCGACCCTGATCCTGGTTCAGTCCACCGTCTCGGGCACGCTGAAGCTCGAAAGCCGCGATGGCGATGCGATCGGCAGCGTCTATTCCTTCATGGTCCACAAGCGTTCGGGCCGCGCGACCCATGCCGTGCTGGCGCTGGGCGGCTTCCTGGGCATGGGCAAGAGCTTCTATCCCGTGCCGTTCAGCCTGCTCCAGTTCGATCCGGTGGGCGATCAGTATGTCATTACGGTCGATCGCCGTTTGCTGGAGGGCGGGCCGAGCTGGTCGAACAATGCGCCGGTGTTCGATCAGGCTTATGCCGATCGGGTCGCGGGCTATTATGGGGTGGGGACGGAGAATTTGGATTTGGGTTGAGGTTTTTGGGGGTGGTCTTTGGGGCGGTGGCCCTCCCCCATCCCCTCCCGCTTGCGGGAGGGGCGTGCCCGTGGAAGCGATAGGAAATCCTCAGACGTAGCGATTTGACGCTCACCAAGTCATGCACCCCTCCCGCACGCGGGAGGGGATGGGGGAGGGCCACCGCCAAGCAGCCCGAACCCCCCGATAATCAATTCGCCTTCCGTCCGCTGGCGAACTTTTTGCTCTTCCCGAACCGCGTCTTGCGCGTGCCCGGCTTGCCTTCATTGGAGCGCCCCATGATCGGCGCCTTCTGCTCGTGCACCGGCAGGCCCAGTTCCTCATTCTCCAACTGCCGGATTTCATCCCGCAACCGGCCCGCTTCCTCGAATTCGAGGTCGGCGGCGGCCTTGCGCATCTTCTTCTCGAGTTCCTCGATATAGGCGCGCAGATTGTGGCCGACCATGTGCGGACGGTCTTCGTCGATGGGCACGGTGACCTGATCGCCCGACGCCACATGCGCGATGATGTCGCCGATCTGGCGGCGGATCGTCTGCGGTGTGATGCCGTGTTCGGTGTTGTATGCCATCTGCTTCTCGCGACGCCGCGAGGTTTCCAGCATGGCGCGTTCCATCGATCCTGTGATCCGGTCGGCGTACAGGATCACGCGACCGTCGACGTTGCGCGCCGCACGCCCGATCGTCTGGATCAGCGAGGTCTCGGACCGCAAAAACCCTTCCTTGTCGGCGTCGAGGATCGCGACCAGCCCACATTCGGGAATGTCCAATCCCTCGCGCAGCAGGTTGATGCCGATCAGTACGTCATACACGCCCAGCCGCAGGTCGCGGATCAGCTCAATACGCTCCAGCGTCTCGACGTCGGAGTGCATGTAGCGGACCTTGATCCCCGCCTCATGCATATACTCCGTCAGGTCCTCCGCCATCCGCTTGGTCAGCGTGGTGACGAGGGTGCGGTAACCGAGCTCGGTCGTCTTGCGCGCCTCGATGATCAGGTCCTGCACCTGCTCCTCGACCGGCTTGATCTCGACCGGCGGGTCGATCAGGCCTGTGGGGCGAATGACCTGCTCGACGAAGACGCCGCCGGTCTGCTCCATCTCCCAGTTGCCGGGGGTGGCCGAGACGCTGACCGTCTGCGGGCGCATCGCGTCCCATTCGTTGAAGCGCAGCGGACGGTTGTCGATCGCTGAGGGCAGGCGAAAGCCATATTCGGCCAGCGTGATCTTGCGACGATGGTCGCCGCGCGACATGCCGTTGATCTGGCCGATGGTGACATGGCTCTCGTCGACGAACAGCACCGCATTTTCGGGCAGATATTCGAAAAGCGTGGGCGGCGGCTCGCCGGGGAGGCGGCCGGTCAGGAAGCGGCTGTAATTCTCGATGCCGTTGCAGCTGCCGGTCGCCGCGATCATCTCCAGGTCGAAATTGGTGCGCTGCTCCAGCCGCTGGCGTTCCAGCAGCTTGCCCTCGATCTCCAGCTCCTTCAGCCGCTCGGTCAGCTCGAATTTGATCGCCTCGACCGCCTGTTTCATCGTCGGGCCAGGGGTCACATAGTGGCTGTTGGCGTAGATGCGGACCGAGTTGAGGCTGGCGACCTTCTTGCCGGTCAGCGGATCGAACTCGACGATCTCCTCGATCTCGTCGCCGAAGAAGGACACGCGCCAAGCGGAGTCCTCATAGTGCGAGGGGAAAATTTCCAGGTTGTCGCCGCGCACCCGGAAATTGCCGCGCATGAAGGCGGCGTCGTTGCGCTTGTACTGGAGCGCGACGAGTTTGCGGATGATCTCGCGCTGGTCGACGCTCTGGCCCTTTTTCAGGTCGAAGATCATCGCCGAATAGGTTTCGACCGAGCCGATACCATAAAGGCACGATACCGAGGCGACGATGATGACGTCGTCGCGCTCCAGTAGCGCACGCGTCGCGGAGTGGCGCATCCGGTCGATCGACTCGTTGATCGAGCTTTCCTTCTCGATGTACGTGTCGGACCGCGGCACATAGGCCTCGGGCTGGTAATAGTCGTAATAGCTGACGAAATATTCGACCGCGTTGTTGGGGAAGAAGTTCTTGAACTCCCCATATAACTGCGCCGCCAGGATCTTGTTGGGCGCGAGGATCAGCGCGGGGCGCTGCAACTCCTCGATCACCTTGGCCATGGTGAAGGTCTTGCCCGATCCGGTGACGCCCAGCAGCACCTGATCCTTGTCGCCCGCGCGGGCCGCCGCCGTCAGTTCCTGGATCGCGGCGGGCTGATCGCCGCTGGCGGTATATTCGGTGACGAGTTCGAACCGCTTGCCGCCTTCCGCCTTTTCGGGGCGTGACGGGCGGTGGGGGATGAAGCTGACCCCGGTTTCGGGCTCGTCGAGGGTGGTGCGGATCTGGATCGCCATGAAAGGGAATATGGGTCCAGTTGCGCTTTTGTTCCAGTGGTTGCGATGTTTGGGCGGCGAGGGCGGGGCGTGGGCTTCGACTTCGCTCAGCCTGAACGGGTTTTCGTATCCAGCCCCATTCCCGACTTCCGCTCAGCCTGAGCGCAGTCTAAGGCCAAGGAAATTCGCTTTATTGCAAAGCCCGAACCTCTGGCGTGTCGAGACAGGCCCGCATCATCGCATCGCTGGTCCGTGTCACACCGCCATCCCGGAACGGACCGACCTCCACCGGCTGCCCCAGTCGAACCGGGGCAAACCGACCCCGCGCGCCCGAACACCGCATGGCGGCATCCAGCAGCTTGGGCGGCGTGTCATAGCCCTCATAGGACAGGCGGAACGTGCCCCAATGGATGGGGATCGCCGTCGCCGCGCCCAGCCGCTCGAAGATCTGCACCGCTTGCGGCGGGCCGACATGGCTGCCCGACGCCATCTGCCCGGGCGCGAAGCGGAACGCCCCGATCGGCAGCAGCGCGAGGCGCACCGGGCCGAGTTTCGCCGCCTCCTCGGGCCAGCGCCCGTCGCCCATGCCGGTATCCCCCGCGAAGAAGATGTTGCCGCCGGGTAGCTTCACTACGAAGCTGGACCACAGCGCCCGGTTGCGGTCGGCGAACCAGCGGCTGCCCCAGTGATGGTTGCGCGTGACGGCGACCGAGACGCCCGGTCGGATGATCCTTTCCCGGCCCCAGTCGAGCGCGGTGGCGGGCACGCCCACCTGGCCGATCACGCTGTCATTGCCCAGGCTGGTGACGACCAGCGGCCGGTCGCGCTGCCAGAGCTTGCGCAATGTCGTCTGATCCAGATGGTCGTAATGATTGTGGCTGATCAGGATCAGGTCGATCCGGGGCAGGTCGTCCAGCGCCACGCCGGGCCGCGCCACCCGCTTCGGGCCGAAGCCGAAGGGGCCTGCGCGCTCGGCATAGACGGGGTCGGTCAGGATGTTCAGCCCCTGGGTCTGGACCAGTACGGTCGCATGGCCGATCCAGGTCGCGACCATGCGCTGCCCCGCGACACGCGCCTCGGGGCGGGAGGGCTGCACCGCCACCGTCTCGGGCCAGGCGGGGCGGCCGTCATCGCCGGTCAGCTGACGCCACAGGAAACCGCCACGTCCGCCGCGCGTCGGCATCCGCATGGTGTCGGCATCGCCATCGGGATTGAAGAAGCGTTCGCCGTCATAATGGCCGGTCTCCGGCCCTTCATGATAGAGCCGGTCGAGATAATGCGGCACGATCGTCGCGGCCAGGCCGATGAGGATCAGGATCAGAGCCAGCCCCTTGGCGATCGGACGGACGATGGTCATGACGGAGCCCGGTTCGAAAAGTGCAACGCAAAGCTCCCGACGGTCAGCGACCGCGCGCGATGCGGGCCTGCCAGAGCATAAGAAGCGGCACGACTCCCAGTTCCATCACCAGCCCCAGCCGATGCCCGGGGGAGGGGGCGCCGACCGTCGCCCAGGACAGGAGTCGTGCCAGTCCGCCCGCCACCACCAACAGGCCGAGCAGGCGAAACCGCGCGCCCTTGCGCTCGATGCCCCGCACGCAGGTCGTAAAGGCCAGCCCAAGGGCGAAGAAGATGCCCGAGACATAGCGGAACTGGCTGTCCAGATCGGTCGGGATCGTGGGCGCATGGCCCAGCCAACCGGGGCCACGCACGATGCTGATCCCGCCGATGGTCAGCGGCACCAGACAGGCGATGGCGACCACGGCCTGCAGGGCGCGCCGCTCGGTCGGGGTGACGCTCAATCCAGGATTTCCTTGCGGACATGGATCGCACGCAGCGAGATGCGGACCTCGACCATGAAGGCGATCAGGCACGCGGTCAGCAGGCAGACCGACAGGATGAAGGCCAGTGCGATCCAGGTGCCGATATGGAATTTGCCGATATTGGCGATGAACAGCACGGCGATGACGATGCAGGCCATCACCGCGCTCGACACCGACAGGAACAGGGCGGCGTTGATGATCGACATGCGCCGGTCGAGCAGTCGCAGCTCCCATTTGTGGCGCGCCAGTTCGGGGCCGTCGTCGATCTTGTGGATCATCATCTCCAGCCCGCGCGCCCGGTCGATCACCCGCGCCAGCCTTCCGGCGAGCACGTTCAGCAACTGCCCGATCGCGGCGAGCAGGAAGACGGGGGCCAGCGAGAGCTGGATGGTCTGGGCGATGGTGGCGACGGCGGGCAGGGTGGGCATCGCCGGAAATGGTGGCGTGTCGGGCCGGGCGGGGCAAGTGGGAAGTGGGGTCAAGACATTCCTCCCCTGCAAGGGGAGGTGGCAGGCCGAAGGCCTGACGGAGGGGTGTCACGGGTTGAGAGGGAGAAGATCCTCGCAGCCGGTTACACCCCTCCACCATCCTGCGGATGGTCCCCCTCCCCTTGCAGGGGAGGAATGGGGTCGCCGTCACACCGGTGCGGCGTCGGCTCCGGCACCGTAATGGTGCCAGGTAAAGATCGCCAGCGCGCTGCGGTGCGGGCGAAAGGCCTCCGCCAGTTCGCGGACCAGCTTTTCCGACGGCCGTGCGTCATGGCCCAGGATGCGGCCCATCTCGATCTGCACGGCCAGGTCGCCTGCGGGCCAGATATCGGTGCGGCCTTCGGCGAACAGCAGATAGACCTCCGCCGACCAGCGGCCGATGCCCTTGACCGCGACCAGCTTGGCGATCGCTTCCTCGTCATCCTCGGGCAGGGCGGACAGGTTCAGCCGACCGCTCGTCACCTCCTCGGCCAGGCTGCGGAGATAGCCTGCCTTTTGCCGCGATATGCCAGCGCCGCGCAGTTCCTCGTCGGTGACGCCGTGAAGCCGCGTCGGATCGCTCGCATCGCCGAGCAGTTCGTTCAGTCGCCGCCAATGCGCATCGGCCGAGGCGACCGACACCTGCTGCCCCAATATGGTGCGGACCAATGTGGCGTAACCGCGCGCCCGGATGCGCGGCGCGGGGTAGCCGATCCGGGTCAGCGCGGCGGCAATGGCGGGCTCGGCGGCGGCGAGCGCATCCATGCTTTCGCGAATCTGTTCGGCGCTCAGGCCCATGATGCTTGATCCGTGCGTTCAGGCCCGGCAGAGGCGCTTTTAACATCAGGGCCGACAAGGAGAATGGACATGCCCAAGCTTATCGTCGTGACCCGCGACGGGGAAGAACGCGAAATCGACGGCGAGGCCGGTCTGTCGGTGATGGAAGTCATCCGCGATGCGGGTGTCGATGAACTGCTGGCGCTGTGCGGCGGCTGTTGCAGCTGCGCGACGTGCCATGTGCATGTCGACCCGGCCTTTGCCGACACGCTGCCCGCGCTCGGCCCGGACGAGGATGATCTGCTCGATTCGACCAGCGACCGGGACGCGACCTCGCGCCTGTCGTGCCAGCTACCCTTCGGCGCGGCGCAGGACGGGATGCGGGTTAGGATCGCGGCGGAAGACTGACGGCGCATCGCGTCGGAACGTCGGAGGCGGGGTTTCGGCCCCGCCTCTTTTTTGCGCGCAGGGTGGCGGGCTGTTGGGTGAGGTCGCGGCCTATCTGAGAGATTGTGTTCGCGCGGAGACGCGGAGGCGCGGAGATGTCCTGCGCGGGGCAAGCGGAGCCCGCTATCACGACCGGCAGACTTTTGCGGCGGCTGGCGAGGATGGAGGGGCCTTGCGGCCAGATACACCATCTCCGCGTCTCCGCGCCTCCGCGCGAACCTTAATCCCATGGCCTTCGACTTCGCTCAGGCTGAACGGAGGAAGGGAATGGTGGCCACGCGAACCGAAAGCCGTTCACGCTGAGCGAAGTCGAAGCGCACGTCCGGCGCTCGCCGCTCACACTTTCTGCGCGCAAAAAAGGCGGCAGGGTCCAACCCCGCCGCCCCGCAAATCACCGCGCCGCCACCGCATACAGGGCGATCGCCGCCGCGTTGGAGACGTTCAGGCTTTCCACCTTCGGGCTGATCGGCAGCTTGGCGAGTTCGTCGCAATGCGCCTCGGTATTCTGGCGCATGCCTTCGCCCTCGGCGCCCAGCACGATGCAGATGCGCTGCGTGCCCATCGCCTGCGCCAGCGTCTGGTTCGCATGGCCGGTCAGGCCGATGCGCCAGAAGCCCGCTTCCGCGATCTCCTCCAGTGCGCGCGCCAGGTTCACCACGCGGACCCACGGCACCGTCTCCAGCGCGCCGCTGGCCGAGCGGGCGACCGTGCCCGATTCGGGCGGCGCATGCCGGTCCTGGGTCACGATGCCCACCGCGTCGAAAGCGGCCGCCGAGCGCAGGATCGCGCCGACATTGTGCGGGTCGGTCACCTGGTCCAGCACGACGAGCGGCCGTTGATTGTCCTGCGCCTCGTGCAGCAGGTCGCCCAGCCAGATATCCTCCAGCGGATCGACCTCGGCCACCAGGCCCTGATGCGGCGCGTCGGCGGGGACCAGGCGGCCCAGATCGGCGACATCGGCAAAGGTGACCGGCAGGACCGGCGGCAGGTCGAGCGCGGCCAGCGCCTCACGCGTGCCCCAGATCTTGCGCACCGTCCGGTTGGGGTTGGCGAGCGCCGCCGTCACCGCATGCCGTCCCCAGAAGCGGGGGCGGTTGGATGAAGCCTGGCTGGGGCGATGTCCTCGGCGTGCCATCAGTCGTCGTTGTCCGTAAAGTCAAAGGGTCTGGTCGTCGCCGGTTGCGTCGGCACCGGCGGGCGCGGCAACGCCTTGTCCGCATTCGCCGCCGCGAGCAAGACCCCGGCGAGCACGACCGAGGCCTGGCGCATGTCCTCAGCCTTCAGATGGTCGAAGGTATCGGCCGAGCTGTGATGCGTGCGGCTGCCATAATCCAGCGGGTCCTGGATGAACTGGAAGCCCTGCACCCCGACCGCCTGCATGAAGACATGGTCGGTACCGCCGGTCGTCCGCTGCACGACATTGCCCGCGCCCAGCGACGCATAGGGCGACAGCCATTCCTTCAGCAGCGGCACCGCCGCCGGGTTGTTCTCGGCATAAAGGCCGCGCAGCTTGCCCGAGCCGTTGTCGATGTTGAAATAGGCCGCCAGGTCGCCGTAGCCCGGCTTGGGCGTGATCGGCCACCGATTGGTCCAGCCATAATAGCGCTTCAGGCCCGATTGCGGCGCATCGTCGGGGCGACCGCGCGACGCCAGATGCTGTTCGACATAGGCCATGGAACCGAGGATGCCCTGCTCCTCGCCCGACCATAGCGCGAAGCGGATGGTGCGCTTCGGACGCTGGCCGGTGGCGGCCAGGATGCGCGCGGCCTCCATGATCATCGCGCTGCCCGCCGCATTGTCGGAGGCGCCGTCGCCTGCGACCCAGCTGTCGAGATGCGCACCCGCCATCACATAGCCCGCCTTGGGGTCGGTGCCGGGGATTTCGGCGATGATGTTGTAGGCGTTCACGTCGCTGTCGTCGTAGCGGACGTCGCTCAGCACCTCGATCGTCGGGGCGGGGCCGGTCTTGGTCAGACGCGCGAGGCGGCGATAATCCTCGGCGGCCAGTTCGATGCCGGGGACGGCGGGCGTCTCGCCACGCCCGAACAGATAGCCTTCGCCGTGCACCAGCTTGCCGTCGCGGTAGCTTTGCGTGACATAGGCGACCGCGCCCTCGGCCTTCAGGAACGCATCGAGCTTCTGCGCGAAGTCGAGCCGCTTCAACCGACGGTCGGCGGTTTCGGGGTCGTGCTCGGGCTGGACATAGATGTCGAGCTTGGCGATGTCCTCGCCGATCAGGCGACGGAAGGGGGCGCTGGTCTGCTCGTCGCCGGTGCCGGGCATCGTCACCATGACGATCTTGCCGCGCAGCTGGCCGCGCCACTTGTCGAAATCGCGCTCGCGCTTCATCGGCGCGACGATGACGGGGGCGGTCACCGCGCCGTTGGTGCCGGGCGTCCAGGCGATGGGGATCGCAGTCAGCTGCAGCGGGCGGGGCGACACCATACGTACGCTGGCCCGCTCGATCGACCAGCCGCGCCCGAAGGCGAAGCCCTCCTTATGAACGTTCTTCAATCCCCATTTGGCGAACTGGTCTGCGGTCCAGCCCTCGGCGGTACGCATCGCCGGGCTGTTGGTCATGCGCGGGCCGATCACGTCGGTCAGATGCTGTGCGGTCTGCATGACCTGGCTGTGGTTCATGCCCTCATCGATCAGCCGGTTGGCGGCATTACGATCCTGCGCCCCCGCCATGGCGGCGGGCAACAGCGCGGCCGCCGCGACGGCGGCGAGCAAGGATGGGCGCATCATGATATTTTCCCCGGTGTCTCTCGAATGGGTCAAAGGCTATGTCCCGATTGCGCGACATGCAAGCAACCCGATCAGGCATGGCTGACGAAAATCGTACAAATCGGCGTTGACAGGCCCGATAAGCTTCGGCATTGGGCGCGCCTCGCTCCGATGGAGTGACACCCCGGAAGGGTGGCCGAGTGGTTAAAGGCAGCAGACTGTAAATCTGCCCGCGTGAGCGTACACTGGTTCGAATCCAGTCCCTTCCACCATCCCCGCCAATCGGCTAGGGTCGATCAGCGGCGCTAGACTTGAGCGGGTATAGCACAATGGTAGTGCAGCAGCCTTCCAAGCTGAATACACGGGTTCGATTCCCGTTACCCGCTCCACCACTACAGTACATACCCCTGAATGCCCGGAGATTAACCTCCACTGGTAAGGTGTAGCGATCGAAGCGCGGCACTCAGATTGAAGCGTTTTGTGCTGACGTAGCGCCCTCGCGGACCAGTCAACGGATTGACTCGGTATCAGGCGATGATTGATCTAGCCGCAATTCACGATGGATGCCCTCGGGAGGCGGTGTTTTGACGGCTGAGCCATATTTCCAGACGAACGAGGTTTTCGGTATCTCGACAGAGATTTTGAGGCCTTCATATGTTAATCGCGGCGACTTGGACGTACGCCTTCAGCGCCTACTACGACGCAATTTTCATATCGCCCTTCGCGGTGAGTCAAAGTGCGGAAAGAGCTGGCTTCGTCAGCAAAATATACCTGATGCCATTGTCGTTCAGTGTCGTTTGAATAAGACGCCGAAAGACCTTTACACTGATATCCTAAGTCAGCTTGGACTGAATTTAGTTGTCGAAAAGTCTTCCGGCAAAACGGTGAAAGCCACGCTTGAAGCCACGCAGGAACTAGGCGTAAAAATACTGGCCAAGCTTGCGTTTAAGCAGACGATCGCTTTAGAAGCAAACAGTACGGCAAAATCTAAGCCTGTCGGGCGTGATTTGGAAGACCTGCGTTTTGTCTCTGATATTATCAAGGAGTCAGGTCGACGCCTTGTGATTGAGGACTTTCACTATCTGAGTCCCGAACATAGAACTGAATTTGCGTTCGACCTTAAGGCCCTTTGGGATTACGGCATTTACGTGATTGTTATTGGTATCTGGTCCGAAAACAATCTTCTCATTCACTTGAATTCAGACTTGGCCGGACGCATCGAAGAGGTGCCCATTTATTGGTCGCCTGACGACTTGAAGCGCGTGCTTGATCTTGGGTCAGATGCCTTGCGTGTCACGTTCCCAAATCGGGTGAGCGCCAGACTCATTGAAGACAGCTTTGGAACTGTCGGCATTTTACAAAGACTGGCACTCGATTTTCTGGATGAGGCGGGGATAGATGCAACTTTAGATCGCCGCAGGGTCGTGGGCGATGAGAACATGTATGAAGCGGTTGCAATGGCGTATGCAGAGCAGCTTAATGCCCTATACCAAACTTTTGCACAAAATGTTGCGAACGGCATCAGGCAGCGAGCGAATTCGACCGGAATCTACGCGCATATGCTCAAGGTTGTTATGGATGCAACTGACGCCCAGTTAAATGACGGTCTTCCTACAGACAATATCTTTAAAGAAGCGTCCCAGCGTGAAAATCGCATAAAGAGGGCTAACCTCGGCTCAATCATGCGGAAGATAAATGCTCTTCAAGTCGACAAGGGCAATCGCGGGCTTATCTTGTCATACGATGAAACAAAAGACGAAGTATTCGTAGTCGATAAGCATCTTTTCTTCTATCGCAAATACGCAACTGCGCAATGGCCTTGGGAACGTGTCATTCAGGAAGCGGAAGATTTAGGGGATACGTATGACGGGCAAGGTTAATCCACCCACATTCCGGATTGCCGTAGCTGGCGAATGATCGCATTGAATGCAGCGGTACATCCCTGTGCCCGTCCAATCTCATTATCCTGCCCGGCGGATTCCCAGAACATGGTTAGAGGCCACCGCTCCGAGCAGTGAGGCAACAGGCATCGCAGCGCCAGCCGAATGGGGATCGTATCGCACCGCCGATCCCCGCTTTCGGCCATCGCCTGCCGCAATACCTGCACGGCGAGTTCCACGACGATTCGATGATGGCGACGCATCATGCTATGGAACGTATGTAGAACATCAATTCAAGAGATTCGCGATGGCGCGTTGCCTCCTGTGCACCAGCAATGACGAACAGGCCGTCTTGGAGCATCTAGCGGAAAAGCTGTGGGATAGCCGGATGGGAGAATTTGAGATTGCCACGCCATGGGCGGACGCCGGGCCGTATTGGCAAGCCAAATTCCGCGAGATGGCGGTTTCGGCAAAGCTCGCGCTTACCGCCTGATGGACGATCCCGCGTGGATGAGTCTGGGCAACATGCGATCCAACAATGTCAGCAGCGTGCTGATATGGTGCGGATGCGGTCATAGCGCTTCGGCAAACGCTGATCGCTGGCCCGACGATCGTAAAGTCCCCGGCCTGAAGCGGCATTTCCGCTGCACAAAATGCGGTCAGCGCCCCCGAATGGTTGTGCCTGACTGGACCAGTCGCACGAATATTTAAAAGATTAGCCCGGATCAGCGTCGATACCGATCCGGGCTTTGATCACAGGCTTGCAATGAGCGGCTTCAGTGGTCGAACCATAGAGGCCCAGATTTCATGCACGACTGTTTCGGGATGGGTGCCGTCCGTGGTGGGCGACGTGGCGAAAACCGAACCTACCGCGTGAGCGTTACCTGGGGTGATGCTGGCCGATAAGCCCAAGGTGAACGATCCGTCGCCATTGTCGGTGACGGTGTTGATGCTGCCCTTCATTTCCACGACGGATGTGCCCGGTTCGAAATAGGCCGCGCTTCCCACGGCCGGGGGCGTGGTGGCGGTAATCTTGACGGTCGAGGTTGCCGTCCCGGCCGCCAGCGCCGTTGCCAGTTTGCCGCCCCCCGCCTTCACGAAGGCGAGCCGCGCCCACACGGGTGATTGCCCCGAGAAAGTCGGGTCTGCCCGCAATTCGCGCTGACCGTCCTGAAGGTCGACGACCATGGCGAGCGGCGCGGGTACGGTCTGCACCAACCAAGTGTTGAAATTCTCCAGACCTATACCTGCCGCAGCGGGGCGGGGCAGCTGGCCCTCCAGCAGCGTGTAGTTTGTTACGCTATCGTTCGTGACACGGGATGATACCGTGGATTGAATGATCGGGATGCCGGGGAAGGTCTTGGCGAGGAAGTCCCACCACGCTTGCGCCCGTGCCTTCATCAGGATCAGCACGTCGTCCGGCGTGGCCGAATTGGCCATGGCGCTGAAGTCGTTCCTGAGCCCTTGGCTCCAGATATGGGTAAACGGCCACCTTCCGCCATTCATGTCACGGATGGCGGCCAGCGCGGCATAGCGTTGGCTGAACCGATTGCTGCCCGCCGTAACGTCCATGAAATCTTCCATGGACGCACCGTGATGGGTGAAGTTGGCGACACCGAACGACCCGACGCCAGCAGGATCGCCCAGCGCCTTGACGATCCCACCGACCAGCTGGCGGGCGTCCGGCCGCTGGTCGTTCTGAGCCCCGATCGAATCGGCGATGAACAGCACCGAAGGCGTCCGGCCGTCGAACGGGACGACGACGCCATGAGGTTTGTAGCCGCGCAAATTATCTGGCGCGCTGCCGGTAATTTGCCCCCCGGCCAGGTTGCTGGATGCAAACGCGCCGTTGCGTCGCCGGTACTCGCCAAAGGCCGGATCGGCATTCCACCCCGTCGGGCGCTTGCCCCCCGATGGCGTGGTCAGGCTGACGCGATGAAAGCCCCCGGCAAAGGCAGGTCGGGCATCTTCAATCGCAAATCCGCCATCCGGGATGACCACGGAAGCGGCCCCGCCGAAGGTGCCCGCGACGCGGGTGCCACCGCCATTTGCCGCCGTGAAGGTGACGCTGCCGTCGATAGTGTTGGTGTTGCCGGGCAGCGTCTCCAGTGCTGTGGGGCCGCTAGTGTCCGCGCTGTTGAAACCGAAATTGAAGTACACCGGCCGCCAACCGGCAGGCTGGGCGGGCATGAAATTGTCCGAAACCTCGTTAAGAGCGCCTGACGACGGGGGATAGGCCAACGCCGTAAGGCTGTTTCCCTGCGTCCGATATGGCGACAGGCCAAACACCAGATCGCCCGCCTTGGGATAGGTGGCGGCGCGGGGAATCGGGATCGACGTAAAGGTCAGGGGTTCCTCGACGGCGCGAGATCCTTTGCTTGCACGGATGACGATCGTGGAGGCCTGCCCATCGGCCTGCGCACCCGCCCCCGCGACGATCCGGCCGCCCGATGCCAGCGCCAGCGTAGACGGCGTGCTGCCCACAACCGTGTAAGTCGCACCCGAGCCGAAGGGATCGGTCAGGGACGCAATGAGCGCCCCTTGCGCGATGGAAGTGTAATAGGTGGACTTGCTGGCCGACAGGCCCGGCCCGCCGCCACCCGCGCTCCCGCCAAGCCCAAGGCTAAGGCCAATGCCAAGCCCCGGCATCAGTAGAGCGCCAGCATATCAGCGGCCGTGGTGCCGGTGGCGAGGATGCGGCGCGGACGGAACGGGACGATGGCGCCAGAGGGGACATTCTTCCACGTCACGCCAGTAGCCCCGGCAGGTGCACCCGCTCCAATCATCGCGATGGTGCCCCCGGTTCCTACATAGAACGCCTTGGGAATGTCGGCGAGGTCGGTTCCGTCATTGGGCACGATGGCCACCGCGCGGGTGGCAGGGTCGGAAACTTTGTCCGCGAAGGTGCGGAAGGGATCAGCCATGGTCAGTCCTTTCGTGGGAGAGTGGGGTTGCGCGGCCAGCTACCCAGCAACAGACGGCGCTTGTCGTCACAGGCCGCCAGATCGACCCGGCCGTCCCGGATCGTGGCGTCATCATCGGCCGCCGTGGCGCTACCGTCCGGCTGGCGACGCTGTGGCGTCGGCACGCACGGCTCCAAGGCCGCTGTCGGCGGATCGGGAAGGCGTGAATAGGGCGGCGTCGAGTGTGTCGATGTCGCGCACCCGGTCAGGGCCGCGACACACGACACGGCCAGCATCAGTTTGCGCATAGCGTGTCACCGTGTCTTTCGAGTGGAGGATGATGGGCAGGCGATCGGCCATGGCGGCCGCGTACCGCTCGGCCGCCGTCGCAATCCGGTCCGCATTGGCGGCCTCGGCCGACGCGGCATCCCGCTTGCTTTCCGCGACCTCGGCGCGCCGATCGCCGCGTTCCTTGGTCAAATCGAGCAGGTGGACCGCGCGCAGCTGGTCAACGCGCCAGCCCCACACTGCAAGCAACAGGATGGGGATCAGCGGCCAGAAGCGCCCCAGCGCCGCGAGCCGGATCATGCCGCCGCATCACATTTGCGGCGATCGACATTGCCGATCCGCTTGGCGATCCAGCCGACATGGAAAACCTTCAGGCGGGAATTGGCCGCGACCAAGCGGTCATATTCTGCCCGCTGCTGCCCATCGAGCAGGCCCAGCATCGTGACGCACAACCGGACCGCGCCGTATTGCGTCTGGCACGCCTGATAGGCGGCGATCGTCGCGGCCCCCACCTTGCCGTCCACCGCCAGCCGCGTGCCACACGTCGCGTTGATCCCGGTTTGGAACCAGCGCCCCGGCCGATCCGCGCCCATGTTGACCGTGGTATCGAACAGTTCTTCCGTCACGGCCGCATCGATCGGGATCAGCGGGGCATAGCCGGGCTTCACCAGATAATCGGCGTAATAGATGCTATGCGCCACGCTGTCGGGCAGCGTCCGCATCGGGCCGGTATAGCCATGCGCCACCGCAACCCGCTTGGTGATGCCCTTGTTCGTCTCGCCACCCGGATCGGCCGGGTGGTTCACATATCCGCCCTCAAGGGTGATCACCCCGGCGATCATCGCGGCGACGATCGCCGCGACGCCGCCTCCTTTTGCGGCACGCGCGAGCGTAGCCCGCGCGGCCGGTTGCCCCGCTGGTTTTGTCATCTATCCATGTCCTTGGTTGGTGGGGGGATCAGGCCCCGGTTTGATCCTTGTCCGTGATCATCGGGCGGAACAGCCTCGCCAGCCCCTCGGGCAGGATGTACGGCAGCGCCGCCAGCATCACGCGCATGGTCCCGATGCCCGTCCAACCGGCACAGGTGCCCGCGAACAGCACCGACCACACCGGCATGTTGAAATGGACAGCCATCGCCCCGCCAATCGCGCCGAACGCGGGCAGGATCGAACACAGGACCATGATATCGCGCCATGTCACGGCGCGGCCCGCCTCCAGCTTGCGGCCGATCTTCAGCACTTGCCCCGACGCGACCGCAAAGGCCGCCAGTGCGTAGAACTGCCAGTCCTTCACAGCGTCGATACTCCTATCCCCAGGCCGGTCAGGATCAGGACGCCGCTGACCAGAAAGCTGGCGGTCCGATGGCGGGAAAAGGCCGCCAGCACGAAACTCATGCCCGTCGTGGCGAACACGGACGCCGTGCAGTCCGTGGCCACATCGAACGCGATCCAGTGGTCAGGCTGGGCAGATACCAGCCGCGCCGCATCCCCCGCCGATCCGAAAAAATAGCCCAGACCGATCAGCACGGACCCGCCAAAGAGCAAGGTCGCGCTCCACGGCGTCTTGATGGCCGATACCAAATCGGCGTGAAGCTGGGCGATGGTGGCCCGGAACGCGGCGCGGCACTCGCTTTTGTTCGGCCCCCGGCATCGCGCCAGATGCCATAGCGCCCCGCCGCACGGAACAAGCCAATGCCCGGCCGACACGGCGAAGCGCACGCCGAACAGCATCAATGTCCAGATGGCCACGACGCTGACGATATGGGCAAGCGCCGTCATTTCACGGCCTCCAAGGCCGCGAAGCATAGATTATCCATGATTATCTCCCTGAAGGTCCGGCGTCAGTTCAGCCGGTTGAACCCGATGCGCAGATCAGCCTCGCCGGGCGGCAAGGCCATGGTGCGACGATCGACCAGCAATGTGGCGTTCGTCGCGGTGTTGAACTGGATGCGGCCACTCGTGGGGCGATCAACAAAAACGGCCGCGTCAGCATCGCGAATGTCGTTGTCATAAACCGCGATTGCCGCCCGGTTCTGAAAGCCGGGATAGCGGCCATTCATCGTGAAGGTGCTGTTTCCGTTGCCCGATACGGTGACACCCCGGCGGCAATTCACGATGATGTTGCCATAGATTTCGAGGCCTACGGAATCGAAATCGGAGCCAATGCCAATGCCCCATGAGTAGGGGTAAAGATCGGCCTCCTCACAGTAATTCCCCCTGATGACGGATCGGCCCATCGGGTTGACGCTGACACAGAAATTGTGCCCCCGAATATGATTGCCTTCGATCAGGAAGGTTTCTGACAGGATGACGATCGCGCCCTTGCCGCCCCCCGTGAATGCACGGACGCGATTTTGCCGGATGATGGCGTGGGCCGGATTGCGTACATACAGATGATTGTTTCGCCCGCACTGGATACAGTCGGCCTGAACGCCAACGGGAGGGGGAATGTCGTTGCCCTGCACGATGCAAATGCCTCCGACACCTTCGATATAGACCGCATCGCCCGCCGCTTTGCCCACATTGTCATGGATATAATTGCCTTCGACCAACACGTCTTCCGCCAGGGCGTTGGNTGCCTCCGACACCTTCGATATAGACCGCATCGCCCGCCGCTTTGCCCACATTGTCATGGATATAATTGCCTTCGACCAACACGTCTTCCGCCAGGGCGTTGGTGGGCAGAGAGATTTCGTTGAACGGCTTGCTGCGTATCTGAACAACGTCTCCCACCGATGCCGTACCGGAAAGCGTGAACGACACCCCGCCGCCCGAGAAAGCCACCCCGCCGCTGGCGGTGCCATTGACCAAGGACCCATCCGGCCGACGCACCCGCCACCGCGTCGCCGATCCGCTGCCCCCCGTTGTGCACTCCACCCGGAAGATGCCCGTAAGGGCGGCCTCCGTCGTGGCATAGGCCTGCACCTGAACCCCCTTCGGGAGCGCGACCAATTCAGCTTCCGCCTTGCGCGTGTTGCCCCGGATCGCGACGCCGATCGCATTGTCATCCGTGGTCGAACCGTTGCGTGATATCTCGTTGCCCACCAGCATGACGCCCGACGCGCCATAGCTGTTCACGCCCCGCGATTTGGCGCGGGTGATATGCAGGCCCTGAATGCGGAAATCATTGGCCGCATTTTCGTCGACACCATAGGTCTGGCCGATCCCGACTTGCGGCGCTGCGCCCGAGCCATAGGGCCGATAGGTGCAACGGTTGCTGGGCAGCAGCGTCTCGGCCCACGCGCCGCCACGTTCCAGAAAGAAATGCGTGCCCGGCCAGAACAGCGTTACGTCCGTCGCCTTGGCAAGCGTTCGCCATGCAGTGGCGGGCGTCAGGCCGTCGCCGCCACGTTCCAGAAAGAAATGCGTGCCCGGCCAGAACAGCGTTACGTCCGTCGCCTTGGCAAGCGTTCGCCATGCAGTGGCGGGCGTCAGGCCGTCGCTGTCATCACTCCCGGCCGGGCTGATATAGCGCCGCGTCTCGGGCAGGAAGGCGTCGGCCGGTCCGGCCACGATCGCCTCCAAGTCGTCGTCCCCGACCTCGCACAGGATTTCGACCGAGCGAACCCATCCCGTCATCGGCAAGGTGCCGTCCACCCGNGGTCCGGCCACGATCGCCTCCAAGTCGTCGTCCCCGACCTCGCACAGGATTTCGACCGAGCGAACCCATCCCGTCATCGGCAAGGTGCCGTCCACCCGCGCGCCGATCGCCACGCGGTCCAGCCCGGTGGTCGCTTCCATGAAAGGTGCATGGGCGAGCAGCCCCGCCGCGCCGATCGTCTGGCCCCGTGGGCTGACACGGTGGGCCATGCGAACCCGGCCCGGCCCGGTCAGCCGGGGAACACAGGGGCGGCGGAAACTGCCGGTCTGCGTGCCGGTCAGGGCGTTGTCGTTGGTGCGGGCGAGCGTGTAGCCCTCGCCCGCACCATTGGTCAGGTGGAGCATCGTGCGTTCGGCATTGTCCTGCCGCGCAAACTCCACCTCCAGCACGATGGTATGCGGGCGGCCGAACAGGTGCCCGCCCACGATCAGCAGGGGCGCAGCGGTCCGTGTCACGGGCTGGCCCGACACGATGATGGGGCTGGTAATACGGGCGGCCTCGACTTGCGCGAGGATCACCAGCACCTCCGATTGAGGCCGCACGACCAACCGGGCCTGTTGCCCGGCATTGTGGACCCGGCCGACACGCTGCCACCCACCATTTGTAAAGATGGGCGTCTGGCCGCCGCCTCCGGTGACGGTGATATAGCCGCCACCCTTCAGGCACCGGACATAGGCGCTGATCGCATAGGCCGCGCCGCCAGCGCCGAAAAACGGGATGGCAAATTCGGTATCGGGGGAGGGGTTGTAGAACCGCACCGCCTTGCCGTTCATCACCCCGGCCGCGAGCAGCTGCGCGAGCAAATTCGGTATCGGGGGAGGGGTTGTAGAACCGCACCGCCTTGCCGTTCATCACCCCGGCCGCGAGCAGCTGCGCGAAGATGCCCGCCGCGTCCATCGCTGCGCGATCGTCGACCAGTGTTATGGTGGCGTCTGTCGGCCGGTTGCTGAGCAAGGTCCATCCGGCCGTAGAGGTGGGCGCGGCGTTGCTCATGGCCAGCAGATTGGTCGCGGGCGGCTCCAGCGCCACCCCGGCCCCCGCCGCGACGATCGGCTGTCCGGCGGGCGACAGCTTCAGCGTTCCGTCCAGAGCAAGAGCGATGCCGCCCGGCCCGGATATCCGCACCTCGGGGATGGCCCCCGCGCTTGGATACGCCCTGTCGCCAGCGGCGTAAGCGGTGCCCGCGAAGTCGAGCCGGAGGGCCGACACGCTTTTGGGGGCCTGAATGATCATGCGTAATTCCCGACCAGCATGACCCGCAGGCCCCGCGCGCCCAAGCCCTCGGCCACCACATCGACCGAGATTTCCGCATCGTCCGGGATCGCAGGTGCGGAAATCACCGGCGGGACTTGTTCATGAGCATACTCCCCGGGAATTTCTATNGATCATGCGTAATTCCCGACCAGCATGACCCGCAGGCCCCGCGCGCCCAAGCCCTCGGCCACCACATCGACCGAGATTTCCGCATCGTCCGGGATCGCAGGTGCGGAAATCACCGGCTGCGCGATCCCTGCCGCCCGGCTCGACAGCTGGCCCGGCTTTATCAGCAGGGGCGCGGACAGCATCGACGCGCCGTTGACCTTCACGTCTAAGCGCAGGCCGCCCGTCTCGACCGGGGACTGATCAGCCAGGACCAGCGACGCACGTAGGCCGGTGATCGTCAACGGCCGCGCAACCCGAACCGGCGACAGGCGCGAGCCGACACGCACCACCGCCTGATCGGCATAGCATTGCAGGATCAGGTCGACGGGCTGGCCGGTGGGCATCAGCGTGGCAATCTTACAGGCGCGAGCCGACACGCACCACCGCCTGATCGGCATAGCATTGCAGGATCAGGTCGACGGGCTGGCCGGTGGGCATCAGCGTGGCAATCTTGGCCGGGCAGGGGATCAGCTTCACCTGATCATCCGCCCCGGTCATGGGATAAGCACCGTCCCCGTTCGGCCCACCATTGGCCGTCCCCGCCCGCCATGCGTCCAGTTCGGCGACCGAGCGCCGCCACGCGGCCAGCCCGGCCCCGGCCTTGGCCACCAGTTCGGCAAAACTGGCCTGATCGTCGCTCATGCGTCACCCGAAGGCGTGGTCAGCCCAAAGCCGTCGACCAGCGGGTCCACTTCCGCGAACGTCTCGCCCTCGCCCAACTGCGCCTCGATTTCGGCGGGAGGGCATGAGATTTTCCGGCGCGGCTCACCGTCCGCACCGCTGACAAGATACAGCGTCACCGTTTCACCTCTTCAATGTCGAAATTGGAGCCGACTTCCATGAACCCGGCGTCGTTGCCCCCGCCGTAAGCGACGGCTTCGATCCAGAGCGTGTGCTGCCCGGCGGGCAGGCCCGCGAAGGTTCGGCCAAAGTAGAATGGAATGCGGACGGATCGGGCATCGTTGATCACCGCCGAAGGCACCCAATACCAGATCGTATCCATCACCACGTCCTGCCCGTTCGTGGTCCGGCCAATCTGGAAATAGCAGGCGTAATCACGGCCGGGGCGAGGGCGCATGAGGGATTCGATGCGAAGGCCGCTCTCGGCCAGCTTTTTGTTGACGACGACGCTTAGATATCGCGTCTTTTGTCCGCTGTTCTGAGGCAGCGCCACATTGGCCGCCAGTTCCGAACCATAATGCTGGCGGATCGCGTCCGACTGGATGTTGTCGGTTCCTGCTACATCGCGGTCCAATTGCCGGACCTTGATATGGTCAAAATAGGCGACGCCATCCTTGATGATCAGCGGATAGATTTCACCGATGCCGTTCGGATCAGGATCGGCCACGCTAAATTCATCGGCGACAATCTTGAACTTGCCGATGCCGCCCCCGGCCATTCCGACAAAGCCGGTGATGGCCTTGTCACCCCGGATGGACAGGACAGCCTTGGCATTGCCCTCGCTGTCGACCGTGCGTTGCTCGGTGATGAAGGCTTGGTGCAGTTCGGTGATCAGCCCCAGCTGTTGGGTGACTTGCCGCCACGTCAGCCCGTCCGCATTGGTGTTGATGCGATCCTGTTCGACCCGCCATGTGCCATTACGCATCTGTTCGGCAGCGATCGTCAGGGCGTTCAGCTGGAGATCCGCAAGCACCGTGGCGGCCGGGCGAGCGCCTTGCACGGTGCCGTCAGGTTGCTTCACCCCGCCGATCGGCGCGTTGCCCGTCGCGCCGTTGGTCGCGTTGTCCTCCGGCTTGGTGCCGTCAGGGTCGCCCAGATCGGGCCAGCTGACCAGCGGCGCGGTCTTGTCGGCCGCGCTCAGGCCCTCGATCGACAGCGACAGCTTCGAAACCCCCGGTCCGACCTCAACCGAGAAATCCCGGAAAAAGCCGTAGACGGTCAGGCAGTCGANCGCGCTCAGGCCCTCGATCGACAGCGACAGCTTCGAAACCCCCGGTCCGACCTCAACCGAGAAATCCCGGAAAAAGCCGTAGACGGTCAGGCAGTCGAGCCCATCCTGCCCGATCCATAGCGACGGCATCGCCCGCACCGTGGCGATGCGATTGGCGACGATATCGAGTGCGTCCGTCCGGATCAGCGCCTTGGCGGTCATGCGCTTGGCAAAGCCGCGCTTCACAATCGTCACCTCGCCGAAGTCGTCGACCGTCTTGCGGCTGAAATCGGTGATTCCTGCCGCTGGGGACGCCTCGGTCGTGCCCAGCGCCACGACACGGCCGATCAGCAGCGTGCCGACCGTCACCGCACCCGCCCCCGCGATCGTCACCGTGACCCGGCCCTTGCCGCCCAGATCAAGGAAGGTGACGGCCCCGCCGGTAACGGCCTGCGTCCGGTCATAGCCATCGGCCTGCACGCGCACCGTCGCGGCCTTCACRTCGAGCAGCGCCACGCCCTCGATGCGCGCCGYCTCCAGTCGCATGGTCATCTGGCCATCGGCCTGCGCCACGGTGCCAAGCGCCTGGTCAAATGGTGCCCAGCGCTTCGACGGGCCGGTATCGAGCCATTNCTCCAGTCGCATGGTCATCTGGCCATCGGCCTGCGCCACGGTGCCAAGCGCCTGGTCAAATGGTGCCCAGCGCTTCGACGGGCCGGTATCGAGCCATTGCCCACCGGCCGCCAGYGGATCGGCMCCGCTATTGGCGACAAGCGCCTCATAGACCCGGTGCTGGCGCARCACCTTTGCGCCCTTGGTATAGCCGGTCGCGGCCGCCCAAGCGGGCGCATCATCTTCCGCCACGCTGGAGGCGGTCAGGATCGCCTCGGTGACGGCGTAAGGCTGGAGCAGCTGAAGCGTGCTCGGGCGGCCATCCGGCGCGGGATCGCCGCCCGGATCGGCCCCGGCCTCGGTYTGGGCCAGCCCCTCCACCGACAAGGTGCAATAGGACAATGGCGGGACCGCCATGTCGATATCGAAATCCTTGTAGAAGCCGGCGGGGCTCAACCAGTCGAACCGATCATCCGCGATCCAGCGCGCGGACGTGGCGCGCAGATCGGCCAGACGCCGTTGCAACGCGCTGGCGTCATCGGATGGCACGGCCAGCCGCACCGACATGCGGCGCGCGAACCCGCGCTGCACGACCGTCGTGACACCGAAATCATCGGTGACGCGGCGGCTATAGTCGATGATGCCGACCGTGGCCGACGCCTCCACCTCGCCCAGCGCGAACCGCTCGCCGGAGGCGTTTACGACTTCCATCATGCCGCCGCTCCCGCCACGCTGACCGCTTGCCCGCCATGCTCGGCGGTGACGGTATCGAGCGTCTTTTTGATGCCCCCGGTGTTGCTCGCCGTCGCCGCATGGCCCGCGTTATTGTCCTGCCGCAGCTGCGCCACTTCGTCCCGCAGCTGGCGCAGTTCGGCGACCAGATCGTCATTGGCCGGGGCCATCGCCTGCGCCGTGTCGACGCCCGGCATGGGCGAGGCCGAACCCGCAACCAAGCCGTTGCCGGTCACGGGGGTAAAGCTGCGCCCCTGAATGGCCGCCCACGTCGCTTCCAGCTGGGCGGCGGTCTGGGCGCGAACCCGGTCCAGTTCCTGCCGACTGGTCGCGGCATTGGCCGCAGCGGTCAGCAGCGACTGCGACAGGCTGGGCAGCAGCTTGGCCGCATCCTGATCGCCGCCCCGCGCCGACGCATTGGCGGCGTTGAACTGGCCCATCAGGCTGGCGAACGATCCATCCCCGCCCGCCTCGGTCAGGCCCCGGATACGCTTGACCTCATCCATGATGCTGTCACCCACATCGGACCACGCCTTGCGTAGTTCATCGGCCGCCTTGGCGGCTTCCTGCGCGTCCTGAATGGCCCAGATTTGCATCTGCAACGCCCGGTTGCTGCTATCCAGCTTGGCCAGATCAAGCGCCCGGATCGCAGCCGTATTGCCCTGCACCTCCAGCAAGCGGCGCTGCAGATCGGCGCGTTCGCTGGCGATATCGGCCGCACTTTTCACGCCCTCCAAGGCCGATTGCAGATCGGCAAAGGCAGGCGCCAGCTTCAGCAGCGTGGCATAGGTCGYCTGTCCGGCCGCCGTGGTCAGGTCCTGCGCTTCGACCAGCGAGCGGAAGGCCGACAGGCTGGCGGGCATCGAGAGGCCAAGGCTGTCGAACACTTTGCCAAGCTGGGCGGTCTTGGCGGCCGATTGTTCGGCCTTGCTGTAATAGGCCTGAAAATAGGCGTCCGTGGCGCTGCTGAAGGCACTGACGCTTTCGAACTGCCCGACCAGCCCCATTTTCGCGTCGATGCCCAGCGCCTGCGCCGCGCCGCCCAGCGCGGTCAGGGCAGTGGTCGCGGCCTCCACCGTCGACGCGACCCGCACCAGCGTCTCAAACGCACCTTCCCCGACCTTCGCAAAGCGCTGGAAACCGGGGAATGCCGCATCTGCCATGCGATCGGCCGCCGCACCGAATACGGCGGTCAGCTTTTCCTGAACCTGCGTGCCTGTCAGGCCCTTCAGGTCGAACTGCCCGACCAGCCCCATTTTCGCGTCGATGCCCAGCGCCTGCGCCGCGCCGCCCAGCGCGGTCAGGGCAGTGGTCGCGGCCTCCACCGTCGACGCGACCCGCACCAGCGTTTCAAACGCGCCTTCCCCGACCTTTGCGAAGCGCTGGAAACCGGGGAATGCCGCATCYGCCATGCGATCGGCCGCCGCACCGAATACGGCGGTCAGCTTTTCCTGAACCTGCGTGCCTGTCAGGCCCTTCAGGTCGATTTTGCCGATATCGAYGATAAAGCCGTTCAGGCGGTTCTGGATATCGCCGGTCGCTGYGCCCAGCGGCCCGGCCGCCGCGACGATCGCCGCGTTGAACTCCTTCAGGATCAGCGTGAACTGATTCTCCAACCCCGCATCCGCCCCGGTATATTGGGTGGAATAGGACTTGCCGGTCGTGATCCCCAGGAACCGCTTTTTCTTCTCAACGTCCGAATAATAGGACGCATCGAACCCGCCCGACAGGATGCTGCCCAGCGACTGCGCGCCGCCATACAGGCCATTGCCGACAACGGTGGTGGTGGAGCCGAACAGCGAGCCGACCAGCCCCTTCAGGCCGCTGAACAGCCCGCCGATCACCGGGATTTTGGACAGGATGCCCAGCGGGTCGACCGCACYGGATAGCAGCTTGCCGGTCAGGTCCGTCTTGAACCCCTCGGCCACGCCCCCSGACGCATTGATGTTGCCCGCCCGCACGACGACAYTGGCCARCCCGCCAATCTGGCCGTCGATCGACCGCAGCGAGGTGGCCATTTCGCGCGCATAGACGGAGGTGACGGTATCCACCTCCTTCAGGGCATCCAGCGACCGTTTCAGGCTTTCCGATTTGGCCGCGCTATCGCCCAGCACCGTGCCGGTGCCCGCATTGGCCTTGGGCAGATCACCGCCGCCCTTGCCGAACGCTCCGGCCACGGACAGCCCGATCGACGCCAGCACGGCCGCTGTCGCAGCTCCGGCCGCGATGTTCAGCGGGAAGGGCAGGCCTGCAATCGCCTTGGCCACCGCCTCGACGGCATGGGCGGCCGACCGCGCGCCGCTCTTGGCGATGGCGCTGCCCGTCTCGATGGCATCCTGCGCCACGGCACGCACCGACAGGGCGAACTGGACGGCGCGGAACGCCTTTTCGGCCGCCGCCATCGCCTCATACCCGGTCGAACCTTCGTCGAAGAACCCGCGCGCCGATGCCGCAAGGTCCCCGTACATGGCGATTTGCATCGTGCTGGACCGAGCCGCGTAGAGCGCGGAAACCTCGCGCTCCTTGCGCGCGCGGACTTCTGCCACCGTGATTTGGCTGGCATCCCGCATTTCCTTCTGCTGCCAGTCGTTCAGGCGCTGGCGGTCGGACAGGTGCCCCGCAAAGACGGACGCCACATCGCCCAGAGCGCGGCCCGCCTCGCCAAAGGCTTCCGCCATGCCTTGCCCCGCATTCTGAACATTTGCCGCGATCGCGTCGAACAGTTCGGCCTGATGCTTCAACGAGTCGTTGTAGGCATTGGTCAACAGCTGGATTTGCTGCTGATTTTCGGCAATCTGGACTTGCTTGGCGACGTAATCGTCCGCGAACTTGCCCGTGAAGTCATGGTCCGGCAGTTCCTGCGTGGCCTTTAGCGTCGCCAAAGCCTTGATCCGCTCGGCGTCCGTTGCGCCGATCAGATCCCGTTCCTTTTCCAGCTGCGCCAACCGGCGATCGGCGGCCTGATCGGCCGCGAAGAAACGCGAACCGATGGCGGCCGCGTTCGATCGCTTCTGGGCGTCGTGCAGGGCGTCCAGCGCCTTTTGCGCCTCGGCCGCCCCTTTGGTCAGGCCGCGCTGCTGTGCGGCCTCCAGAGCCGCAAGCAAGGGCAATTCCGCAATCCGGTCGCGCAGCATCTCGTTGGCGCGCCCCGCCGGGATCAGGCCATCGGCCACGGCCGCATTCACGTCAGCCTGAATCCGCGACTGATCGGTCATCGACTGGACGGACTTCGCGCCGTCCGCCACACGCTGCGCAATGGCCAGTTCAATCTGGCGGTTTACAGCCGCCTCGATATCGCCGCGCTGGCGGATGGCTTGGCTTTCCGCGCGCACCCGCGCCTCGGCGATCAGCGCGGCAGAGCCCGACACGCCATAGGCATCGGCCAGCGAATAGAGGTTGCGGATGGACGCCTGCACGGCCTCGGCATCACGGGCCAGCTGCGCGGCGTGGTTATCCCGGTTGCGGTGATAGCGATCCGCGACACGCGCATAAGCGTCCTGCGCCTGCGTCTCGCGCTCCTGCTGCGTCAGCACCTGATTGCCCAGCTGAAGCCGGGTCAGCTGCTGCTGCGCCGCAGCCTTGTCGGTCTGATTACGCGCGGCCCCTACACGGGCCTGCGCCTGCGCGATCAGGTGGGCGCGTTCCTGCGTCGTGATCCACTGGCCAGAGGCGTTGCGGTTGACATTGATGGTGTCGGTGACGGCCGAATAGTCATGGCGCAGGGCACCAATCTGGGCGGCCGTCAGGCCGGTCGTATCCGCCAGCCCCTTTTGCAGGATGCGCTGCTGGGCAAGCAAATCGTTGAACTGCTTCATGCCGCTGGTGTTGAGCGCCTGCGATGCGTTCAGCGCGGCAATCTGGTCCTGATTGCGCCCGGCCGCCGCGTTCGGTCCGATGGGCATGGTGTTGCCGGTGCCGATCAGATCGACCGCCCAGCCACCGACATTCCGCTTTAGCCAGGCATCATAGGACGCCCCGGCATTCTTGATCCGCTGATCAAGGCGACCGAACATTACCGCCACGCCGGACACGGCATCGCCCAGCGCATCCATGTAATGCGCCAGCCCGGTGGCCTCATGGCTATTCGCGGCCAGATCGGCGGTCAGGATGCGGGTCAGCTCGGACGCGGCCTTCTCGCCATCCCCCTGCGCTGCCAGTGCGCGGATATGCTCATATTGCGCGCCGGTCAGCAGCCCCAGCTGCTGCGTGAAGGTGTCGGCCGCCCGCGCCGGATCGGACATGGCCTCGGCGAGTGCGGCTTGCGCGGCGGGGGCATCCTGTCCGGTCAGCTTGGCATATTTCTCGACNGGCCGGCGCGTGCGCCGCCCTCGGATATGCTCATATTGCGCGCCGGTCAGCAGCCCCAGCTGCTGCGTGAAGGTGTCGGCCGCCCGCGCCGGATCGGACATGGCCTCGGCGAGTGCGGCTTGCGCGGCGGGGGCATCCTGTCCGGTCAGCTTGGCATATTTCTCGACATTGGCCGCCAACGCGGTGATCGTCTGGCCGCTTTCGATCCCGGCSRTMGCGAAGGCCGCGACGCTATCGCGGGTGGCCGACAGCGACCGATTGCCCGCCGATGCGGCGGCCTCGGCGAACGTCTCCAGCTGCTGCGCCGTCTGGCCGGAGGTGCGGCCAAGNCTATCGCGGGTGGCCGACAGCGACCGATTGCCCGCCGATGCGGCGGCCTCGGCGAACGTCTCCAGCTGCTGCGCCGTCTGGCCGGAGGTGCGGCCAAGCCCGGCCGCGACACCCTCCAGCCGCTGCATGGCAATGCCATATTCGCCCAGTGCACGAACCGCCGCGACAGCCGCCAGCGCCGTGCCCGCAAGCAGCACATTGGTGGGCGTGAGGTAGGGCACGACCTTGGCAAAGCCGTCGACGACATATTTCAGCACGTCCTGCCCCAGCTGGCGCATCGATGCGGCCGCGCTGCCCCCGCGCGCCTCAATCTGCTGGAACACGTCCCAGATTTGCGGCCCCTGCTGCACAAGGATCATGAACGGGTCCATGCCCATGGAGGCGGTCACGCCGACGTCAGCCAGATTGCGCGTGAGGTTCAGCGTCTCATAGGCAGTCAGGCGCTGCGCCTCGGTCATGTCCTCATGCGCGCCCGTTACGCGGTCCAGCAGCGCCTGTTCCATCCGCAGCTTGGCCGCATATTCGTCCAGTCCGATCGCGCCCGCCGAAACGAGTTTGCGCGCATCTCCGATTTCCTTGTTGAACCGGGACTGGGCGGCATA